>JAVXCQ010000015.1:0-53988 GCA_036659415.1 Acidaminococcaceae bacterium
GCCAACGGCTGGCAAGTAGGCAATGCTAGCATTAACTACCTAGCGGTGGACTCCGGTACCGGCGTTACCACCTTTGGTGATAATACAACGGATAATGTATCTCAAATCAACGGCAAAAAAATGACCTTGGGTAAAGCTCTCACTGACCAAACGGTTCTCGACGGTGGGAATGCCACCTTTACCAGCAGTACCTCCCAGACTATGATTAACGGTGACGGACTGAGCATCGCTGGCGTCGCTGGCAGTGCTGGTGCTGGTAACAGCTTTGACTTTAAGAGTGCTACCGGGATAGGCACCTTTACTAGTGCCAGTGGAAAAACTAAAGGTACCACCACGATTCAAGGTAATACCATTACGACGGAAACTTTGAACGTTAATACCATTAATCTGGGTAACGGCACGAGTACTTCCGCTGGTAATGATGGCAATGTAACGATTAAAGACGACGGCTCGGCTTCCTTTGCTAAGGGCAAGTTCAAAGTAGCAAAAGAGGGCTATCTGACGAATGAATTTATAGGAGCAGAGGCAAGTAGCACCGTACGCTTCACTACTGGTACTAGCGGCACCAGCTCTAGCTACAATAATGGGACGCAGACAGCTACTAGTAGCGTCGGCAATAATGCGATTACTAACAAAGTTATGAATAATACGACAGGTACTAACGGTACTAGTAGTACGCTGACAGAAACCGGTGCCACAACGACGGTAAAAGATGGTACTGCTACCAATACCACCACCGATACGGCAACTAGTTCCAAAAATGAAGTCAAGAACGGTAACAACTCTAGCAGCGTAGAAAACACGGCTACCGGCACTACTAATACGGTGACGGACGGAAAGACTACGAACACGGTGACGACTGACGCAAACGGCACGACCTTTACAAATACCGGGAATGATACGGCGTTTGTTACTGGTGGCGCCACTGACACCACTATTAATGGTAATACCATTACCACCGGCAAGATCACCGCTGACCAATTGGTGATTACAGGCGGTAGTAGCACAGGCGGCACCAGCGGCGGCAATACTGATGGGAACCTCACCTTGAGCGGCGATGGTTCGTTTAGTAGCATTGTCAAAGATGATAATGGCAACCAAACCTCTTTCACCTCGAATATTAATGGAGTCAACTCTACGGTGACGAATGGTACTACTACTGGTTCTAATATCGTGACAGATTCCCAGGTCAGCAGCGGCGTAGCTAACAATGACGGTAGCGGCGGCAGCAGTACTGTGACTAACGCCACTGGTATCACGAGTACAGTGACCGACGGCAAAGGCACTAGCAGTACTGTGACTAACGCCACTGGTATCACGAGTACAGTGACCGACGGCACCACAACGAATACTGTGACCACCACTAAAGACGGGGTGACCGTAGGTGATGGGAAACTAACCACTACTACCACCATCAGCAAAGATGATGTGCAGCTAGGCACTGGTGAAAAGCTGTCCTATGTAGGCACAGTGGACGAATTAACCGAGGAATTAAAGAACAAGGAAAAACCGGAAGAAACCACCTTGACAGACGCTTTGAACAATGCAATGGAAATTACTCATGGCGAGATTTCCCGCCTAGATGGACGGATTGATGAAGTGTCCGGTCGTCTAGACAAAGTTGGGGCGATGGCGGCAGCAGCAGCCTCCCTCAAGACCATGGGCTATGATCCGGAAGCGCCTACCGAAGTTGCGGTAGGTGTGGGTACCTACAAGGGTTCTAAGGCGCTGGCTTTGGGTCTGTTCCACTATCCTAACCGGGACTTCATGTTAAACGTGAACTACTCCATGAGTGGCAGCGAAAACATGGGCGGCGTGGGTGCGACTTGGAAATTTGGTCGGAAAAACCCTCAAAAAATAGCGGCAGAGAAAGCACGCAAAGCACAGGAGCAAAAAGTGCAAGCACAAAAACTGGCTTCGGACAAAGCAGCTAAACTCATGCGTGACCAAAAAGTACAAGCGGCAAAAGCTCGCTTGGCTTTAGCAGCACAAAGTAGCACCACTGCTATGAACGACATTAAATAAACGACGAAGAGCGGGTAACCTGGGGTCACCGATAAGCCGGTGCCCCTAGGTAATAGCTCGAAAAAGGAGCAATGCTTAGATGAGAAAAATAGTAGCAGTGATAGTTTTAATGGTAGTTTTGGGCATCAGTAATCTGTGTATGGCGGCTAGTAACAGCAGTATTTTGGGTAATGAAGAAAAAACCATTAACCGCTTTTTGGGTGCGGTGACCGGTTCTATCGGCTACAGCGAGGAATTGCAAATGAGCCTAGCACCTGGTTTGCAAAAGAAAATCACGGCGACTAATCTCGGTAGATTAAAAGCCCAGATCCAAGCAACCTTTGGGGACTTGGTGGAAAGCAAGCTGTTTTCTCTAGAAAAGTACGATAAAGGCGATAAGGTAACGTATGTGGGGAGCTTCTCCAAAGAAGAAGTGACTATGCTGACCTTTGCCTTTATTCTGGAGGACGGCAAACCGCTCCTAAGTGATTTTGCGATAACTCCGGTACAAATTAAAAAATAAGTCCTAGAGATTGCAGCTTGCTGCAATCTCTTTTTTTGCGACTAGGAGCTATTTTTCTAAGTTTTTAACGTTGTAGTGTGGGACGGAATGTATTAAAATAAGCACAAGTAGGTGTCAGGACTAAGGAGCAGGGGGGACGAAATGAAGGTAATGAAATGGGTGCCGCTACTATCTACGTACCAAATGGTGGCAGTGACGTTCTTGGGTTTGATTTTGACGGGGACGCTATTACTAATGTTGCCCCTAGCTAGTGCGACGGGTAGTTCGCTGTCGTTTTTGAATGCGCTGTTTACGGCGACGTCGGCGGCCTGTGTGACGGGTTTAATCGTGGTGGACACGGGTACTTATTTTTCGCTTTTTGGTCAACTGGTGATTATTACGTTAATTCAACTAGGCGGCCTCGGCATTATGACTTTTGCCACGATTTTTAGTGTGGCGTTCGGTAAAAAAATTAATTTGCAGGAGCGTTTGCGGATTCAGGAGTCTTTGAACCAAAGCGATATCTCTGGGGTCGTACGGCTGTGTTTAAACGTGGTGAAGTACACCTTGTGGATTGAGTTCGCTTTTGGCACGGTGCTGGCAATTAATTTTTTCCCGACGATGGGGCTGCAGGGTATTTACTGGGGCTATTGGCACGCAGTGTCGGCTTTTTGTAATGCTGGTTTTGACCTAATGGGGGGCTTTCGCAGTATGACGGGCTTTGTCAGTGACTGGACGGTGAATGTGTGCTTGATGTCGCTGATTACGCTGGGTGGTCTGGGTTTTGCGGTGATGGAAGATATTTTGCGGGTACGCAAGTTTTCTTTGTTGAGGGTGCATACCAAGCTTGTCTTGATTGCTTCCATGAGTTTAATCCTGGTGGGGGCGGTACTGTTGTGGCTGCTAGAGCACAATAATCCGGCGACGATGGGCAGCCTCAGCCTGGGAGATCAAATCATGGCTAGCTTGTTCCAGTCGGTGTCGCCGAGAACGGCGGGCTTTAATACGCTGGCGCTGGAACAGATGACGGATGCCAGCTTGTTTTTGTGTGTGGTATTAATGTTTGTGGGTGCTTCGCCGGCGTCTACAGGCGGTGGTATTAAGACCACGAGTTTTGCTTTGGCGTTGATGACGGCGTGGGCGTTAATTCGTGGCAAGGCGGATTTGGCGCTGTTTGGGCGCAAGGTCAAACAAGATGCGATTAGCAAGTCGTTTATCATTACGACGATTGCGGTAATGTGGGTGGTGAGTGCTACCTTTTGCCTTTCTGTTTTGGAGGGGGACAGGTTCTTGTATATGTTGTTTGAGGTCGTGTCGGCTTTTGCCACGGTGGGTTTAACGGCGGGGGTGACCCAGAGCTTGTGCCCTGCCAGCAAGGTTATTTTAATCTTGACGATGTTTGCCGGCCGGGTGGGTGTCTTAACGTTTGTGATGGCACTGATGCACAAACGTAAACCGAAGGCGATGCGTTATCCGGAAGAAAATATTATGATTGGTTAGGTGACGAGCATGAAAAATAAAAGACAATATGTAGTATGGGGCTTGGGTCGTTTCGGGGTTAGTGTGGCACGGACGCTATTTGCCTTGGGGCACGAGGTGCTAGGCATTGATAATGATGAGGATTTGGTGCAGTCCATGAGTCAAGAGCTGACTCACGTGGTGGTGGCGGATAATATTGATGAGGAAACCGTAAAGGCTTTGGGGCTACGCAATTTTGATGTGGCGATTGTGGCGATTGGGGATTTGGAAGCGAACCTTTTGTGTACCATGATTCTCAAGGAGGCGGGGGTACCTTTGATTGTGGTCAAGGCGTCCAATGCTTTGCATGGCAAGATGCTGGAAAAAATAGGGGCGGACAAGGTCATTTATCCGGAACGGGATATGGGTAAACGGGTGGCACATAATCTGGCTTCTAGTAATATTATGGATTATATTGAGCTGTCCGATGATTTGAGCTTAATGGAAATGACGGTGCCGGCGTCTTTGGTGGGTAAAAACCTTATTGAGGCCGATTTAAGAAAGCGCTATAACGTGAATATCGTAGCGGTGAAGCACGGGGGCAAGACGGAAATCAATCCGGATCCCACGGTGCGGTTCACGGCGGAAGATGTACTGATTGTACTGGGTAAGCATGAAAGTATGACAAAAATGGAGGTGGGAGTATGAGAAAGGTCATTACCAGTGTGCAAAACCAACTGGTGAAAGATACCTGTGAGTTGAAATTAAAAAAGCATCGAGGGGATCGGGAGGAATTCATTGTAGAGGGGGTACGCAGTACCGAGGAGGCGCTGCGCTCGCACTGGCGGATTATCATGGTCTTTGTGGATCCGGAGGCAGAAGATGCGCCACGGTTTGGGCAGCTAGTGCAAGAGCTGGAAGCAGAGGACATTCAGCTTTATGAGGTGCCGCCGGAGATTATGCGGCGGCTCACAGATACGGAGTCGCCGTCGGGGATTCTGGCGGTAGTGGAACGCAGGGGCTACGATTTGTCGGATTTTAGTGAGATGGCGGAGGGTACGCTTCTAGTGCTGGACGGGGTGCGGGACCCGGGCAATGTGGGGACGATTATCCGGACGGCGGACGCAGCCGGGGTGGCAGGGCTTGTGATGCTGCCAGATTGCGCCGATGTATTTGCTCCCAAAACGGTGCGGGCGACCATGGGATCCTTATTTCATGTGCCGATTGTGGTAGAGGTGGGCACAGAGGAGCTGGTAACCTGGTGCCGACAAAACAAATGGACGCTGTGGAGCAGTACCCTAGAGGGTGCTAGCAGTATTTATGAAGCACCCATGGTACCCAAGACGGTGCTAGTGGTGGGTAATGAGGCAAGCGGCGTGAGTGCGGGGATTATTGCCCAGTCTGACCAGAAGGTGTGTATTCCCATGCTGGGTGACGCCGAGTCTTTGAATGTGGCGATGGCAACGGGGGTCATGCTGTTTGAGGGTGTGCGCCGCCGGCTTGCGTCACGCTAAAGTTGTGTGTTATAATTATGGCGTTAATTAAATAAAACCTGAGCATAATGACGAAGAGAGTATGTTGTAGGGGTGTTACAGAAAGTGCGGACTAGGCTGAGAGCCGCATACTACGCTGGAACAGAAGTTCACTTTTGAGTGTTTGAGCTGAAAGCTACGGCTGGGTAGGCTGGACGTGGGTCGCGTTAAGACCAGAGAGTACAAATGAGGGTGGTACCGCGGAAATAAGACTTTCGCCCCTGAACCGGGGCGGGAGTTTTTTTATTTTGTATTAAAGCGGATTAGAGAATTGAGGAGGATGACGATGAAAGAAAAACTGGAAGCACTGAAAGAGCAGGTTTTATCGGACTTAAAGTCGGTAGACTCTCTAGATGCGGTCAAAAATCTAAAGGTACAATATTTGGGTAAAAAGGGTGCGCTGACGGAAATTTTGCGGAGTATGGGCGCAGTTCTAGCGGAAGAACGTCCCAAAATCGGGCAAAGGGTCAACGAGCTGCGTTCGGAGCTAGAGGGCAAAATTGCTGAGCAGTTGGCAGTGATGGAAAAGGCGGCTTTGGCGAAAAAACTGGCGAATGAAAAGGTGGATATTACATTGCCGGGCAGAGTGCCGCAAGCTGGGCATTTGCACCCGGTGACGCTGACGCTGCGGGAAATGAAGAAAATCTTTATGCGGATGGGTTTTGACGTAACGGAAGGGCCAGAAATTGAAAATGATTACTATAATTTTGCGGCACTGAACTTGCCCCAGGATCACCCGGCAAGGGATATGCAGGATACGTTTTATATTACGGAGGAGTTTTTGCTCCGCACGCAAACTTCACCGGTACAGGCACGCACCATGCAGAAGTTGGCTAATAATACGCCTATTCGCATGATTGCTCCGGGTACGGTGTATCGCTGTGATTATGATGCTACACATTCTCCCATGTTTCATCAGGTGGAGGGGCTGGTCATTGACAAGCAGATTAGTCTGGCGGATTTAAAAGGCACGTTGGAGTTATTTTGCAAGGAAATGTTTGGCAGTAGTGTCCAAATTCGTTTGCGCCCCAGCTTCTTCCCTTTTACCGAACCTTCGGCGGAGGTGGATATTAGCTGTGTCATTTGTGGTGGCAAGGGCTGCCGAGTTTGCAAAAATTCGGGTTGGCTGGAAATCCTCGGCTCAGGTATGGTACACCCCAATGTTTTGCGAATGAGTGGCTATGACCCGGAGCAGGTGAGTGGTTTTGCTTTTGGTATGGGTGTGGAACGGATTGCGATGCTGAAATATGGCATTGATGATTTGCGTTTATTCTTTGAAAATGATTTGCGGTTTATCCGTCAATTTAAATAAGGGAGGTAACTTATGTTAGCGTCGATTAATTGGATGAAAGAGTATGTAGATATTAAGGTAACTCCGGCAGAGTTGGCAGATAAACTGACGAGGGTAGGGCTGGAGGTGGAAAAGGTACTGGAGCTGGGTGTCGGTCTGACGGGGGTTATAACTGGGCAAGTGACGGCGATAGAACGTCACCCTAATTCTGACCATCTGTGGATTTGTCAGCTGAATATAGGCGAGCCTGAGGTGGTACAAATCTTGACGGGGGCACAAAACGTGACCCAAGGGGCAGTGGTACCGGTGGCGGTAGTAGGCTCACAATTGCCTAGTGGCATGAAGCTGAAAAAAGCTAAAATGCGGGGACTGGATTCTTTTGGGATGCTGTGCAGTGCCAGTGAACTAGGTATTGATGCCAAGCTGTTATTGCCGGAACACAGAGAGGGTATTTTGCTTTTGCCCCAGGACACGCCTATTGGTGTGGATATCAAGGAGGTGCTGGGTCTAGATGACGTGGTACTGGATATTGACCTGACGGCTAACCGCAGTGATTGTTTTAATATGCTGGGCTTGGCACGAGAAGCGGCGGTGGTTTTGGGCGAGTCGTTGCAGCAGCCTACGCTGGCGGTAGCAGAATTGCCGGGGGAACAGGCGGCGGACTTGGCGCAGATCGAAATAGTGGCGGCGGATTTGTGCAGTAGGTTTGCGGTGCGGGTATTGCGCAATATTAAAATCGGCGAGTCGCCGGTGTGGATGCAAAAATATTTGCGGGCGTGTGGAATGCGTCCGATTAATAATGTGGTAGATGTGACGAACTATGTCATGCTGGAACTGGGGCAACCAATGCACGCCTATGATTACGACCAAGTTAGCGGGCATAAGCTGACGGTCAGACGGGCGCAAGACGGCGAAACGCTAGTGACGCTGGACGGTCAAGAGCGCAAGCTGGGTGCGGAGATGTTGGTTATCGCAGATAATAAGGGTGCAGTAGGTCTAGGTGGCGTGATGGGCGGTTTGGCGACGGAAGTCACGGCTGCTACGACTACGGTACTACTGGAAGCGGCGACTTTTAACGGACCGAATATCAGACACACTTCCAAGGCTTTGGGTTTGCGTAGTGAGGCTTCTGGGCGCTTTGAACGAGGCGTAGATACGGTGCTCAATCATAATGCTTTGGACCGGGCGGCCTATCTGCTAGAACAAATGGGGGCTTGTAGTACGGTAGCGGGGATTGTAGAAGCTTACCCGCTAGTGGCGGAGCCTGTGGTGGTGCGGGTAACTCCGGCTGCCTTGTGCGCACGCATTGGTACGGAGCTGTCTGGCGCTTATATGACGGAGCTGTTGACGCAGCTGGGCTTTGGAGTGGTAGCGGCAGGGGACGAGCTGGTGGTAACGGCACCGTCTTGGCGTAACGATGTAACGTGTGATGCGGATATTAGCGAAGAAGTGGCTCGCATTAACGGGTTTGATAATATTGTTTCCAAATTGCCACGCCTGGATATGGTACAGGGGCGTCAAGAGGTCATTGAAGAGGTGCGGGAGACGGTGGAGGACTATTTGGCAGGTGCTGGTCTAGACGAGGTCATGACCTACAGCTTCATTCATGCTAGTTCTTTTGATAAACTGCTTTTGGCAACTGACGATGTGCGGCGACAGGCGATAGAGCTGCTGAACCCGATTACCGAGGAGTTCCAAATCATGCGGACAACCATGGCGCCAAGCCTGCTTGCTACGGCGTCCTACAATCTGGCACGGCAGCATAGCAAGGTGGGGATTTTTGAAATTGGTCGAACGTTTTTGCCCCAGGCTTTGCCGCTGACTCAATTTCCGGTAGAAAAACGGGTGTTGTGTGTGGTTTTAAGCGGTAAACGCAATGTACTGAACTGGAACGAAGCTAAAGACGAGGTGGACTTCTATGACCTTAAGGGGCTTGTGGAGGGTCTGCTTGCGAAGCTGCAGGTGTCAGATTACCAGCTGGTGCCGGCAACGGAGCCGTATTTGCACCCGGGTAAAAGCTGCGGCATCGAATATAATGGTGAGGTTATTGGCACTTTGGGCGAGGTTCACCCGCTGGTACAGGCAGCGTTTAATCTTAGCGCCGACTGCTATCTTTTGGAAATGAAGCTGGAGCCACTGGTAGCGGCGGCGACGACGGTACCGAGCTTTGTACATTTGCCGAAGTTCCCAGGGACTTCTCGTGATTTGGCGGTGGTAGTACCGGCAGAGGTACCCATGAGTGAATTGGTGGCGGTGATGCGTGCTAAGGGCGGCGAACTGCTGACGGAGATTAAAGTGTTTGATGTGTATACTGGTAAGCAAGTGGAGGCGGGCTATAAATCCATGGCGTTTAACCTTACTTTCCAAGCACAGGACAGAACGCTTACGGACAGTGAAATTGATGTGGTCATTGCAGAGCTGGTGGCTGTAGTGAGCGCCACCTTTGCGGCTAAACTAAGGGACTAGGGGCAACGAGGTTGTCTACTAATAGTAAGTAGGACAAAAGCACCGCTGGCCTAGGGCAGCGGTGCTTTTGCTTTGGGGCAGTGCCAGGATTAAAACCGGGTTTTAGCTGGTAAACCGTGAGTTTTGGCTACAAACATGGTATAATATATAAGTTTGACGGCAAAAAACAGATGTGAGGTTGGTAAAAGTGGCTTTATTTATTTTCGCAATGCTTTGTTATACTTTGGGAATTGGTTCTATTTTTGTACCGAGAAAGCACCAAGATTTTGCTCACTATTTTGCGCAGCTTATGAGTATGCTGGGCAGTGGTGCGATTTTGGTTCTGGCTGGGGGCTACCTCTACGGGGGTCAAGTGCAACCGGTAACGTGTGCTAAAGGTGGTCCTTATCTTTTGACCATGGACGGGTGGAGTGCGGTTTTTCTCGTCATTACGGGACTTGCGGGCATTTTGACTGGTATTTATGGCTGGGCGTATGCGCTGGGCTACTTGGGCAAGCGCTTGCGGGTGCTGGGTGCACTGGTGAATTTCTTTTTGCTGTCCATGGTGCTGGTGCTGGTGGCACAAGAAGTAATTGCTTTCCTTTTTGCGTGGGAAATTATGGCTGTGGTTTCTTTTCTTTTGGTTAATCAAGAGTCGGAAAAAAAGCAAACCTGGCAAGCAGCTTATCAATATTTGGTCATGACCCAGTTGGGGACGGCGGCGATTATGCTGGCGTTTTTATTGGTGGGGAGCGGTGCGGCGTCGATGTCCTTTAGCGATTTGGCAACAAGTGCGCTGACTGATACTATGCGCAATCTGGCTTTTGTAAGTGCGTTTGTGGGTTTTGCGCTCAAAGCGGGACTGGTTCCGCTACACGTGTGGCTGCCTCAGGCACATCCGGCAGCGCCTAGTCATGTATCGGCGTTAATGAGTGGGGTGATGCTCAAAATAGCGGTGTATGGTTTTGGCCGCTTTATTTTTAGCTTTTTGGGGCCGGTGGCACTCTGGTGGGGTGTACTGGTTTTAATCGTGGGTCTGTTGTCTGCTTTTTGCGGGGCGTTGTATGCGCAAATGGATAAGGATATTAAACGGATTTTGGCGTATTCCAGTGTGGAAAACATGGGGCTTATTTTTACGGGGTTTGGGGTCGGGATGGTACTATTAGCTTCTGCCAAACCGGAGCTAGCGGCTGTGGGGTTTATTGCGGCAGTGGTGCATAGCTTTAACCATTCTATTATGAAAACTTTGCTGTTTATGGCGGCAGGGGCTATGCTTGAGGCGGCAGGGGATAAAAACCTAGAAAAACTGGGCGGTTTAGGCAAAAAAATGCCGCTAACGGCAGGGTTTACGCTGGTGGGCTGTATGGGTCTGGCGGCGCTGCCACTTACCAATGGGTTTGTAGGGGAGTGGCTGCTTTTACAGAGCGGGGTTATTTTAGCAGGAGCCGGCGGTGCGGGTTTACGACTGCTGGCGATTTTGACGCTGGGGCTGTTGGGTTTAACGGGAGCCTTGGCGCTAGGGTGTTTTGTGCGCTTTTTCGGGATTAGCTTTTTGGGACGGGCACGGAGTAAACAAGCCGCCGCTGCTCACGAGGCGCCCCAGGCGATGCTGGTAGCCATGGGGCTAGCGGCAGGTCTGGTACTAATAACGGGGCTGGGAATGAAGGGCGTTGTGGCGACGGCGACGCAGGTAGTGGTCACAAGCCTGCAAGGCTTGCAGGCCGGCGCTGGGGGAAATTATGCGGTGCAAAGTGCCCAGCAACTGGAAGCTTATGCGCCGCTCATGCTCGGGGTTCTGGTGGCACTAATTGGCCTTCTGGTGTGGGGCTTGTGCTATCAGCGGCGACTGCTACAAGAGCAGAGTGTGACCTGGAACTGTGGTACGGTGTCAACTGCGAAGCAACAATATTCTGCTACTGGCTTTTCCAAGCCAGTACGGAGGACGTTTGACTTTTTGCTTAAACCGACACGACAGGTGAGCTATTTGGAGAAGAGTAATAAATATTTTGGTCGGGAAATGCTGTATCATTTGCAGTTGCCGGATCGGTTTGCGGAAATCTTCTATACGCCCTTGGAACACCGCTTGGTGAAGAGTGCGGCCTTTTTGCGCCGGTTGCAGGCAGGGAGCGTCCAACTGTATGTGGCGTATGTAATGCTGGCTATGGTGCTGGTTTTGATGTGGGGGGCCTGGTAGAATGAAAATATTCAGTATGAATTTTGTGTGGCTGTGGGTGCATTTAGCACTCCTGGTAGCGGTGGCTCCTTTGGTGGCCGGAATTACTAAAAAAACTAAAGCACGTTTGCAAAATAGAACCGGTGCCAGTGTGGTGCAGGATTATTTTGATTTGTATAAATGGTGGCAAAAACCTACGCTGGTGACGCCGCAAACAGGGCTTATCTTTATTAGTGCGCCACTGATTTATTTGGTCAGTGTGCTTAGTGCGGCGGCACTATTGCCGCAAGTGGCGGGGGGAGAGGTGCCGGGGGATATTTTTGTCTTGGTGGCACTTCTGGCTATGGGGAGATTTTTTTTGACGCTGGCGTCTTTAGATGCCGCTACTGCTTTTGGCGGTATGGGTGGCTCAAGAGAGCTGTATCTGGCGGTATTGGTCGAGCCGGCGCTACTGCTAGCGGTCTTATCCGTAGCGGTGGAGCGAGGCGGCACGGGGCTTAGTGTTCTAGTGGGTCAGACGGGTGGCATGACGGTGGCGGGTGCTTTAACGGCAGTGGCGTTTTTTGCTTTACTGCTGGCTGAAACAGGGCGCATACCGGTGGATAATCCGGACACGCACCTAGAACTGACCATGATTCATGAGGGTATGCTGCTGGAATATTCTGGCAGGTTGTTAGCTGTGATTCATGTGGCGAGTATGGTCAAAAGTTTACTGCTGTTATGCTTATTTGCCAGTGTGTTTTTGCCGTGGGGGCTACCTGTGGCAGTGAAGGTAGTGGGGACGGCAGTGGCTCTAGGGGTGGCAGAAACCCTGAATAATAAAATGCGCCTTTTTAGGGTGCGTAGCTATATGGTGACCACAGGCATATTACTGGTTCTAGCGATTGTGGCACAGTAGGGGAGGCAAACGAAGTGGAACAATTAGTGATTGCATTGTTGTTTGTGGTTTTTTGTCAAACAAGAATTCTCAATTTACATAACGCTATTATTTGCCTAGGTGTACAGTCGGCACTGGTGGCAGGAGCGTGTCTGATTTCAGGCTTGGCTGGAGGAGAGGGCTGGCATAGCCTGCTTCCAGGGTTATTAACGATTGTCGTGAAGGTGTGTGTCATTCCCTATGCGCTGTGGGGTTTGGTACGCAAGCTGACCAATGCTCGGGAAATTAGTTATGCGGGTAACGGCAATTATGCCACGCTGGCTAGCGCCTTTTTTATGGTGCTTGCATATTTAGTGGTGGACAAAATGCTCCCCGGTATTGGTGGGCGCAATATTATGGCTTCGGCACTGGTAGTAATGCTGACCGGGTTAACTCTCATTGTGCTGCGTAGTCGGGCGATTATGCAAATCGTGGGGTTAATTACCATGGAAAACGGTATTTACCTACTGGGTATGGCTATGACGGAGGGCTTACCGCTGGTCATTGAGCTGGGTATTTTCTTTGATGTTCTGGTGGCGGTAGTAGTCCTTGTGATTTTAACCAATAAGCTGAACCTGTCCCTAATGACGACGGATACTAAGGTTTTACGAAAGTTGAAGGGGTGAGGCGATGTTAGCATTAATTTATAGCATTTTGGCCTTACCGGTAATTTTTACGGTAGTGGCGATGAGCGGTTTGTGCAGTAATCAGCTGCTCCATTGGCTTAACCGGTTGACGGCTACAGCGGTGGGCATATTGTTTATAAAGCTGTTACTCCTCATGCCCCCGGGCAATATGTTTATCAGCGAGTATTTTTATCTGGATGCTTTAAGCCTGTGGGTACTGATGATTGTGATGGTGCTTTATGTGGCAGCGGCGTGGGTGGCCAAGTCTTATTTGGTGCGGGAAAACAGTTTCGGCTATTTGAGCCGTACTTCTACGCTGATTGGACGGTACTATGCTTTGTCCCAAATGTTTGGCTGGACGATGCTGGTGGTACTCCTGCTGAAAAACGTGGGGCTGATGTGGGTGGGAATTGAGGCGACCACGCTTATCTCGGCACTACTGGTAGCTTTTAAGTTCACACGGTCGGCTTTGGAAGCGACGTGGAAATATATTATGGTCTGCACGGTGGGTATTTGTTTGGCACTTTTGGGCACGACGATTTTGTATTATGCCCAGCTGGAGGCTTTGGGAACGGAAAAAGCACTAAGCTGGCTGTACTTGCGTCAGCACGCAGGTGAACTTAATCCGGCATTAGTGAAGCTGTCCTTTCTCTTTATTTTTGTGGGCTACGGGACCAAAATCGGCATTGCGCCTATGCACACCTGGCTGCCCGATGCTTATAGTGAAGCGCCGTCACTGACTAGCGGTCTGTTGTCGGGGGCGCTGTGCAGTTGTGCTATTTATGTCTTACTGCGAAACGTGATGATTGCATTACCGGCGGTGGGGACGGACTTTATTTTGCAGCTGCTGGGCTTTTTTGCTTTTCTTACGGTGGCGATTGCGGTGCCTTTTGTGCTGGTACAACGAGATATTAAACGTCTGCTGGCTTATTCCAGTATGGAAAATATCGGTATCATGCTGATCGGTCTGGGTCTATTTACGCCGGTGGCAGTGGCGGCTAGCTTACTGCATATGTTTAACCACGCTCTGATTAAATTCAGCTTGTTTTATTTGGCAGGGACGGTGGTACAGGAATACAAAACTAAAAATATGATGCGTATTCACGGCATGATTCAAGAAACACCTCATACAGCGACTTTTTTGTTAATGGGTATGTTGGGGATTTTGGGGCTGCCGCCATTTGGTTTGTTTTTTAGCAAATTTGCTATTTTGAGCGAAATGTTTCGGCAGGGGCATTATTGGAGTGGTAGTCTGCTCATTTTGCTGTTGGCAGGAATTTTGATGGGTATTTTGTACCACGTTCTGCGAATGTTGTGTGGCCGGGCGAAGCGCAAAGCGGTAGCGGATTTATTAGACCATACGGATATGCCTTTTTTGACGATTTTACTAGTGGGCTCAATTGTTGTGGGTGCCGGAATTAGCGAGCTTACTTATTTTAACCAGCTGTTAACCCAAGCGGCGCAACTGGTAGTAGGAGGAGGGCAATAATGTTAGAGGTAACTGCGAATAATTTACGGGGTGCGGCTAATATTTGTGCTCAAAATGGGCGGCGACCTTTGACGGCCATGTTTGCCGCTGATGAAACCTGGCTGGGTAAGGGTTATGCGATTTATTGTTTATTTGAAGATGACAGGGAGCAGACACTCCACACTCTGCGGGCGGAACTGGCGCCGGAGGGGGATTTGTCCTATCCGGCACTAACTAGTGTGTTGCCGGCGGCGGCGTGGTACGAACGAGAAATCCATGACCTGCTGGGTTTGCTGCCGGTGGGGCATCCGGATTTGCGACCTTTGGTTTTGCATGAAACGTTTCCAGAGGGCTTTTATCCGCTACGCAAAAATATTCCGGTACAGACGGCGGTGCGGGGACGCAGGGACTACAAAATGCACAGTGCTCAGGGTGAAGGGGTCTTTGAAGTGGCGGTAGGACCTATTCATGCGGGTATTATTGAGCCGGGGCATTTTCGCTTTAGTCAGGCGGGGGAAGCGATGCTCCAACTGGATGCCAAGCTGTTTTTTACTCATCGGGGGATTGAAAAAGCCTTGGAGGGCAAAACTGTGGACGAGGGCTTGGTGCTGGTGGAACGCATTTGCGGTGCTTGCACCGTGGCCAATAGTTTGTCCTACTGCCAAGCGGTAGAAAAGCTGGCGAACCAGCCAGTGCCACGGCGAGCTTGGCTGATTAGAACGGTGCTGGCAGAAATGGAAAGACTGGTTAACCATGTGGGTGATACAGGAAATATGTGTGCTGGCGTGGGTTTTGCGCCGCCGGTGAGTATGGGCGCTCGCCTAAAAGAAGTATTAATGCAAGCTAATGAACAGCTCACGGGGAACCGCTTTTTGCGGGGCATGATTATGCCTGGGGGCGTCAAAGCCGACCTAGGGCCTCAGCTACGGCAAGAACTAAGCGCTACACTGGACGAAGTGGCAGCTCAATATAAAACGCTGGTGCAAATTTTGGCGGAGCAGACGGATTTTTTAAACCGTATTCGTAAAACCGGAGTAGTGCGCAAGCAAACGGCACTGGATCTAGCCCTGGTGGGTGTAGGGGCGAGAGCGTCGGGAGTGGCGAAGGATTGCCGCAAAGACTTGCCCTATGGTCTTTATGGAGAGCTGGCGTTTGCGACGGTGACGGAGCCTAATGGGGACGTGGAAGCACGGCTGTTAGTACGGGAACGGGAAGTAACGGAAAGTATCAAAATCCTGCGGCAAGTCCTAGCGTTACTAGAGGAAGATACAACACCGCTGGCGGTAACCAGCCTAGCGTATCGTACGCAAGAGGGCAGCTGGGGTATGAGCGAGTCGGCGCATGGTAGTAATCTGCACTGGCTCATGCTGGACGCCGAGCAAAAGCTGGCACGAATTTTTGTGCGGTCGGCGTCCTACCCTAATTGGCCGGCTGTGCCAATGGCGGTGCAGGGTGATATTATTCCTGATTTTCCGCTAATTAATAAAAGTTTTGAACTGTGTTATGCGTGTTTAGATAGGTAGGGGGCGGAGCGATGCTAAAATTAATTGAAGCAATTTGGGCGGGCAAAGTACAAACCCAAGAGCTAAATACGCTGGGGGCGGAACGCTGGCGGGGAGAAATGGCTTATGACCGCAAGAAATGCAGTGACTGTAATAAATGCGTGGAACAATGTCCGGTAGGGGCACTGCGCTTTAATGCTAAGGGTAAACTGAGCATTGATTATAACCGGTGTTTGTTTTGCGGGCAATGCGTAGAGGCGTGTAGTGAGCAGGCACTGGCTCACAGTAACCAAGAAGCACTGCCGGTACTGGCGGCAGAGTATGGCAGGGACATCGGCAGGGTAATTCATGCCCAATGGGGGCGCTCGCTCCACATTAGACATCTTGATGCTGGTTCGTGCAATGCTTGTGATTTTGAGCTGGGG
Organism: Acidaminococcaceae bacterium; assembly: GCA_036659415.1. Lineage (GTDB taxonomy): Bacteria > Bacillota > Negativicutes > Acidaminococcales > Acidaminococcaceae > JAVXCQ01. Next base: position 16,343 of record JAVXCQ010000015.1, read on the forward strand.
GCATTGTCTAATCCTCTCTATGATTTGCACCGTTTTGGTCTGGCGTTTGTGGCTTCGCCTCGACACGCAGATTTATTAATGGTGACGGGGGTAGTGACTCGTAATCTAGAGCAAGCGGTGCAGCTGACCTATGCGGCCATGCCGGAACCGAAACTGGTAATGGCAGTGGGAGCGTGTGCGGCAGGTGGTGCGACTTTTGGTCAAACCTATGCGACAATCGGGGCGGTCAGTAAGCTCCTGCCGGTAGATATTGCAGTGCCGGGGTGTCCGCCCAGACCGTCAGCACTACTGGTGGCGCTGGTGGCGGCGGCGGATTTGTACCGGGATAAAGTAAGACATAAATTATAGTTGTAGTTTTGTTGTGACCGTAGTATTATTGTAGATACTAGTAATATGGGAGGGGTGGCAAGATGGTTCAATATAGGCGGGCAACTTTTGATGATGTGGAGCCAATTCACAAATTGTGTAATTATTATGCAACACTGGGGCTCATGTTGCCACGTTCTCGCAACAGCATTTATGAAAATTTGTGTGATTATATTGTGGCCATTGACGACAATAAGGTGATTGCCTGCGGGGCGCTCCATTTTGTCTGGGATCGTTTGGCAGAAATTAGGTCGTTGGCGGTGGCTCCAGAGCATAAAAGAGCTGGTCTGGGTAAAAAAATAGTGGAGCTGCTGGAACAAGGCGGCATTCAAAAAGGTGTGAGAATGTTTTTCACGCTGACCTATCAACCGGGATTTTTTGCTAAATGTGATTATGTGGAAACAACGAAGGATCAATTGCCGCAAAAGGTTTGGAAAGAATGTGTTTATTGTCCGCAATATCCTTATTGCAATGAGCTGGCTTTTGTCAAAACAACTCACGATTACGTTCCTCACACTAGCATGATTTGAAGTACGGAGATGAAGAAGGAGAGAAATAAAGCATGATAGAAGCAGCATTAAACAAGAAGGTTTGGGCAGTAGTAGGCGCAAACGGCAATAAAGATAAATTTGGTTGCAAAATCTATAAACGCCTGGTGCAAGCTGGCTATGAGGTGTATCCTGTGAACCCGGGACTGACAGAAATCGCTGGGGAAAAATGTTACGCTACCTTAACGGAATTACCGGTAGTACCGGACGTGGTCAATGTGATTGTTCCGGCTAAAATTGCGGTGACGGTGGTAGAAGAAGCGGCAGCCCTAGGTATTAAGCTGGTCTGGCTACAACCGGGCAGCGACAAACCGGCGGTGATTACGGCGGCTCATGACCTAAAGCTGGACGTGATTTGTGATTGCGTACTGGTGCAATTGGGCAAAAAAGACGCCGGCAAATAAAAACAACAAAAAAGTGCGAAGCCAAGTCCAGCTGTTAAGCTAGGACGGGGCGACGCACTTTTTTTAGGCTGTAAATAAAAACGAGCTTTGACCAGGCCACAGAAAAGCACCCTCTCGTAGCTGTAAGCTACGAGAGGGTGCTAGGGACTAACCCCAATACTATTCACCGATTTTCTTGTTGAGGTCGGCGATAAGGGCATCAACGTCCAGACCATGTGCACCGGCACCTTGGCCGATTGTTTCGTAGTGTGCTGCCATGCAGCCTACGCAGCCAAGACCGTAATCTTGAAAAACTTCAATAATCTCCGGGTGTGCTTGGACAGCGTCAATAATACCGGTATCTTTGGTTATTTTAGCCATGATAATTCCTCCTCTGGTAGATTGATAACCCAATAATTTGAAATTATTTATTGTAATATGTTAAAATAGGACACAGAACAATGGGGGATATCTAACTGTTATTATAGCACAAGTGTGCGGGGATTAAAAAAGATTAAGGGGTAAAGAAACATGGATAATTTTGCTGCTAGTTATGAACGAGTCAAAAACAGTTTACAGGGGTATACTAATCTTAAAATTCAATTACTACCGGAGGATACCAGTACGGCGGAGCTAGCGGCGCAGGCTCTGGGCACGACGCCGGGGCAAATTGCCAAAACGCTGTGCTTTGTCGCCGATGGTGAACCGGTGCTGATTGTTGCCTGCGGGGATAAAAAAATTGATACTAAAAAATGGGGCAGACAAATCGGCGTCAAAAAAATGAAAATGGCCGATGCGGAAACGGTGCTGGCAGTAACCGGTTTTGCACCGGGTGGGGTGTGTCCTTTTGCCTTGACGGAAACGGTGCGGGTGTATTTGGATCGCAGTCTGTGGGATTATGAGGTGACCTATATTGCTGCCGGCACGCCTAACTCGGCACTTCCCATTGGCGCTGAACAGTTAGCCACGATTACGGGTGGTATTTGGGTCGAAGCCAGTAAATAAAAAAGCAAAATTACTAGTGAAAAAAGACGCAGGAAGGCTGGGAAACCAAGCTTTCGGGCGTCTTTTTTTTATTTGGTAAAATTTGCTGAGTTTTAGCAAGAATTACTTGTTTTTCCCGAAAATTAAGGATATAATGGGGAAAAGTGGTGGAAAGTGGTGAAAAATGTGAGCGAATTGTTGATGGGCGAGTTTCAACATAATATCGATGCTAAAGGTCGCTTATTTATGCCTGCCAAACTTCGTGAAGCACTGAGTGACCACTTTGTTGTAACTAGGGGTTTAGATGGCTGTTTATTTGTGTATGACAACCAAAACTGGGAAGTCTTGGTGAACAAATTAAAACAAGCCACGATGATGAAAAAAGAAGCTCGTGACGTTGCTCGTTATTTTTTTGCGGGAGCAACTGAAGTAGAGTGTGATAAGCAAGGCAGAATTTTGTTGCCGCTGACGCTCCGCACTCATGCGGCACTGGACAAAGATACGGTGATTGTAGGTGTGGGTAATCGTGCAGAAATCTGGGATGCTCAAAGGTGGCAGAGTTATAATGCGGTGATTAGTGCAGAGGTAACCGAGAATGTAGAACAGTTGGTGGACTTGGGTATCTAAACTCTTGAGAACGGATGTGATAAAAATGGAATTTGTTCATAAGAGTGTGTTACTGGCTGAAAGCATTGACTGGATGATTACGGCTCGAGATGGCATATATGTGGATTGTACGATGGGCGGGGCTGGGCATACCAAAGCGTTTGCCCAGCAGCTTACTGCCGCAGGTACAATCGTAGGTATAGACCAAGATGCTGATGCGATTAACGCAGCTGAGGGGCGACTGACGGAGTTGGCGTGCAACGTGCAAGTGGTGCAGGCTAATTTCAAAAATTTTGCACAGGCTCTGGATAATTTGGGTATTGAACAAATAGATGGTATTTTCTTTGATTTAGGGGTGTCTTCTTATCAGCTAGATACTCCGGCCAGAGGGTTTTCCTATATGCAGGACGGCCCTTTGGATATGAGAATGAATAAGGACAGCAAGCTGGATGCGGCCTACATTATTAATCACTATGGGGCGGAAGAACTAAACGATATTATTTATCGCTATGGTGAAGAACGTTGGAGTAAACGCATTGTGGAGTTTATTGTGGCGGCGAGAAAAATTAAGCCCTTAACTACCACGGGCGAGCTAGTGGAAATTATTAAAAATGCTATTCCTAAAGCGGCACGGCAAGATGGTCCGCACCCAGCGAAAAGAACTTTTCAGGCGATTAGGATTGCGGTTAACGATGAACTAAATATTTTGGAACAGGTAGTAGAACAAGGGGTGGCTAGACTCAAAAGCGGTGGTCATATTGGTGTAATTACTTTTCATTCGCTAGAGGATCGAATCATTAAGCAAACCTTAGCTCGCTTAGCCAAAGGTTGTACTTGTCCTCCACAGTTTCCAATGTGTGTTTGTGGTAAAAAACCACTGGTCAAAAAATTAATTTCTATCAAGCCCAGTGAGGAAGAAATTACAGAAAATCCCCGCTCTAGGAGTGCACGTCTTAGAGGGGCAATTAAAATTTAACGGTGGGGGATAGGGACAATGTTAGCTAGAAAATATGAAGCTTATGCTTGGGAGGAAAGCCTGGAAGCACCCCAAACGCAAGTAAGGAGTGACCGTAAGGCAACTGCACATAAATTATTGCGGCGACGCTTATTGGTGCTGTGCGCTTGTGTGCTGGCGTTTTATTTTATCTCGGTGGTACGTAGTGCAGCCTATGTGCGAATTTCGGATAGTTTAGTAGCCTTGAAACAACAGGAAGCTAGCTTATTATCGCAGAATGCTGAGCTAAAAATCGAAGTAGAAAGACTCAAAAGTCCCAGTCGCATTGCCAGTATTGCGCAAGGGCAATTGGGCATGGAGGTAGCACGTAATAATATTTATGTACAGGCAGAGAATACGAATAATGCTTCTGGTGGGTATGCTTACGCACGGTGAAGAATATAGCCTTCTGTACACTTTTATGATATAATTTTTATAGTGATATGGAAAAGGCAGCCGTTTGGCTGCTCTTTCACTTTTTGGAGGGTATTATTATGGAAAAAAATCTTTTGGATTTATTGATAGTTATGCCTCAAGCTAAAGTTATGGGGCCAATTGATCGCTTGGTAAGTGATGTGACGGCGGATTCCCGTGCTGTAAAAAAAGGAAGTTTATTTATTTGCCTTAAAGGGGCACACGTAGACGGACATAAATATATTGAACAAGCGTACCGGGACGGTGCTGCTTGTGTGTTGGTAGAAGCCGAGGTCAAAGAACGCCCGGAGGGGCTGACGGTGATTCAGGTTAAAGATACGCGGGACGCTATGAGCCTAGTAGCACCGTGGTTTTTTGATTATCCAGGAAAGAAAATGCGGATGATTGGGGTCACTGGTACTAACGGTAAAACGACAACGACCAATATTATTCGCTTAATTTTGTGCCAAGCTGGGTTTAAGGTCGGACTTATCGGAACGATTAATATTATGATTGGCGAGGAGATAGAGGTATCCAAAAATACCACGCCGGATGTGGTGGATTTGGAACGAATTTTGTTCAGAATGCAACAGGCAGGCTGTCAGTATGTGGTGATGGAAGTATCTTCTCATGCGTTGGCTCTGAAACGGGTTGCCGGCTGTGAATATGATGTAGCGGTGTTGACGAATATCACCCAGGATCATTTGGATTTTCATGAAACTTTTGCGAATTATAGGGCGGCGAAAGCTACACTGTTCACGCATTTGCACGAGGGAACAAAACCTCATAAATGTGCGATTTTTAATATGGATGACCCTAGCTCGGCGCTTATTGCGGCGGAAACCCAGGCTCCAATTATGACTTTTGGTAAGGGGCAGACTAATGATATCTACCCGGTGACGTGGCAGGTAGCGGCCAAAGAGATGGAACTGGTGCTACACACGCCGGTGGGGGAAATGTCTTTAGTTTTGCGTATTACAGGTGAATTTAATGTTTATAATGTGATGTCGGCAGTAGCTGTCATGCTGGCGGAAAAGGTTGCTAAACAAACCATTGTTGATACTTTGCAGGGCTTTGCCGGGGTACCGGGAAGATTTCAGCTGGTAGAGGCGGGGCAACCGTATACGGTGATTGTGGATTATGCGCATACGCCTGATGGTTTAGATAATGTACTGCGGACGGCTCGCTTGATTACCAAAGGTAAGCTGTGGGTAGTGTTTGGCTGTGGCGGTGACCGTGATCATAAAAAACGTCCAATTATGGGCAGAATTGCTTTAGAATTGGCGGATAACCTGGTGGTAACGTCTGATAATCCTCGCTCGGAAGAACCGCAGAGAATTTTGGCGGATATAGCAAGGGGCTTGGCGGGGGTGCCGGCTGGGAAAAACGTCCAACAAATTATAGACCGCAAGGAAGCAATTAACTATGCTTTGGAGCAGGCGGCGGCGACGGACGTGATTTTGATTGCGGGTAAGGGGCACGAAAATTATCAAATTTTAAAAGACCAAACTATTCACTTTGATGATTGTGAAGTAGTGCGTGAATATTGGGCGGAAAAGGTAGCTAAATGATTACATTACAGACAGTTTTAGAGGCAACTGGGGGCAGGGCTAGCTGTGAAGAGGCGCTGGAATTTAGTGGTGTAACCACGGATTCACGAGCTGTCCGTCCGGGAAATCTGTTTGTGGCGTTAACAGGGGAAAAGTTTGATGGTCACGCTTATTGTGAGGTGGCCGTGGCACAGGGTGCGAGTGCTGTTGTGATTGACAAGCCGGTGGCGGCTTTGGCGCTTGGGGCGGTGACGATTAGAGTCGATAATACGCTGGCTGCCTATCAACAAATCGCCAAGGCTTACCGTCTGGCACAAAAAAATCTGCGGGTAGTGGCGGTGACCGGTTCGACTGGTAAAACGTCTACGAAAGATTTAATTGCGGCGTGTTTAGCAACGAAGTTCAAAGTGGTAAAAACTGAAGCTAATTTTAATAATGAAATCGGTTTGCCGAAAACCTTACTGTCGTTGACGCCAGCTACAGAGATAGCGGTGGTGGAAATGGGGATGCGGGGTTTAGGGCAAATCCGACAGCTAAAAGCACTGGCAGAACCTGATGCGGTAGTCATTACTAATGTGGGGGAAACCCATCTGGAACTACTGGGGAGCCTGGAAAATATCGCTAAGGCCAAAAGTGAAATTCTAGAGGGTTTAACGGCGGCTAATTTTGCGGTGCTTAATCTAGATGACCACCGAGTGGCTCAAATGACCACCGCAGCTCAAGTGGTGGGGTTTGGTACGACCGGTGGAGAAACTATTTGCGCACGGGAGATTGTGACCGGCGGTACGGGAACCAGTTTTGTCTACGAGAGCCAATTAACAAAAACTACACAGAAAATAACGATGCCGCTGATTGGTGTTCATAATGTGATGAATGCCTTGGCGGCTATTGGCGTTGCGGAGAAGTGGGGCGTGGAGCCGGCAGCTATTCGGCAAGCCTTGGCAGAAGTTAGCCTAAGTGGCGCACGACAGGCGATTACGACTTGTGGTAAAATAACTTTAATTAATGACGCATATAATGCCAGTCCGGCTTCTATGGCGGCGGCGTTACAAACTTTGGCGCAGGTGAAAGCTACCAGAGGTGACGGCGCTAGAACTCTGGCGGTGTTGGCAGATATGCTGGAATTAGGGGCGGGAGAAAAGGCGGCTCATGCACGGGTAGGCGCTTTAGCTGCCAGTAGTGGCGTGGATATTTTGCTGGGCTATGGTGAGCTGACGCAGGCTACACTAGAGGCGGCTCAAGCCGCAGGCCTACCGAGGGTTATTTACTGTCGTGACAAAGAAGAGGCGGCGGCAAAACTGCAAGCGGTGGCGGTCGACGGTGATATTATTTTGTTTAAGGGGTCACATTCCATGGCTGTGGAGCAAGTGATAACCTTGGCTTTTGGTAATAAACAAGTGGGAGATAGAATATAAATGGACGTAAATATTTTAGGGGCGGGGCTAACGGCTTTTGTCCTTTGTGCAGTGAGTGGACCGTTGGTTATCCCGGCTTTAGCGAAGCTTAAATTTGGACAAAGTATTAGAGATTGCGGACCGCAGTCACATCTGAAAAAAAGTGGCACGCCTACCATGGGCGGGCTAATGCTCTTACTGGCGATTACCATTGCCACCTTGGTGTGGGTAAAGCTTTCGCCGGCGGTGTGGATTGCTTTAATTTTAATGTTGGGTCATGGGGTTATCGGTTTTATTGATGACTTCATTAAAGTGGTTTTAAAACGTAATTTGGGTTTAACGGCACGGCAAAAATTATTAATGCAATTTTTGTTGGCGGGTACGTATTTATTTTATTTGGAAATTCAGCCTACTCATGATTTGAGCGTAGCGGTGCCGGGAACGGCTCTGAGCTGGGATTTGGGTGTAGGCTACTATATTTTTGCGTTCTTATTGTTAGTGGGAACGACCAATGCGGTTAATTTGACGGACGGCTTGGATGGTTTGGCCAGCAGTGTGACTATTCCGGTGGCGTTGGCATATGCTTATATTGCTTATACGTTGGGTCAGCCGGAGCTGAGTGCTTTTGCGCTAACGCTGGTGGGGGCTTGTGGGGGCTTTTTGCTCTTTAATCGCCACCCAGCGAAAATTTTTATGGGTGATACTGGTTCTTTAGCTTTGGGCGGCGGCATTGCCGCTTTGGCACTGCTCACCAAAACCGAACTGCTGCTAGTGGTAATTGGGGGCATCTATGTGCTAGAAGCATTATCAGTGATTATTCAGGTATTGTATTTCAAAGCCACTGGGGGCAAACGCTTTTTTCGCATGAGTCCTATTCATCATCATTTTGAGTTGGGTGGTTGGCAGGAAACCAAGGTAGTCGGTGTTTTTGCGGGGGTTAGTTTACTTTTAGCGATAGTGGGAGTGTTACTTTTTACTATCTAGAAAAAGTGAAGGGAGCGTTAGGAAAATGCCGGAGAAAAAATATATTTTGGTCTACGGGGCGGGCATTAGCGGCTGCGGCGTGGCGGAAGTGTTAGCGAATCACGGTGAACGGGTGGTGCTCTATAATGATGAACCGAAAGCCATTACGCCCCAATTAGAGGAGCTGCTGGTAAGGCAGGGTGGAGCATATCTGTGTACTGCGTTACCGCCGACCTTGCTGGCACAAGTGGGACAACTGGTGCTGTCCCCAGGGATTGCTTTTGATTGTCCGCTAGCGGTGAGTTTAAGAACGCACGGGATTGAAACCGTGAGCGAAGTGGAAATAGCTAGTCGCTTGTATTCGGGGCAAATGATTGCCATTACAGGAACAAATGGTAAAACTACAACGACGATGTTGGTGGGCGCTATGCTAGCGTGTTTACCGGTAAAAACCGCAGTGGGGGGCAATATCGGTCTTGCTCTTTCTAAAGAAATTGGGGGACTGGACGCTACGAGCTGGCTGGCAGCTGAGCTATCTAGTTTTCAGTTGGAAGGTGTGCAAACACTAAAACCTAAAATTGCAGTAATCCTTAACATCACGCCTGACCATTTGGAACGGCATGGTACGATGGCTAATTATAGTGCGGCTAAAAAGAAAATTTTTAGTCGGCAAACCGCAGAAGATATTACGATTTTAAATGCCGATGACCCACTGGTAGCGGCTTGTGCTACTGAAACCAGGGGAAGAGTTTGCTTCATCAGCCGCAAACAAATTTTGCCTGAGGGTATTTATCTGCAAGCGGGAGAGTTTGTGCTGGCGTGGCAGGGTGAAACAACTGCTATTTGCAGGGTGGAGGAACTCAAAATCTTTGGGGCACATAATGAAGAAAACGTGCTAGCTGCTATTGGGTGTGCGTTTTTTGCCGGAGTTACCAAGGCGGCTATCAAAAAGGTGCTGTGCACTTTTGAGGGTGTGGAGCACCGTCTAGAATATGTAAGGACTGTAGCGGGCGTCAAATACTACAATGATTCCAAGGCGACTAATCCGGATTCGACCATGAAAGCTTTAGAGTCCTTTTCCGGACAGGTGATTTTACTGGCGGGCGGGCATGATAAAATGACCGAGCTAGAGCCACTGATGGAACTGGTGCGGGCTAAAACTGAGGTTTTAATTCTTTTGGGTGAAGCAAAAGAACGTTTTGGGGCGGCAGCTAAGGCTGGCGGCGTGACTAATGTTCAGATGGTTAATTCGTTTGAGGAAGCGGTGGCACTGGCCTACAAGCTGGCAACTGCGCCGCAGGTGGTTTTGTTGTCACCGGCGTGTTCTTCCTATGATATGTTTGATAATTTCCCGCAACGGGGCTGTTATTTTAAAAAATTGGTTAACCAATTAGGTGAGTAAGGGCGAGGAGGATGAGCGTGAAGATTATTTTATCCGGCGGTGGTACAGGCGGTCATATTTATCCGGCTGTAACTATTGCTGATTATTTAAAAAAAATACATCCGGAAGCCGAAATCACTTTTGTGGGTACTCGTGAAGGGTTAGAAAAAGATATTGTACCGCGGTATGGTTATCCTTTGGAATTCATTGAAGTGGCAGGGTTCAAAAGAAAACTAAGCTGGGATACAGTGGCGTCTTGCGGAAAACTTTTGGTCGGGCTAAATGAAGCACGAACGTTGTTAAATAAAATCAAACCAGACCTAGTCATTGGTACGGGGGGCTATGTATGCGGACCTATTTTGTTGTGGGCGGCACTGCAGGGCATACCGACTTGTATTCAAGAACAAAATGCTATGCCGGGTGTAACCAATAAGATTTTGGCGCATTTTGTCAAAAAGGTTTTTCTCGGCTATGCCGAAGGTGCGAAGTTTTTTGGAGGCAAAGCGGAAAAAATTGTCACCGGTAATCCTATTCGCAAAGAGATTTTGGCGGCTGACCGTGTAACTGGTTTAGCAAAATGGAAGTTATCGCCGCAAAAAACGACGCTACTAGTTGCGGGGGGCAGTCGTGGGGCGCAAAGTATTAATAATGCCATGGCACTAGTGGTGACGGCACTGGCTGGTCGTTCAGACGTCCAGGTACTGGTGGCGACGGGAGAAGTCGGTTATCGTGATTTCACAAAAAAAGTTGAAAAAAAAGTTTTATTGTCAGATAATATAAAGGTATTTCCGTACCTGCACGAAATGCCGCTAGCTTTAGCGGTAGCAGATCTAGCCGTTTTTCGAGCGGGGGCGGTGGGGCTGGCAGAATTAATGGCGAAGGGTATTCCCTCAATTTTAATTCCCTACCCCTATGCGACGGCTAATCATCAGGAGTATAACGCTAGAGCGATTGAGCGGGCGGGAGCGGCCACGGTCATACTCGACCAACAGTTGACGGGGAGTGTGCTTTTGGCGAGGATTGAAGAATTATTACAAAAAAAAGATAAATTGCAAACGATGCAGGCGGCAGCTCAAGCTTTGGGCAAGCCGGAAGCGGGAGCCAATATTGCTAGGCAGGCTTTAGCATTAATCAAAGGTGACAAAGGGGAGGTTTTGCGTTGTTAGAGGGCATTAAGAATATTCATTTTATTGGCATTGGCGGGGCAGGCATGAGTGCGATAGCTTATGTTTTGCTGAAAAGAGGTTTTGTAGTGTCAGGTTCTGACGCTAACCCGGGCTATATGGCAACTAAACTCGCAAAAGAGGGTGCGATGATTTATATCGGTCATGCGGCCTGCCAGATTGAGGGTGCAGATGCCATCGTGACCTCGACAGCAATTCATGGCAATAATCCGGAGCTAGTGGAAGCACAGGCTCGTCACGTGCCGATACTGCATCGTTCTGATGTGTTAGCGGAGCTACTTAATGCGGCTAAGGGCGTAGCCATCGCCGGCGCACATGGTAAAACCACGACTAGCTCGATGCTGGCTTGTATTTGCACTGAGGGCGGAGCTGATCCTACGGTCGTAATCGGGGGGATTGTTTCTAGCCTGGAGGGTAATGCCAGAAATGGTGCGAGTGAGATTGTTGTAGCTGAAGCTGATGAAAGTGATGGTTCTTTTTTGAAGTTCCACCCTTACTTAGCGGTTATTACCAATATTGAAAATGACCATATGGATCATTATGGTAGTGAAGAAAATATCTATCAGGCTTTTCATACTTTCCTAGAGCAGATTACTGCTGGGGGCAAGGCTATTTTGTGCTTTGATAATGAAAAGTTGCGCAAGCTGGCACGGGAAACTTCGACCGAGGTTATTTCTTATGGGGTGGATAATAATGAAGTTGATTATTCTGCCCAAAAGATTAGCTACGACAAACACGGCACCAGCTATGAGCTCTATCACAAGGGTCAGCACCTGACAACGGTGCGGCTGATTGTACCTGGGCGGCACAATGTGCTAAATTCCCTGGGAGCGTTGGCGGCGGCGCTGGAACTGGGCATTGCTTTGCCTCAGATTCTGGCTTCTTTGCAGATTTTTTCCGGTGCAAAAAGAAGATTTGAAACTAAAGGCAAGCTGGCAGACGTGTGGGTCGTAGACGACTATGCGCATCACCCGACAGAAATTAAGGTGACACTGGCCGCTGCCAAACAAACACAGCCAAAAAGACTGGTTTGCGTTTTTCAGCCGCATCGCTACTCACGCACGCAACTGTTGTTTGAGGAATTTGTGCACGCTTTTGGTGGTTGTGATGAACTAATCTTAACGGATATTTATTGTGCCGGTGAAGAGAAGGTGCCGGGTATTAGCAGTGAAATACTAGCACAAGCGGTAGCGGCTACGGGGCAAAAGGTAACCTATATTGCCGAGTTGAAGAAAATACCGGCCTTTTTGGCGGCTCAGGCTCAACAAGGCGATTTGATTATGACTATCGGTGCCGGTGATGTGTATACAGTAGGCGAAGCTTTAGTAACTGAATTGAAACGAGGTAAATAAAATGAAAAATATAGGTAAAATAGCTGTTGTTATGGGTGGCCCGTCAGCAGAACGGGAAATCTCCTTAGTCACAGGCGCTGCTATTGCGCAAGCCTTAAGAGAGAAAAATTACGAAGTGGAAACCATTGATTTGGAGCCTAAAAACTTTGCTCAGCAATTGGCGGACAGCAAAGCGCAAGTGGTCTTTAATGCGGTTCATGGTCTGTACGGCGAAGATGGCAGACTACAAAGTGTGCTGGAAATGTTAGGCGTGCCTTATACTGGCTCCGGCGTGTTGGCGTCGGCTTTAGCCATGGATAAGGTGGCTTCAAAAAGAATTTTTCAGGCGGCAGGTATTCCTACACCTCGTGCTTTGATTTTTACAGCAGGGGAGCAAGCAGTAGCAAAGCAGGCTATTTTGCAAAAATTTCAACTGCCGGTAGTGGTTAAACCAGCGTCGCAAGGCTCTAGCATCGGCGTTGTAATCGTCAAAGAAGCGGCGGAGCTGCAAGCTGCACTGCAAACGGCGTTTTCCTACTGCAATTCCATTGTGGTGGAAGAATTTATTCAAGGTAAGGAAATCACGGTGGCACTGCTGGCAACGGCCGACGAAATCCATGCTTTCCCGGTGATTAATATTGTGCCCCATTCCGGCACTTATGATTTCAAATCTAAATATACTAAGGGCGAAACCGAATATTTGGTACCGGCACCTTTAGACGAGAAAACCACAGCTGCCGTGCAAGCAGTGGCAGGCGCTGCTTACAAGATTATTGGCTGCCAAGGGGTGGCTCGGGCTGACCTAATGTTAGATGCAGAGAATAAAGCCTATGTTTTGGAACTTAATACGGTGCCGGGCATGACGGCAACGAGTTTAGTGCCTAAGGCCGCTGGGGCGGAGGGTATTTCTTTTCCGGATTTATGTGAAAAAATCCTATTAGCCATTGGCAAATAACGAAGCGGAGGTGAGCTAAGTGGTAACAACGAAAGCTCGTTTGCAAGGCGAACGACGTAAACGCAAATTGCACTTAGCTAAAATCACTTTCTGTTTCTTATTGGTGGTGGGGTGTATTGCCGGCGCCGATAATCTGGTACATCAACCTTGGTTTACTTTTGGGGAGCTCGAGCTTGTGGGCAGTAACAAGATTACCAAGGCAGAGGTTATGCGCACGGGGGAAATCAAGGAACCGATTAACCTTTTTGTGCTGGATCGTACCCGCTTGGAAAAAGGCCTGGAACATGACATTAGAGTAGCAAAAGTTACGACCAATTTCGAGTGGCCTAATCGGCTCAAAATAGTGATAGTAGAACGCCAAGTTGCCATTTACATTGAAAGCTCTTATAATAGTTTTGCTCAACTAGATTTCAATGGCTATGTGCTGAATGTGGCGCGAGGAATTAAAGATGCTTCGGCTCCCTATGTTTCAGGGCTGAAGGTGGGGAACGTCTATGTGGGCGACCAAGTAAAAACACCGGAAATTCAAGCTTTGATTGGTTTTTTGGGTAAACTAGAACCGGCTTTACTGGGTAAAATATCGGAACTGCGGTGTGATGGTCAGGGCAAGGTAAAAGTTATTATGGTGTCAGGGCTGTGTATACATTTGGGTGCAATCAAGGAAATGGAAAATAAAGCGGAAAACTTTATTACGATTAGTAACGAGGTGCAATCGAAAAATATTAACGCTGAATATATTGACTTGACGTTTACCAAACCATATATTAAAGTAAAAAAATAATAGAAGTCGAAAGATTGGCGAAAGAGAGTGACTAAGACGATGTTTCCAGATAGACAAGCTAAAATTTTAATTACCATCGTCTGTATTGTTTTAGGGGCTATGTTAGCCACGCAGTTTAGGACTACCGAACGACAAAAGGCAACCATTTCCTATCAAAGAGCAGAAGATTTGATGGAGCGCTTGAAGGTAACGGAAAAAGAACGTAACCAATTGTTGGTGGAAGTAGAACGTTTACAGGCGAAAACCAGCGATGAAGTTTTGATGCGGGAAATGGACACTTTAAAAGCCTATGCCGGTGAAACGGCTATGTATGGACAGGGCGTCAAAGTGGTGGTGGATGATAGTAAGCTGGTGACTAAGCCCGGCGAAAATCCTAATTTGTATTTAATTCATGATGATGATTTATTGCGCATTATTAACGAACTGCGGGCAGCCGGGGCAGAGGCTATTGCGATTAATGAGGAAAGAGTAGTCGCTATGTCGGAAATCAGATGTGCAGGGCCTACTTTGTCGGTCAATAATAATCGGTTTTCACCACCGTATGTTATCCGTGCTATCGGTGATAGCAAAAATATGGATAGTGCTCTGAAAATGCGTGGGGGTGTGATTGAAACTCTAAAATTCTGGGGTATTCAAGCTAGCATTTCCCAAGAAGAAGTCGTCAAAGTACCTGCTTTTAAGCGTAGTCATCACTTTGAATATGCTAAAAAAGGAACAGGTGACGGCGCATGATCTATCCGATTATTGGTCTTATTATTGGGACGTTTTTGGGGCTATATTTGCCCTTTAGTGTGCCGCAAGACTATGTGCAGCTATTATCCGTAGCATTAATGGCTGTGCTGGACTCTGTGCTCGGTGGAGTGCGGGCGGCGAAAGAGGGCAATTACGATAACCAAATTTTTATTTCCGGTTTTTTTGTTAATGCGCTATTGGCAGCTCTTTTGTGTTATTGCGGACTGCGGTTGGGCATAGATTTATATTTTGTAGGGGTAATGGCTTTTGGGTTACGTATTTTCCAAAACTTGGCTATTATCCGTAGACTCTATCTGGGCAAGTAAAAAATATTTATCCTGCGGGCAGGTATACTTTTGTTCTTGTAGAATGATATAATAGTAAAGATATAGGATACAATAAGTAGGGCGTTAATATAGAAACAGTTTAGGGGGGAGCATGTATATGTTCGAGTTGGAAAACAATATTGAAACATTAGCTAACATCAAAGTCATTGGTGTGGGCGGCGGCGGGAATAATGCTGTCAATCGCATGATTACCACTGGTGTTAAGGGCGTAGAGTTTATTGCCGTTAACTGTGACGCGCAGGCTTTATTGCTTTCACAGGCTCCTATCCGTATTCAAATCGGTGAAGAGCTGACCAAAGGCCTAGGTGCAGGTGCTAATCCGGAGATTGGTGAAAAGGCTGCGCAAGAATCCAGAGAAGAGATTGTGGCTGCCTTGCAGGGCGCAGATATGGTTTTTGTTACTGCCGGTATGGGTGGCGGTACAGGAACAGGTGCTGCGCATATTGTGGCGGAGTGTGCCAAAGAGGCGGGCGCTTTAACTGTGGGCGTGGTCACTAAACCTTTTACTTTTGAGGGCAGACGTCGCTATAATCAAGCGGAACAGGGCATTGTTAACCTGAAAGAAAAGGTTGATGCCCTGATTACTATTCCTAATGACCGTTTATTACAAGTAGTGGATCGTCGGACTTCTATGTTAGACGCTTTCCGCATTGCTGATGATGTCCTGCGCCAAGGTGTGCAAGGTATTTCTGACTTGATTAGTGTACCAGGACTGATTAACGCTGATTTTAATGATGTGAAAACTATTATGTCGAATGCCGGATCGGCTCTGATGGGTATTGGGACGGCTAAAGGTGAGGGCGGTGCTAGTGCTGCTGCGGAAGCGGCTATCAAAAGCCCGCTTTTGGAAACTACGATTGACGGTGCGCACGGTGTTTTGCTAAATATTACGGGGGGTAAAGATTTAACTTTATTCGACGTGAATGAGGCTTGTAATACTATTGCCGAGGCTGCCGACCCTGATGCGATGATTATTTTTGGTGCGGCTATTGATGAAGCACTAGATGATGAAATACGGGTAACGGTGATTGCTACCGGTTTCGATGGTAAAAATCCGACTCTACCGCAAGGTGGACCGAGTAAACCTAATTATGATGCTAGCTATAATAGACGCCCCAGTGAACCGACTTCTGCTGTTGGCAGTTTTGCTCCACCCTCAACGGAAATTCCACCATGGATTCGTGGACGTTAAAGAGCTTTGTTTGAAGAAGACCACCTGCTTTTACAAGCAGTGGTCTTCTTTTTTTCACAAGATATAGTGAATGAAAAGTATCTAGACACTACATATTGTCTATGATATAATTATCCTATTGAAATTAGGCAGGAAGGAAATGAGGGTGAAAAGCATGAGATGTCCATTCTGTTCTTATGGTGATAGTCGGGTGGTCGACTCGCGTGCTATTGACGACGGGTCTTCTATTCGCCGTCGCAGGGAATGTCCTAAATGTGGTAGACGTTTTACTACTTACGAAAAATATGAGGAAACGCCGTTAGTGGTGAGCAAAAAAGATGGGCGCAGAGAATTGTTTGATGCACAAAAACTTTTGAGCGGTTTGATTAAGGCGTTTGAAAAGAGACCGGTGTCCTTTGAACGAATTCAAGAGGTGGCCAAAAGTGTAGAGCGCGAACTGAGAACTCAAGGTGAGGCAGAGGTTACCACGGAGGCTATTGGGGAAACTGTCATGCGCCATTTGGAGCAAATCGACCAAATTGCTTATGTGCGCTTTGCGTCTGTGTATAGACAATTTGCTGATGTTAATAATTTTATGCAAGAAATACAAAGTATGCTAAAAAAAGAAAAAATCAAGGAGTGAGAGGGCAATGTTGATTCGTAAGCGTGATGGTCGTGAGGTTGAATTTGATGAAACAAAAATTACCGATGCAATTTTTGAAGCAGCAAAATCTGTAGGTGGTGCTGACCGCCAAATGGCGATGGAAATCACTTTGGATGTCTTGAAATACCTAAAGACTCATTTTAAAGCGGTGGTCAATGTAGAAGATGTACAAGACGTGGTGGAAAAGATTTTAATGGAAAATGGTCACGCCCGTACTGCTAAATCCTATATTTTGTATCGTGCTCAAAGAACCAGTATTCGTAATGCCCGTTCGGAATTAATGGACACCGTGGGCGCTATCTTGAAAGAAACTGATCGGGACAACGCTAATATTTCGAATTCTCCTTCGGCAAAAATGTTACAAATCGCCAGTGCGGCTAGTAGAGAATACTATCTTAACCGCATGATTCCTGAAAAAATGGCTAATGCTCATCGCCGTGGCGATATTCATATCCATGATTTGGATTTTTATGGTAAAACCCTTAATTGCGTCAATATTCCGCTGGGTAAGCTGTTAGCCAGTGGGTTTAATAATGGTCATGGTTTCATTCGTACCCCGCGGCGTCCGGGTTCGGCGACGGCACTAGCGGCGATTATTTTGCAAAGCTCCCAAAATGATATGTTTGGGGGACAATCTTTTGGTTTCTTTGATTTTGACATGGCTCCGTTCATGGAGGGTGCTGGGGAAGAGGAAGTTTTCCAAGCTATGGAAGCCTTGGTTTATAATTTAAACAGTATGCATTCCCGTGCCGGGGCGCAGGTTCCTTTTTCTAGCTTAAATCTGGGCTTAGATACTTCGGAAAACGGCCGCAAGGTGACGCGCAATATTCTGAAAGCCTATAATAAAGGGCTGGGACACGGCGAAAATCCGATTTTTCCGAATGTTATTTTCCGAGTAAAAAAAGGCGTGAATATGGATCCGGGTGATCCTAACTATGATTTGTTTAAGCTGGCGATATCTGTTTCGGCGAAACGCATGAACCCAACTTTTAGTTTCATGGATACGTCTTACAATAAAGAATATGGTGGCGATGTGGCCTATATGGGGTGCAGAACCCGTGTCATTGCGAATCGTAGAGGGCCGGCTGTAACGACGGGCAGGGGGAACTTGTCTTTTACTACTATTAATTTGCCGCGGCTAGCTTTGCGGGCAGAACGTGATATTATGCGTTTCTACCAATATTTAGATGAAATGACGGACTTAATTAGCGAACAACTCTATCACCGGTTCAGAGTGCAGGCTAATCTCAAGGTAAGGGATTTGCCCTTCTTAATGGGACAGGGTTTGTACCTGGATTCCGACAAGCTGGCGTCTGACGACCGGATTGAACCTGCGATTGTGCATGGGACGCTGTCCTTAGGCTTTATTGGATTGGCGGAAACGCTGACGGCACTTATTGGTAAGCATCATGGGGAAAGCGAAGAGGCACAAATTTTGGGTGAAGAAATCGTATCCTTTATGCGTAATAAAATGGATAAAATGAGTAATAAATATAATCTCAACTATACCTTGATTGCAACGCCGGCAGAGGGACTGTCCGGGAGATTTATCCGGATGGATAAAAAGGAATTCGGCATTGTACCAGGCGTGACGAACAAAGAATATTACAGTAACTCTTTCCATGTACCGGTAGGGTTTCCGATTAGTGCTTTTGAAAAAATGCGTCTAGAAGGGGCTTACCATAAATATACCAATGCGGGACACATTAGCTATGTGGAGTTTAGTGCGTCGCCGGTGAATAATCTGGACGCAGTGGAAGACTTGCTGCGCCATATGTGTGCTTGTGACTGCGGGTATGTTGGGATTAATTTCCCGATTGACTATTGTGACCAATGTGGCTATACCGGTATTATTGATGGCGATTATTGCCCGCATTGTGACGCGGTATTAACTCGTAAACTAAAACGGCTGTGCAGCTGCTAAAATTAGAGGTGGAAACAATGCTTAAGGTTGCAGATATTTTGGCGGAATCAGTGGTTGATGGTGTGGGCATCCGTACGGTAGTATTTTTGCAGGGGTGTCCCCGTCATTGCAAGGGGTGCCATAATGAAGCGTTACTGCCTTTTAGCGGTGGGACTGCTTATACGGCAGCTGATTTGGTGGCAGCCATAACGACTAAACTGACGCCGCTCCATCGAGGGGTTACTTTTAGTGGCGGCGACCCGTTGGCACAGGCGGAGGGTCTAGCTACAGTAATCGCCTTATTGCGGCAAAAAGCACCACGGTTGACGATGTGGGTCTATACCGGCTATACTTATGAGGAAGTCAAAACCTGGCCGGTGTTAGAGCAAATTGATGTACTGGTGGACGGGCCTTTTATCTTGGAACAGCGGGATTTAAGCTTGCCCTTTAGAGGGTCAGGCAATCAAAGAATTATTGATGTGCCAGCTAGTTTGCAAGCGGGACAAGTAGTGGCCTGGACAAAATAATAGTGGCGAGGGTGACAAAGCAGACTGCTTTTACTGAATTTTCTTACGAAAATAACGGTGAAAGTGGTCTGCTTTTTTATGATTAGGGGCACAATTAGAAAAAAATTAATTAAATAGGCAGGAAAAGTAGGGATTTTAACGAATACTTAACTATTTATGTAAGAGGGAGGTGAGAAAATGGATTTATATCGGTGGCGAGCTCGTAATCACAGGGGAGAAGTTTTTGCCGGCAAAATGTTGGCAGTGAATGCTAGAGAGGTGGCAGAATATATTAAAGAACAATATGGCTATGTGACACTGCTGGAAAAAACCGAGCGACAGATGAATTGGCGTCAATGGTGGCCGGAGCAACGGCGCCTCACTGACGTTGTTTTAGCAGAGTTTTTTCTTCAGTTAGCAACTCTCCTCAAAAGTGGCCTGCCTTTATTGCAGGGGCTGGAACTCATGCAAGGACAAACCAGCGGCAGAATGGCTGAGGTTTGCACGCTGTTAGCACAGGAACTGGAAAGGGGTAACTCTTTGGCGACGGCAATGGAGAAGCTAGGGGGAGATTTCACGGCAGCGTCGGTGCAGATTGTGGAAGCGGGAGAAGCCAGCGGTAAATTAACGGAGTTGTTGCAGGCACTTGCTTCCTACTATCAGCGGCACAACGAACTAAAACAATTCATTAAAAATGCCTGTATCTATCCCTGTATTCTAGTAATGCTAACGCTTTTGGTGTTGGGCTTTTTTGTAGGGAGAGTACTACCTCTTTTTGTAGAACTGTATGCAGCTTTAGCTGTGGAACAAACGACAACTTTAAAGGGTTTGAATTTTGTAGGACAGATGCTCGATTGCTACCTAAGGGAAGCGACGAGTGTTTTTTTATTGCTGGTGGGGGTGCTTTATTATCGGCGACAGCAGCTTAAAAGGTACTGTTTGGCGTTACCGGTGGTCAAGGACTGCTATCATAAAATGTTAGAAAGTAGGTATTGCCGGGTACTAGCGATGATGCTAGACAGCGGCATTGCACTACCGCTAGCGTTAACGGCGGCGGCAACGACTTTGCAAGCACCGCCTTTGGTAGCGGTCAGTGCTGCGGTCAGTACGGCGGTAGTGCGGGGGGTTAGCCTGACCCGAGCTGCGGAGCTTAACAGCGAGCTTTTTAGTGCAACGAGCATTGAATTTATTCAAATCGGGGAAGGCAGTGGTCAACTGGTAGCTATGCTCCTTGAGGCGGCCAAGATTATTGAGCAGGAATTGCAGGCTAAATTAAAAGACGTGAAGGCGCTACTGGAACCCTTACTGCTAGTAGTAATTGCCTTACTGGTAGGGGCGATTATTTTCTTGATTGCGTCGCCGATGTTTGAATTAATCAAGGTCATGCCAGAATATAACTAAGAAAGAAGTCCTAGCAATGCGAAACTTTATTCAGTGGTTGCAACGGTTTAAAAGTAATAAAAGTGGTTTTACCTTAATCGAAATTATGGCGGTACTGGCTATTATCGGTATGCTGGTTACCATGATGATGCCGTCTATTGATGAAGCGGTGAATAGAACGAAAAACACTAAAATGGCTTCGGAACTGGTGACGGTGGATAGTGCTATTAAGCTGTATCAGCTGGAAAATAATAATTTGCCCACAACGCTTACGGATTTAAAAGACTATCTGCCGGCAAATAAAATCTACAAAGATGCTAAAAACCAGGATTTTGTCTATAGTAAAGGTGAAGGCGAACATTATACGCTGACCGGGACAAAAACCAATGGGGATGTAGTGCAGGCTAATGGTAAAAAGCCGGATAGTAAGCTTTAATGTCACGACAGAAAGGCTTTACGCTAGTGGAATTGGTAGTGGGACTTGCTATTTTACTAGTACTGCTGGTGAGTGTGGTACCGGCGACAGAGGGACTTAACCACCTTTTAGGTAGGGTTCAGCTGGATTTAGCAAGTAAAATGCTAGCTATGGATTTGGGGGTGGTACAGGAAAAAGCCTTATACGAAAATAAAGGTGCCCAAAAATATAAATTATTACTACTAAGTAATGGCAAGGGCTACACCATTTATCGGCAAGGGGAGCCGTGGAAGGCAGTGGTCTTTGCGGAGCAAGCTCTAAGCAGGGTACGTTTAGAGGCTTTGGTGCGTGAGGTGAGTTTTTCCAATAGTGGTGCTCCGCAAAAGTATGTTGTTATTAAGGTGAAAATGGAGGAGGAACCAGGCTACTGGAAGACGGTAGCGGTGCAACCCATAACGGGACGGATTGTGATTACTGATGAAACAGGTTAAAAATGGTTTTATTATGCTGGAAGTAGTGGCGGCAGTTTGTATTGCGAGTACGGCGCTATTGGCGGTGCTGACTTGTTACCGGGGGACGGTGGGCTTAATGCAGCGGCATAATTTACAGCTGACGGCTTTGAGCTTGGCGGCGGAAGAAATGGAGCTTGTCGGCAAAAACGGGGCTCCGGTGGGAGCGTCCACGAAAACGGTAGAAAATTTGGTAGTGCAGACTCAGGTGACGCTCCTTAGTCTAGGTCACAACCTGCGGCAGGTGGAGGTGCGGGTTTATAGTCAGCCAGCGACCCCGCCGCTAGTTAGTTTGAGTTGCTATGAACAATAAGCGGCAGGGCAGTCTTTTATTAGAAATTAATGTACTGCTTTTGGCTATTTGCTTGTTGCTAACCTGCTATTACCAAGAAATCCTGCAGGTACTAATGACGGAGGGCAAAATCAGTGCTGACCTGGAATTGTTTCGCACGGCACGGATCGTCAATACGGTTTTAACTAAGAAGCTAAGCTTGGAGGTGGCAGCGGTAGCGGTTGCCACAGAGGGCACCACTAGCAAGCTGACTTGTCAGGAGCTGGACGCCAAAAGCAAGGTGACTTTTTATTGTAAGGCAATGCAGCAAGCTCCCTATGTGCAGACGTTATATCAACAAACTAAAGTGGAAGGCAAAACACCCGGAACTAATCCCCTAACTCCGCCGACAGTAGAGGTGACTGCTTGGCAGGTGCAGGTCTTAGATGCGGAAACCTTGCAGCTAAGACTGGTTTTGCGGGAACTAAAAGCGGGAAGGAGTAAGGAATTTTGGCAAGTAATCAAGCTAAGCAACGGTTACGTCCGGTAGGTGGTGGGGGCTTTATTCTCCTGCCTCTATTAGTACTGATTGCCATTTTTAGCCTGTTGGCACAAGGACTGCTACATCTAGTTCAACATGAGTGCGAGATTGAGCAGGCGAGGCTTAGAGAACAACAAATCGTGACTTTGGTGCAAAGTATGCTGGCTAGACCGGCATTAACAGGAGAGCAGTTACCAGTAGGAAAAACAGTCTTGCCCCAGCTAGTACTTTACCCGGGGCAAGAAACCGTGAACCCCTACGTGGAAGTGACAGGCAGTACGGAGGCCTCTTTGCACCGGATTACAGCAGGGGTAGTGACAACGAAAGGAACCAATTATTGGCAAAAGCTCTGTGTGTATCCACCGGGAGGTGGGGACAATCCGGTGTATCAAAAGACCATCTATGCCGGGCAAAGGCTAGAGGGTGAGTTGCCGCCTAATTGTAGTAGCGGGGAGGGGTGGGGTATAGCGGAACTGGACGTGGAGGCGTATCAAACCTTTCGGGAAGGGTATTTACCGGTGGCAGCTAATTTGAAATACGAGGGTTTGGCCCGCAAGCTCTATGTGAATACGGGCAATACGACGATTGATGAGAGCAGGAGCTATGAGGTGCCGGCACGGACACTAATAAAGGGAGAAGGCGTGCTGGTTTATGGGCGACCTATTTACTTACTCGAGGGGGTAGTAGCACCGGGTGAGGTGCATCTGTATTGTCACTCTAATATATTTTTAGGTGATAATGTGGTTTTGCAAAAAGCTTTTTTATTTTCTGATCGAGATATAATTATCGGAAACAACGTAACGATTAATGGTATAATAATAGCCAAAGGCAAAATTGTTTTTGGCAGTAATTGTACGGTTAACCGTGACGCTGAGGTGCTCAAGCCTTTTGTAACGGGAGTTAATTGTACGTAAAGAAAGGATGCTGAGCATGAAAAAACTCATTTTATTATTAATGTTCATGTTATGTTTTGTGCAGGTGGCAGGTGCTAGCGGCAGAACAACTATTTTGACGGGGAAGGTTGCTAACAAGCAGGTAACCGGAAATATCCCTGAGGTAGACGGTTTACAAGATGAAAACCTGCGGGTGAGTGCCAATAATGTACTAAAAACGCAAGCCTTGGCGCTGGCTGCCACTTTGCCCGGCACCGTGCAAGTGGACTACCAGGTTTTTTTGAACCAGTCCAGCCTGGTGAGCGTGCTTTTGACGGCCACTAATCAAAGCGCAGAGGTTTATCAAGGCGTTAACCTGGATTTGACTACGGGTAAGGAAGCCGTGCTTAATGATTTTTTGCGACTGCAAGATGATGTGAGCCCGGTGTTGGGAACCTATGAGGGGCTACTTTTAGGCAGTGAGGGCGTGTATACGAGCAGTACTAAAGCCGGTGCTTATAGTAACTTTGTTTCGTATAAAAACCTACTGCCATTTATTAGAATTAATGAGGCGGGTAGATTTTTGCCGGTACTCAAGCTTACTAAGGCGGTAGATGGTAAAACCGTGACTTTAAAAGCGGGGGAAATTATTGCGGCTAAACTAGATGCCAATCGCACGACAGGGTATGGCTGGGAATTGGCACCGACGGCTAAAAATAGTGACGTGATTGCTATGGGCAGTTCCTATATTATACCGGCCAATAATGACCCGAAGCTGGTGGGGGTACCAGGTATGGATATTATCTTACTGGGATTTCCTACTGTCGGCACTTTTAATATTCAATTTGAATACAAAAAAACTTGGGAAAAATTTGCTGCAAGTACCGTTAGCTTTACCGTAATTGTAGAAGCCTAGAAAATAAGTAAAACCGGCTAGCCTTAGCCGGTTTTACTTATTTTGCTTACTTTAGCATAATTGTTTTTATGGTAATGCCTAGGATTTATTGATACAATTATAATATATACGAAGAAACGGAGTAGAAGCATGGACAAACATAAAATGACCTTGCGCATTTTTAATGAAGATTATCAAATCAAAACTGAAATTGCCGAGAATCAGGTAGTGCGCTTGGCACAGCTAGTTAATGAAAAAATGCTCAAGATTGCACAAAATCAGTCAGCTTTAACGCCGAGCAAGGTGGCAGTACTGGCGGCTTTGGAGCTGGCCGGGGAATTAGAGGCACTACAAGCAGATTATCAAGAGGTTTTAAACCTAGTTAATGAAAATAATGAAGAGTTGAAGGGATAAACATTGAAAAAACAATTATTAGAATTATTAGCTCCGGCAGGTAGCTGGGAAGCTTTGGAAGCGGCTGTTAATGCCGGTGCAGATGCGGTATATTTTGGTGGCAAAGCTTTTGGTGCCAGACAATTTGCCGACAATTTTGACCAAGAAGAAATAACGAGGGCGGTTACTTTTGCCCATTTGCGGCGAGTACGACTTTATGTGACGGTTAACACTTTGGTTGATGACAGTGAAATGGACGAATTAGTCGATTATTTAATTTTTTTGAGTAATGTTGGAATTGATGGCATTATTGTGCAGGATATGGGCGTAGTGGAGGTGGCACGCAAGGTAGTACCGGATTTGCCGCTACACGCCAGTACGCAGATGACGATTACTAATTCAGCCGGGGTAGAATTTGCCCGCCAAGCCGGTATGAACCGGGTAGTATTGGCACGAGAATGTAGTTTGGCAGAAATTAAGGAAATTTGTGCTCAAACCGCAGCAGAAATAGAAATTTTTATTCATGGGGCTTTGTGTGTGTGCTATTCTGGACAATGCCTAATGAGCAGCTTAATCGGCGGTCGCAGTGGCAATCGTGGACGCTGTGCGCAGCCTTGCCGTCTGCCCTATAGCTTGGTGAATGAAGAGGGTACGGACATGTTAGGGGGCGCCGAAGCGGGGCAATATCTTTTGAGTCCTCGAGATCTGAACACTTTGGAAATTTTGCCGGAAATTATAGCGGCCGGAGTGACTTCACTCAAAATCGAGGGGCGCATGAAACGGCCAGAATATGTGGCGGTGGTGGTTGATGCCTACAGAAGAGCCCTTGATGGCTATGAGGCAGGTGACTATGAATTACCAGTCAGCGATAAACTCAATATTGAACAAATCTTTAACCGTGATTTTACAACGGCTTATCTGGAAAAACGACCTGGTCGGGAGCTGATGAGTGACCGACGTCCGAATAATCGGGGGGTGTTAATCGGGCGGGTGGTTAAGCTAGAACGCACTACTAACCAAGCTACGATTAAACTGGAACGAGAGCTACATTTAGACGACGGTTTGGAATTTTGGGTGACTGTAGGCGGACGTGTGGGTGCTACGGTGAAAAACATGATTTGTAAGGGTCAAGTTGTAACCAGTGCACAACCGGGAGAATTGGTGGAAATCGAAGTCCCTTATGGTATCAAGCTCAATGATCGAGTCTTTAGGACTTTTGACCAAAAGCTCATGACCTATGCGCAACAGTTCTATGGTCCAGACGCAAAAAAACGTTTGCCGGTGGACGTAGTGGTGACGGCTAAACTGGGTCAACCGCTAGAAGTAACGATGACCGATGAGGAAGGCAACAGTGGCTATGGTTCAACTAAATTCATTGTCGAGGAGGCACGCAAGCACGCTTTAACGGAAGAAACTGTGAGGAAACAGGTGGATCGTTTGGGTACCAGCGAGTATTGCTTGGGGACTTTAGTGTTAGCTTGTGATGAGAACGTTATGGTGCCGATGAGCGAGCTAAATGAGGCACGCAGATTGGCTACCGAGGCCTTAAATAAAGCTCGCATTGAAAGTTTTGCACCGCCACGTAATTTTAGACGCAAAAATCGTAGTAATTGGGGCGGAGAAACTAAACAAAATCATCCTCATCACAGTGAATTGACGGTGCACGTCGACACGGTAGCCAAAGCAGAGCGTGCTTTGGGCGGGGGTGCGGATTGGATTATTTTCGGCGGTGACAGTTTTAGCTCTAAAAGCGTGCCCCAAAGAGAATATCAAGCAGTGGCAAAGCTGGTGAAGGCGGCGGGCAAAAAATTAGCTTTTGCGACACCACGGATTGTTAAAGAGGGACAGCTGAAATTTTTGACGGAACAAATGCAGTATTGGGCGACTTTAAAACCGGAGCTTTTAATTATTGCCAATAATGGTTTGTGGGAAGTAGCACAGCGACTGGAGCTAGCGCTACCGTTGTGGGGGGATTTATCCTTTAATACCTACAATGGGCAAGCTCTTGCTTTTTGGCGGGAAGCCGGCGCCGTGGGTGCTACTTTATCGGCGGAATTAACGATGGCACAAATTGAGCATTTGTCTGGGGCGACGCCGCTGATGCTAGAGTGCCTGGTTCAAGGTCGATTGGAAATGATGGTTTCTGAATACTGCGTAGCCGGTAGCTTCTTGGGCAATTTAGACCAAGGTAAGTGTACTTATGGCTGCCAGGAAAAGCTGTATTTAAAAGATCGTAAAAATGAGCGTTTCCCGATTGTTACTGACCAATATTGCCGGATGCACATTTTAAATGCGCATGATTTATCCATGGTAACCAATATTAAACATATGGCGCAAAGCGGAATTCAACGCTTGAGAATTGACGCCAGAAACTATAGTGAAGAAGCTACGGGGCAGATTGTGACTCTCTACCGTCAGGTCTTGAGTGGGAATATCGAAGCTAAGGAAAATATGCCACAAACGACAAGAGGTCATTTTTTCCGTGGCGTATTGTAAATAAGGAGTCTTGAATTAATGGGAAGATTTGCGGTAAAAACTTTAGAATTTGAAAAAATTAAAGCACGCTTAGCCAGCAAGGCGGCTACTAATTTGGGCAAGCAAAAAGCTTTGGCTGTCCACAGTGCCGGTGAGTTCGGCGTGGTGAAACAATTATTGACGGAAACGGCGGAAGCGCTGCGTCTTTTAGACTTGGGCAAGAGGTTTCCTTTCGGCGGAGCTGGAGATATTACGCTGGCTTTAAAACAGGCGCAGCTAGGCTCTATCCTAGTACCTGAGGAATTGATGGCGGTGGGTAATACGGTAGCAGCCATCAGACAAATGAAAGCTTTTTTATTGGAGGAAGCAGAATTAACACCGTCTTTAGCGGAGTATTCGGCACAAATGGAGCTTTTTGCTAAGTTAGAAAAATTGCTACTGAATGCCATCTCGGAAAAAGGGGAAATTAAGGATACGGCTTCTACTAAATTAGGCGGCTTGCGGACGGCAATTATCCTTGCGAAAGGGAGAGTTAAAGAGAAGCTGGAAGAGCTGTTACATGCGGCGGATAATCAAAAATACTTCCAAGAGCAATTAGTAACTATGCGTGGTGACCGCTATGTTATACCAATTAAACAAGAATATAAGTTTAATTTCCCCGGGGTGGTACATGACCAATCCGGTAGTGGGGCTACGCTTTTTATTGAGCCAATGGCAGTTGTTAATCTCAATAATGATATTAAAAAATATCTATCACAAGAAAAAGAAGAAGTGGAACGGATTTTACGGCAGCTTTCCGGGGCAGTAGGTACGGAAGCTGTGGCGCTGGGCAGGTCGTTGGGGGTTCTAACCGAGGTGGATTTAATTTGTGCCCGAGCGTATTTAGCACTGGAACAAAAGGCCACCAGACCGATGATGGTTCTTACTGGCGGTGTGGAAATAGTGCAGGGGCGGCATCCGCTCCTAGAACAAACCACAGTAGTACCTTTGGATATTAAGCTGGGTGGTCAGTTTAATACTTTGCTGATTACAGGACCGAATACCGGTGGTAAAACTGTGGCTTTAAAAGCGGTGGGGCTTTTTGCGCTCATGGCGCAGGCGGGGCTATTCATACCGGCTCGTCTAGCGAAATTACCTGTTTTTAGAGCTGTTTATGCTGATATTGGCGATGAACAAAGTATTGAGCAAAGTTTGAGTACTTTTTCCGGCCATCTCAAAAATATTGTGGAGATTTTGCAGGAAGTGGCAGCCGGCGATTTGGTTTTAATTGATGAAATTTGTGCGGGTACTGACCCTAATGAGGGGGCGGCATTGGCTATGGCCATGCTGGAATATTTGCATAAGAAAAATGTTTTCACGATGATTACCACTCATTATAGTGAATTGAAAACTTTTGCTTTTGAACATACCGGTATGGAAAATGCCAGTGTCGAATTTGACCCTGTTAGTTTAAGACCGACCTACAGATTGCTGATGGGCGTACCGGGGAGCAGTAATGCTTTTTATATTAGTCGTCGCCTAGGCTTGCCGGAAGAAATTATTGCGGAAGCCGGCACAATGATTAGTCAAGAACACGCTCACATGGAAGAGGTTTTGCAAAATCTGGAAGGCGAACGGCGACAGTATGAAGTACAGAATCAAGCGATAGAAGTTATGCGGGTGGAAAGTGAAAAACTGAAACAGGAATTACAACGCAAAAAAACTGAAGTAGAAAAAAAACGGAATGAATTGCTCCGAAAAGCGCGGGAAGAGGCGGACGAAATCTATCGTAGTTCCAGGCGGGAAACGGAAGCGATTATGAAAGAGTTGCGAGCCTTTAAAAACGATATAGATGCGAAAAAAATGTCGGTAGTGGCAGAAGAGGTGCGCAAGAAGCTGAATAAAAGCTTTGCACTAGAAGCAGCACCGGCACCGGAGGGCAAGCAGCTGACAGCCACAATAGCAAAAGTTGGACAAATAGTGTACTTGGCGGCGCTAGCACAAAACGGAACGATTGCCGCTATTAACGGTGAGGACGTGGTGGTGCGTGTGGGGGCAATGAAAACCACAGTACCCATGAAAAAATGTCTGCTCATCAGAGAAGCACGGCTGGAAGGCGGAGCAGCCGCACCTAAATTACGCAAAGGTTATGCACATAATTTGTTTGTGGCGAAAAATGAAGCCTCCCATAATGAAGTAGATGTGCGGGGTATGACGGTAGAAGAAGCAATACCTGTGATTGATAAAGCCATTGATGATGCTTTGCTAGCGGGTATGACCCAGCTGCGCATTATTCACGGTAAGGGCACAGGTATGCTACGAGCAGGGTTATTAAGTTATTTATCAGGTTATAGCAGTGTGAAAAACATGGAAACGGCACCGATCAGCGAGGGTGGTAGCGGTGCTACTATCGTTTATTTCTGAGTAGCGCAAGCACGGTGACTACTAGCTGGAGATATTGACCGGCAAAATAATACATGGGATAATAATAGCAACTTACCGTATTAAGGAGGAAAAGAATGGCTACGTTAGTGAAGAAGTTCGGTGGTAGTTCAGTGGCGACACCGGAGAAAATACAGCATATTGTAGAGCGTATTTTGGCTGGTAAAAAACCAGAAGATCGCATTGTGCTGGTGGTATCAGCCATGGGTGACTCGACGGATGATTTGTTGGAATTGGCAGCTAAAGTTAATCCGCAGATGCCAAAAAGAGAAATGGATATGTTACTGGCCACTGGGGAGCAGGTTTCCATTGCTCTTTTAGCTAGTGCGTTTTGGAGTAAGGGACAACCGGCGATTTCCTTTACCGGTTTTCAAGCGGGGATTAAGACGAGCAATGTGCATACGAAGGCGACGATTTTGGATGTGGACGCTAAACGGGTACAGGCCGCACTTGATGATGGAATGATCGTAATCGTGGCCGGCTTCCAAGGTATGGACGCTCAGGGTGATGTTACTACACTGGGACGCGGTGGTTCTGATACTACGGCAGTTGCTGTAGCCGCTGGTTTAGAAGCGGATATGTGTGAAATTTATACCGATGTTGACGGTGTCTATACCGCAGATCCTCGGATTGTGCCCCAGGCACTTAAAATGCAGGAAATCACTTTTGCTGAGATGCTGGAATTGGCCAGACTTGGTGCTGGGGTGATGCAGCCAAGAGCAGTAGAATATGGTGAACATAATGGAGTGGCTATTCATGTACGTTCCACTTTTCATGATATACCGGGGACGATTATAAAGGAGGAATATATTGTGCCGGAGAAGAATTTTGTTATTCGTGGCGTGGCTCACGATACTAATGTAGCTAAAATTGCGGTTAAAGGGGTACCGGATCAACCAGGGGTAGCCTATAAAATTTTCTCAGCCTTAGCGGACGCTAATGTTGATGTGGATATGATTGTACAAAGCATTAAAGATAGTGATGGGAGTAATGATATCCTGTTCACGGTGGCTAAAACAGATTTGGTCGAAGCGACCAGTGTAGTGGAAAGCCTGAAAGAAAAAATGGGCGGATTTAATGTGGATGTGGAAATCAATGTGGCCAAGGTTTCCATTGTGGGAGCCGGTATGCTGGGTAGTCCTGGTATTGCGGCAGGGATGTTTGGCGCTTTGGGCGAGGCCGGTATTAATATCGCTGTTATCAGCACGTCAGAAATCAGTGTTTCCTGTCTGATTAAGGCGAGCGAAGTGAAAGCGGCTGTCATGGCTATCCACGATCATTTTTTTCCCACGGAAAAATAATTGCAGGAATTTAGGCTAAAAAAGAGAATAATAAAAGATAAGATAAATAAAGGAGGAGATTTGTATGACAATTAGTATGGCAGCACCACACGCTAAAGGTAAAGCG
Source organism: Acidaminococcaceae bacterium (assembly GCA_036659415.1). Taxonomy (GTDB): domain Bacteria; phylum Bacillota; class Negativicutes; order Acidaminococcales; family Acidaminococcaceae; genus JAVXCQ01. The sequence continues at coordinate 47,079 of JAVXCQ010000015.1, forward strand.
GCACAAGATAAAATTTTTGGAGCTAACGCAGCAGCAGTAGCGGCAGCGGCTAAATATGGTAAAGATAAAGTAACCAATGCGACTATTGGTGCTATTTTGGACGAAGATGAAAAGCTAGTTTGCTTACCTACGGTGGAAAAGGTTTATCGTAGTTTAGCCACCAGTGATTTAATCGCCTATGCACCGATTTCTGGACTACCTGCTTATTTGGACAGTGTAGTAGCTGCGGCGTTTGGTTCCTCCCGCCCTGAGGGTCATATTGCGGCTGTAGCTACAGCTGGTGGTACAGGTGTTCTTCACCATGCGGTTTGGAATTATATGTCGGTGGGTGAAACTGCACTGACTTCTGATTGGTACTGGGGTGCTTACAAAGTTATTTGCCAGGATATGGGTCGTAAACTAGATACCTATCAAATGCTGGATGAAAATAATCGCTACAACTTACCAGCCTTAAAAGCTAAAGTCAACGCATTGTTAGCACAACAAGATAGTCTGCTACTAATTATCAATACGCCTGCTCATAATCCAACTGGCTATAGCCTTAATGATGAGGATATGGATGGCGTGATTGCTATTTTGCAAGAGGCGACAGCCGGCACGAGCAAAACTGTAACACTGTTATTAGATATTGCATATCTAGATTATGCCGGCGAAAAAGAAGAAGTGAGAAAATTCTTCCGCAAAGTATCAAATTTGCCGGAAAACATTTTGACGATTGTGGCCTATAGTATGTCCAAAGGGTTTACTCTTTACGGGCAAAGAACAGGTGCTATGATTGGTATTTCTGCCAGCAAAGAAGTAATTAAAGAATTTGCTGAAATTAATCAATATACCAGCAGAGCGACTTGGTCCAATATTAGTCGCCCCACCATGCAGACCTTGGTTAATGTTTACCACAACGAGGAAACTTTGGCAGCAGTGGAAGCAGAACGGGCAGCGTACTACCAAATGATTAAGGCCCGTGCTGATTTATTTACGACAGAAGCCAAAGCTTGTGGGCTAAAGATGTTACCATACATTGCCGGGTTCTTCCTGTCCATTCCTACTAAAAACCCTGATGCTGTTTGTGATAAATTGCACGAGGATAATATTTTTGCTGTGCCGTTGGCGGCTGGCGTGAGAATTGCTGTTTGCGGGGTACCACTTAAAAAGATTAAAGGCTTAGCGGCTAAAGTAAATCTAGCTTTACAAGCGGTAACAAAATAAAAAACAAAAAAGCCGGAACTATGGTTCCGGCTTTTTTACTAAAGCTGAAAAGGAGAATGAAAATGTTAGAAATCAGACTACCTGACGGCCAGCAACATACCTACCCGGAAGGAACAACTTTGCTTAGCATTGCCCAAAGCTTACAAGCAAATTATGGGCAACCCATTGTAGAAGGCATGATCGATGGTGTGGGCAAAGATTTGCAAACACCTTTAACCGCTAATTGCAGTGTTAATTTTATTGAACTTAATACTGAGGAGGGTATGCGGGTATATGTGCGGAGTTTATTATATTTATTTATTACGGCTTTAAGCGAGAAAAGACCGGAAGTACAAATAGAAGTGAAATATCCTATTGGGGAGAACTTATTTTGCGATATTATTAACGACATCGTTTTGAGTAAGTATGATTTAATGGATATAACTAGTCATATGGAAACTTTAATTCAAAACCAGGAACCTTTTAGGCTATTACAACTAACTAAAAAAGAAGCCGTCAAATATCTGTATGCAGGTAATGCTGCTGAACGCATCGAAGTTTTGTCGGAGCTTCCTGATGAAAAAATTGTGAGCTTTTATGGGTTCAGACAACAGGGCGAGTATTTTTTTGGCCCAATGTTACCACACGCTGGTTATATCAAGGTCTTCGAACTGGCTAATTACGAAAAGGGTATTTTATTGCGGTTTGCTTTTAAAGATGTGAACGAACCGCTCAAGCCTTTTGTCGACAGACCTAAACTAGTGGCAATCAATTATGAAGCGGAAACGTGGAGCGCTAAAATGGGCTGTGCTACAGTGGCACAACTAAATGGCCTGATTAGAACTGGTAAAGAGCGGCAGGTTATTCAAGTAGCGGAAGCTTTGCAGGAAAAGAAAATCGGACAAATTGCAGATATGATTGCGCAAAGAGCCAAGGACGTGCGGCTGGTACTGATTGCAGGACCGTCTTCCTCAGGAAAGACTACCTTTGCTCAAAGGCTGAGCATTCAATTAAAGGTTAATGGTCTGCACCCGATTTCACTATCTTTGGATAATTACTTTAAGGAACGCTCGGAATCTCCGCGTAAAGCTAACGGCGATTATGATTTTGAATGTCTAGAAGCGTTGGACTTGGAACTTTTTAATGACCATTTGCAGCGGATTTTGGCTGGGGAAACGGTCAAAATACCCCGTTATAGTTTCCGTACGGGGCGCAAAGAATATCGTGGTCAGAAGATAACCTTGGACGCAGAGGGTATTTTGGTGATAGAAGGTATTCATGGTCTTAATGAGCGCTTGTCCATGGCAGTACCAGCTAATAAAAAAATCAAGGTTTATATTAGTGCGCTCACGCATATGTCTTTTGATTTATATAATAGAATTCAAACTACGGATATGCGACTATTGCGCAGAATAGTTCGGGACTCTCAGTTTAGAAGCAAAGATGCCTTAGAAACACTACGCACTTGGCCGGCGGTGCGAGAGGGCGAAGAACTGTATATTTTCCCTTTCCAGGAAGATGCTGACGTGATGTTTAATACTACTCTTATGTACGAGTTTGCCTTGCTTAAACAGTACGCAGAGCCTTTATTGCGGGAAATTAAGAGAGAGGAACCAGAATATACTAATGCGCAAAGGTTACTGGCGTTACTTACGCATGTTCTTGCCATTGATGAGAGTGCTGTGCCTAATAATTCTATTATGCGTGAATTTATTGGCAATTCTATCTACGGTGAAATTTTATAAACAAAAACAGTTCCTGCCTGAACAACGGCGGGAACTGTTTTTTACGTTTAGTGAGGAAGCTGTTGAACACGCTCCGGCTGTTAAGCTCAGCCTTAGCGATGTTGTTTAAAATAAGCCAGTGCAACGTCAGGGAACAGGGCATAGGATAAAACGTCTTCCACTGTTGCTTGCGGATAACCGGCAGCAGCCAAAGCCTCGGTCATAGCTGCCATTTGCGGAGCAATATCGTCAGCAGGACGATAGTCGATTTGTTTCTCATCACCAATAATCAGCTTTTTGATAGCGGGGTCAATTGGTGCGGGGGTGCGACCGTATTTACCACGAACTAAATCTTTTACTTGATTCGGAACCATTTTGTAGCGGCCAAGAGTTACGTTTAAGGCTGCCATGGAACCTACGATTTGGCTGGTAGGAGTAACCAAAGGCGGATAACCCAGCTCGGCACGGACTTTGGGCATTTCTTTGAGCAGTTCCGGATATTTATCGGCAGCTCCCTGTTCTTTCATTTGGTTCAACAGATTGGAGAGCATACCACCAGGTATTTGGAAAGTAAGCACTTTGGGGTCGATAGGAATATTTGTATTTAACCCAAAATCTTTAGCTAAACTATTTTTAACAGTCAGAAAATAGTCGGCAATATCACCTAATTTATCAAAATCAATGCCAGTATCGCGTGGTTGCCCTCGGAAAGCAGCGACCATGGATTCAGTTGCTGGTTGGCTGGTACTGCGAGAAAAAGGAGAAATGGCAGTATCAATAATATCAACACCGGCTTCAATGGCTTTTAAATAAGTCATGGAGGCCATACCACTGGTACAATGAGTATGGATTTCAATAGGAACATTGGTTTGAGTTTTAAGGGTTTTGATTAAATTGTAAGCGGCATAAGGTGCAAGAAGACCGGCCATATCTTTGATACAGATCGAGTCAGCACCAAGACTGATGAGGTCTTGAGCAACGTGCAAGAAGTCCTCATCTTTGTGGTAGGGGCTAATGGTATAAACCAAGGCACCTTGCACATGGGCACCGGAAGCTTTGGCGGCTTTCATGGCACATTCCAAATTGCGGACATCATTTAAAGCATCAAAAATGCGGATAATATCGACACCATTATCGACAGAACGTTTGACGAACTCTTCAACAACGTCATCAGCATAATGGCTGTAGCCAAGAATGTTTTGACCACGTAATAACATTTGGATTGGTGTTTTTTTCAAATGCTTTTTCATGGTGCGTAAACGTTCCCAAGGGTCTTCATCTAAAAAGCGCAAACAGGTATCAAAAGTGGCACCACCCCAAGCTTCTAAAGCATAATAACCAACATCGTCCAATTTTTCCAAAATAGGTAACATATCGGTAATACGCATTCTGGTGGCCGCTAAGGATTGGTGGCCGTCACGAAGTACAGTTTCGACAATTTTAACTGGTGTAGTATTCATAATGAACCTCCTTTGTATACAGTATTCTTGTATACTATTTTAACATATCATTTTTAGAAAACCAATGTTTTTATGTGTACTAATAAAAATGTCACGAAATATTAAAATCCCCTCACTCTCTGTATAGAGTGAGGGGATTTTAACTAAGAGAGGTTTAATTGGTGAGAAGCGGTTTACCGGTAGCGTTATCTTCCTTGCTATCTGTAGGTGTCTTCACGTTTTTAGCGGGCGTTTTGGGTGGAGCAACATTTTTGATAGCGCTAGGGATTTTACCGGATTTAATATCTTTTTTGGCATTATCTTCTTTAAGGATTGTTGGCTCAGCAGGGATAGTAACACCGGCAGGTCGAACAAAATCACTGGCAGGAACATTGGCAAGAGCATTAACCATAAAATCGTGCCAAATGTAGGCCGGTTCAGCACCACCGGTCATGCTGTTTAGGGGTTCGCCGTTATCGTCACCAATCCAAACCGCAGCGGAAAGGTCAGGGGTAAAGCCCACGAACCAAGCATCTTTGTAATCATTGGTCGTGCCTGTTTTGCCGGCACAGGGGCGGTTAATGGCAGCATTGCCACCAGTACCTTTTCTCATTACATCTTGCATGATATCGACTAGAATATAGGCACTTTTAGGATTAATGACGTTTTTAGTTTTGACTTTGTTTTCCATCAGTACTTTACCGTCACGGTTGACGACTTTGGTAATGGAAATCGGTGTATTATAATTACCTTCATTGGCAAGCACACCAAAAGCAGTGGCCATTTCTAGTGGCGTCACCCCTCTGGTCAGACCGCCCAGTGCCATTGCTAGGTTATTATCAGAAACGCTACCCTCTGGGACTAAGGTGGAGATACCCATGCGTTTAGCATAATCTAAAACTGTTGACGCTCCCACTTGTTGTGCCATTAAAATAGCAGGAATATTATAGGAGTTGACTAAAGCTGTTCTCATACTTACTTTACCATGCCAAGTGCGGTCATAGTTTTGGGGATCCCAATCTTTGGCGAAACTCAAGGGCTTATCGTCAATAATGGTTGCCGGTGAAATACCATTATCAATGGCGGCGAGATAGACAAAGGGCTTAAAGGCCGAACCTGGTTGACGCTCGGCTAAGACGGCTCTGTTAAATTGGTCGGTGCCGCGCCCACCAATCATGGCTTTAATATAACCTGTTTGAGGGTCCACAGCAACAATGGCTGCTTGGGGCTGCATTAATTTATTTTGGTCAGTGTAATAATTAGGTAATTGTTTGAGGGAATCGGCTGCTGCCTTTTGCATATCCAGGTCAATGGTGGTGTAGACTTTCAGACCTTGCTTAAACACGGCATCAGGACCATATTTTTCAATTAACTGTTGGGTACAATAGTCGAGGAAATATTTTAAAGAACCGTTTTTATTGACAGAAGTGGAATAGACTAATTTTTCATTCTTGGCTTCTTGGGCTTGCTTTTGGGTAATGAAGCCATATTTTGCCATTTGATCTAACACAATATGCTGTCTTTCCGCTCCGGCTTTAGGGTTATCCAAAGGGGAATAGTAGTTAGGGCTTTTAGGAAGACCAGCTAGCATGGCACATTGTGCTAAGGATAAATCCTGGACGTGTTTGCCGAAATAGGTGAGGGAAGCACTTTCAATGCCATAAGAGCCTTGACCAAAATAAATTTGGTTGAGATACATTTCCATAATTTCTTGTTTGGTATATTTTTGTTCTAACTGAATAGCAATAAAAGCTTCATGAATTTTACGAGTGATGGTGCGTTCTTGAGTTAGAAAGGCATTTTTCGCTAACTGCTGGGTAATGGAACTACCGCCTTGCATATGAGAACCAAGGATATTAGAAATAACTGCTCGGGCGATGCCACGAAAATCAATGCCGGAATGTTGATAGAAACGAATATCTTCAATAGCGACAAAAGCGTTTTGTAAGTCTTTAGGTACTTTATTGAGAGAAACGGGGATGCGATCTTCTTCAGAATCGGTAGTAGCAATTAAATCCCCTTTGGAATCATAGAATTGCGATGCTGCTGGCGGAGTAATATCATGGGAAAGCAGGTCGGAAGGAGCAAATCTAGCGACCAGGAAAAAGCCGGCAATACCAACAACAACGACGGCGGCTAGCATAAAAGCCAGCGAAAGAAGTTTATTCATAATTGACCTCGGTTTCTTATTTTCTGATTGATTTTTCGTTAACATAGTAAACACCCTTTGTTTCAAGATTTACAATACTTTTGATTAACTGCAAACTATTATATCACAAACAACACTTTTAGTTGAGAACGTTTAGCAATCTTTCTATTGAAATAGCGGCTATTTAATGAAGGAAAAAACTTTTACAAATAAACGAGGCTAGGGGTTGCCTTATTTGCTAAAAGTAGCTATAATTAAAAAGTACCTGAGAAAGCGAGGTATGGTCACTATTTAAAAAACTTTTGAGAAAAAGTTCGACAGGGTATTGACGGCAAGAAGAAGTTGTAATATACTATACAAGTCGTCAAAACGACGGCAAACAAGATCCTTGAAAACTGAATAATACCAAAAAC
>JAVXCQ010000016.1:0-50460 GCA_036659415.1 Acidaminococcaceae bacterium
CCTCTGTTTGACTACCATTTAGGATAACACTACTCTCAAACGCAGGCTGCGTAGTATTCACAAAAATTAACGTTTGACTACCATTTAGGATAACACTACTCTCAAACTTAATTGCGCAAGCAAACAGCGCCCAAAAGTTTGACTACCATTTAGGATAACACTACTCTCAAACAATTGACGGGCAAATTTATTGAAAAAGCTGGTTTGACTACCATTTAGGATAACACTACTCTCAAACCTCAAACCTCAAATTTCAAGATTACTTAAAATTTGAGCAGTTTTCTTTTGAGTAAAATGCCCACTACAGCACCGTTGTCCCAGTGATAGCACAGGTTTTTCTTTCATTATACCACAACCATTCTTTCCTTCGTCCATTATTAAATTACGCATAAATCTTCATCAATGATGAAGCCTTTTTCCCGGACATCTATTTGCTCGGAGCACTTGTTTTCTAATAATAACACTCGTATTTTCTTATAGCAAATATCCGTATATAGATTGGCAAGCGTAGCCTGATCAAAGTAGCTTTTTAAATTGACGAAGACGAAACATTGAATCTCACCATAGTCCCTCATAATGCTCATATAGTCAATCAATTTTTCCGCCAAAGTTTCATCTTCACTACTAAACTTTACCTCCGCCATTTTGAAAATGGCTGTCAGATCTATATGTTCATTAAAGCTCACACCTACATCTTCCTCCGCCAACAGCTCTGTTAAGTAATATTCCAACTGCTGCAGTAGTGCAGTGGTTGCTAGATAATGCTCGCTGGACACTGCTTGCTTTTGTAAGCTTGTATAGAGCTTGGTTAATGCTTTACGCTGGTTAACACTAGCTCCGAAAATATCAATAACGAGTTCCAACGTTTTGGTTAAATCTAAAGCTTTACCCTCCTGTGAAAGAATGTAGTCGCCGCTACTTCCTTGGTTTTGCTTTTCTAACGCCCAAACTAATTCGCCAAACAGTTTTTTATTTTCAATTACCACCACATTGACGGCGTTTTCTTCCAACTCTATTGGTTGCAACAACGCCGGGTGCACTAGCTTCACAAGATCACCAACCGTTCATCACTATCCACAAACTCACTGTTTACAGAACCTACCACTAGTTCCATGCGTGCAAATTGTTTTTCTGTAATAGTAAGCATCTGCACTAAACCCTTGCCCGGCTTGTTTTTTCTAATGCTCATAAGAACCGCCTCTGCTACCGTATTATTCAAAGCTAATTTAGTGTAGACGGATTCCTGTAACATAATAAAACCACTTTTAATTAAAAACTTACGAAAATGTGTGTACGCTCTTAAATCCACACTAGTGGTAACCGGCAGATCGAACATCACCAAAATTCTCATAAATCTATAGCTCATTACGATAAAATTTTAACTGTGCTACGTCTTGGTTACCCAAAGCTTCAAAAATGCTTTTGCAATAAATCTTAATTGCATTATTAACGTAATGGCTTTTACCGTCAATAATAACTTCCTGATTAAGAACACCGACCATTACTATTTTTTCAGCTTGCTCAAATTGCTCCCCAATCAAATTCAAAACTACTCGGTCTACCAGTGGGCGAAAAGGCTCCATGAAATCACATCCCAAGTTAAAATAATTAAACATATTATCGTGAAACAACCCTAATTGCGTGAGATAGCCATTAGCGACTATCTCACGATTAAAGGCGGATAACAAAATACTATAACCATAATTAAGGGCCGCATTAACAATATTATCTGCACTTCTAGTAAAATTTAAACCAAACAAGGCATTAAAGTACACCTTGGCAGCGTGTCCTTCCCTATTAGTGGCATCTCGCGGTTCTAACTCCTGCAAATATCTTAGCAATAAGGCACTTTCTGAATGACCACCATCCTTAAGCACTTGGCTTTGCTGCCGAATCTTTTCCGCTACAATCTCCGTCCAAACAGCATCTTTAACTTCCTGCCGCCACTGCAATTGCTCTCGCAGTTTAATACTGGTATCATGGCTACCATAGTAAGAAATAGTCTCACAACAAGGATTGCGTTTTTCATCACAAAAAATCACTTTGATTTTGCGTTTCATTAGTTCGCACAACAGGCTAGCAGTAAAAGAAACCTCTGTATTTTCCACTAGTACCGTGGAGATTTCCCCTAAGTGAATTTTCGTAATGGTTGCCCCCCGTACGACCATCGTGTTAAGACGCAAATCTAATTTTGCCCGCTGGGTAATAACGACTATCCGCCACGTCATAATCGCAACAAATTAATTTCTTGGGTAAATAGTCCTGTAGGCGACTGGTTAAGAATACTAATTTGTTGGATCTCTGTAATATTTTTGCTTTTTTGTATTATTCCTGCACTTTTTCCCCCACCAATCAAACTCAGATCGCTGGCAACACTATTACATTGGAAGAGATGAAGTATTTCACTCAAAGCTAACCATTGTTGTTCTAGGGTCAAGTTTATGAACTTCTCTCTACCATCAACAAGGGTTTTAACCTGCGCCGCAAGACGCACTTGATAAACAGTTGTTGTGAGCTTAGAAATAAACCTATCAAATAAGTCAAGGTTTTTTTCCCTGGTGGTTACGTCTATGTCTTCTTCCTTGATGGTTCCGTCCTTGTTTTCTTCTTTGGTAGTTACGTCAAATTTAGTAATTAATGCCGCGCCTTTGGTTTCTTTGCTCCGCTGGACGAATTTACTTATTTTTTTAAGGTAAACCTCCTCTGCGCCTGTTAAAACCAATTGGTTAGCTCCCTTAAAAACAAGTTGTTGCCCAGTTCTCCCTGATAGGTGCATTTTAAAACCATCAACTTTAAACAAGGTATCAATTTTTATCTTGGGAAGCAAGATTTTAGCGGACTTTAACCCTAAGTTTTCTTGGCAGTAAGCACTTAACTGCTCAGGTGCTTTCTCAAACCGAGCGGCTAGGTGCACCGGCACAAATTCCAGCGTCCGCACTCGTTTTTGCTTTACTGTATGTTCCACCAAGAAAAAATAGGCTCCTGTTACCTTGTTGTAACCACCATAACAATCAATCTTAGTTAATCTCTGATCCTGACCATTTTTTACCGGTAGTTGTCCCTTACCTTTTTTCATAAGATTTTGGTCAAATAGGCCGCTCTTTACCTCCGTGGCGTAGCGAGTAAACAAAATGCGATTGCCCTGCATCGTTTTCTTAACCGTAACGATGCTCCCGGCTTCACCTGGCGTCCACGCGTGTGTCCCCTGGCGTTCAACAGGAAAATCATACATTCGATTAAGACTATATTTACCATTGTGACCGCGAATAAAGTTCACTGGGCTATGTGTAAATTTAGTGTTGTACACATTACCTACAACAATATTTAAATAGGCATCTTTGGCATGGTGGTAATCATTAACGTCACGGCATTTTACCAATGCATAGTGTTGCCTAAATTCTGAAACGTTATTGGCTTTAACATAAACAATCTCCGTTTTGGGATATAATCTACCCAGAATTTCAGCAACAGCCTTAGTCGCTTGGCTAGTTTCAACAATTTGCCGAGCAATAAAATCAGCTAATTCATTATCATCAAAACCAGTAGCCCTCGTTAAGCGGTCAAATTTCTTCCGGCCGATAAAACCTTTGCTATAGAGCATAGACCAAAAAGTCTTTTGCTGCATGCGAATAGCACTAGGCAGCGGATATTGATCTGACTTATCTGCATTCACTTGTCTTTTGACCAACACGCGGTTTTCAATACTGTCATCTTTAATTTTGGACTGCGGGAAAATATGATCTACATCATAAATATTCTGGTCAAACAGCTGTGCAAACGATATCGCTTCTCCTGTATACATACAGCGTCCCATTTGTGTGTAGTAAAGATACAATCTGTCGCTACGCAAAGCATTATCGTCTTCTACTTCTAATTCCTTGATCCAGTTTCTGCTCTCCTCGTGGCATTTTTTATAAAGGTCAATTAAGGTTTTCCGCCGCGAAATTGTTCGTTTTTTATTTTTTTCGTCACTTCTAGTCATTTCAATAAAAACTTTTTTAGGGTCGTGTCCCAACACAGTTTTTAATTCTTCTGCCATCGTCAGTGTTTGCCAAATTCCCCGTTTTACTGCTGGAGAAACATATAGCTCATCTACCAGCTTATAGCTTAATGTTGCACCCTCGTCCGTTGTTTGTTGCTTGTTGTAGTCTTTAATAGCGTCATTAAAACTATATTTGCTACTTAAAAGCTCCATTAAATTATTATTAGTTGCCCGCAATGCTTCCAGGAGGTTAACTTCACGCCCTTCTTCCGGTAGCATTGCCGTGATGCCTTGCAAAAATTCTTGAGAAAGTCTGCCCCACCCACTATAGTGCAAGCTACACAAACTAGTAATCTCCTGTGCCGACAAGATTTCTCCATAGTTTTTTTGAATACGCATTTTTAATAATTGGCGCGAGTCCCCAAAAAGCACAATCCATTTAATGATATTTTCAACCATGGCTAGATTATTAGCCTTCGTTCCAATTTTGCCTTGAAAATCAATCCAAGATGTTAACGATGACTTAAAATCGCCATCAAATCCACTTAACTTAGCTGTTTTTTCTATGTAGCCATTATTAACCATAAAATCTTGAAATCTTTTTCCAGTAATATGTTTAAACTTTTTAAATAGTTCTTGGTAAATATGTTGCTTTAAGTCTACCGGAAGCAAGTCTCCATCGACTCTCACATTATTTAATTCGTTAAGCACCATAAATTCACTGTAGAGCAAGGAGTTCTTGGGTAGTACATCTGCCCCCACAAGATAGGTACACTTATTCGTCATTCGCTGAATAAAGTTCTCGGCACTAGCTTCCTTATCTACAATAACATCAAAATTCCAAGGGCGAATTTTTTCATCACTTTTTTTGACCAACCAGCAATTAGCACCTTGAGCTTTGTGGGCATCATTAAGGGGCCCTACATAATAAGGTATCCTAAAGGTCATAATTTTACGAATTTTTTCCGCAACTGTAAATCCTGTTTCATCTTTTTGACTCAGAAACGGTAAATATTGGCTCGCATTTTCAAGAATACTGTTCAATTCTTCAAGGTGCATTTGGTAAGGGATAACACCATTATTCCCCTGCGCTTGTTTGGGTGCTAGTGTGCCATTTTCTGTTTCTGCTCTTAAATATGCTATGTCTGGAACTTTTTCGTCAAGCTCTTTTAACAAACCTTTGACATATTTACAAAAATCAGCTTGTTGACATTTGCTTTTTTCAATAACTTCTTTTTTGTGGTTCTTTTTCGTCATACCAATATAGGCACAATAATTGCTTTCCAAGGCAGGGTTGGAAAACAGGTCAAAGTAAGCTTCCCGGCTACAATATTTTTTAATTACAGCTTTTAATCTTTGAATATCTTGGCGATGCTTTTCATAAACCTTAACTTTGGCAAAAGCTAAATATTGCTCATTTTGCCTAATTTCTGCTAAAATAGCCCAGTCATATACCGTTTTTATCATTTCCAACACACGCATTTTTTCTAAAAGCAAATTATTTAGATCATCATATTGTTCTTCATATTTAGAATCAGCAAAACTAATACTATTCAGTTCTTCTTCCTCTAGTTCTTGGTTATTAAATACTTCACTTAATTTGGCCGTTCCACCACATAACAGGCTAATAATTGCCTGTTTTTGTTTCTTAATTGTTGCGTGTATTTTTTTATCGGTAACATCTGCCTGCTGACTGTCAGCACCTAGCAATTCGCCTAGCTTGTTTTTTTTATCCCGCAAACCCATAGTTTGAGTTTTTAGTAATTCCGCTACCTTGTCCAAGTCACTATCTAACAATTCTATTTCCAACTCATCTCTTAAATTAGCGTTTAAGGCTCTAAAGGCAAACTCAAAAGAAGTCACATTTTCCATGCTTTGGCCTTCAAACAAGAAGTGTCCCCGGTGTTTAAGGATATGATGAATAGCTAGATAGACTAAACGTACATCAAAGTGAGTTTTATTTTCAATTAAGGCTTTACGCAGATGATAAATAGTGGGAAATTGATCATGGTAATCTTTGTCCTTAAAATCAGCATCATTAAAAATTGTATTTGGTTGTTTTTCATTTTTATCTTCTACATAAAATTTACTATCAGCTAGTCTTTGAAAAAAAGCAAAATCAACCTTGCTGATTTCTGCGGAAAAAAGCTCTTGCAATAATTGTAACCGCTGATTTCTACGTTGTAATTTTCGTCTAGCCGTTCTGAACAAACGACGTTTTTGGGCTGTTTGACCACTAGTAAAAAGCCTACTTCCCCACATATCTTTGCCGTTAAGCCTTAATAAATTATACTCTAAATCTGTAGCCGCAAACCCAATCGAATCAGTCCCTATATCAAAACCAAGATAATATTCACCAAATTGTTTTTTCATATTGACAACTCCCTTTTTTGAGCTTATCATAAATAGTAATCATAGACTACCATTTATGATAACACTACAAGTTCAAATAAAAATTTATTCAAATCGTCTTCGGACTCCACTGTGTGGACTAAAACTTGCGCAAGCAAGTTTTTTTATTTTTCCCCCCCTACTTCTTGCAATCAAAACTATCGTGACCAATATTCATTTCGCTCATCTGTACACACCTCTTGAATAAACTATGTAATGCTTACTGTTTCGACATTGTTCCCTATTATCCTGCCTAAAAATATAACACTATTTAAGTTGTACGTTTTATCGCCATATATGAATTTATAGTCTTGACAATTTGCTATTTTAATATTAATATAATATCAATCATAGACTACCATTTATGATAACACTACAAGTTCAAATAAAAATTTATTCAAATCGTCTTCGGACTCCACTGTGTGGACTAAAAACTTGCGCAAGCAAGTTTTTTTTTATCTAATCAACCATCTGGCTCAATATCTTCTCTTATTTCATGCCTTCCATGAAACTAAGGAAGCCAGCTTTATGCTGCTTTTGCTCTAGCTTTTAACGACAAAAAACGCTACAACCGCAAGCGGTTATAGCGTTAAAAATAGCTCTATATTTATTGATTAAACTTTTGGATTAGCGTCATGATTTCATCTACCGGCAAAACAGCTCCGTAGGCTACGACTTTATCATCGATCACCAGTGCTGGTAATGCCATCGCCCCATAAGCAATTACTTTGCTAAACTCTGTCACTTTTTCCAACTTAGCGTGACATTTGAGTTTCTTAGACGCTATCGCTGCGTTTTGTAATAATATTTCGCAGGGTTTCGTCATCGGTCCGAGGACTTTAATATGCATCACATATCATCTCCTTTTTGGTATATCCTATACCATTATTATACCAAAGAAGAATCTGCGTATTGTGAACTATTCGTGACACTTAGTTAACGTCGTCAGCTCTAAGTATTGTGCTAGATCTTATACTACTTGAAAAATAAAAAATTTAAGATAATAGGTTTCCGGTACATTCCACAAAACCGGATGATCAGGTGCTTGCTGCCTAACTTCTACTTGTCTTAACGTTACTGAAGCGTCCCTGGCAGCGTCTTCAAGCATTTGTATGAACAGCTCTTCCTTCATAAAATGGGAGCAAGAACAGGTTGCTAGATAGCCACCACGAGGCAATATTTTCATTGCTTTAAGGTTAATCTCTTTGTACCCACGCATAGCATTATGCACGGTACTACTAGACTTCGTAAATGCCGGTGGGTCTAAGATAATTAGGTCATAAGCGCTGGACTTAAGCTGTACCAATTCGGTCAATAGGTCAAAAACATTAGCTGCTTGTGCCTTGACGATTTGCTCCAGTCCGTTCAGCTCGGCATTGGCTGTCGTCATAGCTACCGCCTCTGCCGAAATATCCACTGCCGTTACTTGTGCTGCGCCACCTTGTGCGGCATTAAGAGCAAAAGCGCCTGTATGCGTAAAGCAATCAAGCACACGTTTGCCTTGGCTAATACGAGCGATGGCCTGACGATTATATTTTTGGTCAAGGAAAAACCCGGTTTTTTGTCCATTCACAACGTCGACGTGATACTTAAGACCATTTTCCACAATCACGGTCGTAGTTGGACAGAGTTCACCGCTAGCTTCTGCCAATGGGTAGAAGCCGGTGTATTGCTCCATCCCCTCCAGTAAGCGAATTTTGGCGTCATTGCGTTCATAAATACCCTTGATGTCCTCGCCGTATTCTCGCATGAGTTTATAGAGCAATTCAAAGAGCATCTTTTTACGCAATTCAATACCCAAAGATAAAACCTGCGCCACTAAAATATCATTAAAGCGATCCACGGTTAGTCCTGGGAAAAAATCAGCCTCGCCAAAAATCAGGCGGCAACATTTAAAATCCGCCCCCGGCATTACCGTACGCCTGTACTCTAGGGCATAACGCAATCGCCGTTCAAAAAAAGCTTCGTCAAATTTGTCGTTGGTATTGGTAGAAAGTAATCGAATTCTGATTTTGGAATGGTCATTGATGAAACCTGTGCCCAAATATTTACCCTTGGCGCTCAGCACATCAACCAAATCACCGTTAGTATATTCGCCGTCTATTTTGGTCACTTCATCGCCAAAAACCCAAGGGTGCCCGCCTTTAGCTGCGCGTTCGCCTTTGGCCGTAATATAAATCTTTGTATAATTTCTCATGCTTTGCCTCTTCTTCTGTTTTGATTTTAATCAAAGTATAACATAATTCAAGCTTGCTCGCTATGTAGAGCCTTGTTGCAACTGTTAGTGCCTATACTAATTTTATGCTATACTTTTAACCTAGGGAGGTGTCGAAATGGAATATCACCACATTAAAACCGGTTATTTTCTAGCTCGCCCCAATCGCTTTATTGCCCAAGTTGAACTTGCCGGTAAAATAGAAATTTGTCACGTCAAAAATACCGGTCGTTGTCAAGAGCTACTCACTCCACGCGCCGTCGTTTATGTAGAAGAAAATACTAACCCTAAACGCAAAACTAAATATGACTTAGTCGCCGTACAAAAAGGCACAAGACTAATTAACATGGACTCCCAAGCACCCAATCAAGTAGTACACGACTGGCTCCTAGCCGGTGGTCTTGGTTCTGTCACTGCTTTAAAACCAGAGAGTACTTACGGTAAATCCCGCCTAGATTTTTATTTAGAAATTGGTCAGCGCCGTATTTATCTGGAGGTCAAAGGTGTCACGCTAGAAACAGACGGCATTGTACGTTTTCCCGATGCCCCTACTGAACGAGGGCTCAAACACTTGCACGAACTGGCCGGTTGTATCAAGGACGGCTTTGAAGCCTATGTCCTATTTGTCATTCAAATGCAAAACGTCCAGTACTTCAAGCCCAACTATCAAACCCATCCTGCCTTTGGTCTAGCCTTGCAGGAGGTTGCCGCCCAAGGCGTGCACCTCTTGGCATATGACTGTTTGGTTACGCCCACCTCTCTCGTCCTAAACAAGCCTATTCCGGTGCGATTATAGCAAAAGAAGTATTTACCGTATTAAGCGGTAAATACTTCTTTTTTGGCTGGGCACCTAATAAGCTAACCGGTGCAGCAAAGGACTGTTTAATTAAAATGCTGGTACAACTGCGCCTTTATATTTTTCTTCAATAAATTTCTTAACTTCTGGGCTGGTCAGTGCTTTGGCTAATTTTTGCAATTCCGGACGTTGATCGTCGCCTTTGCGAATAGCAACAATATTAGCGTAAGGAGAGTCCTTAGGTTCAGTAAAGAGAGAATCTTTAACTGGGTTAAGATTAGCTTCCATCGCAAAATTGGAGTTTATTACGGCAATAGCCACATCGTCCAAGGAGCGAGGTAGCAATGCTGCTTCAATTTCGATAACTTCATAGCTTTTTGCATTATCGGTAATGTCATTAGGAGTACCGCTAATGCCAACACCCTCTCTTAATTTCAGTAAGCCTGCTTTTTCTAATAGAGCTAAAGCTCGTCCGCCGTTAGTTGGGTCATTCGGAATAGCGATTTTAGCGCCGGCTGGAATAGCTTTCAAGTCTTTAATGGTTTTGGAATAAATACCCATTGGTTCAATATGAACGCTTAGTAAGGAAACTAAATCCATCTTCCGGTCAGCGGCAAATTTTTTCAAATACGGAGTGTGTTGGAAGAAGTTGGCATCTAGCTCTTTATCATTGAGCGCCATATTAGGTTTAATATAATCGCTAAATTCAATAACTTGTAAATCTACACCCTCTTTAGCCAAGACTGGTTTTACTAAATTTAATATTTCGGCATGAGGAACTGGGGACGCACCAATTTTGAGAACTACAGTTTTAGCCGCTGAAGAATTTTCAGCCTTTTTGTCACTGCCGCAACCTGCCGCCAGTGCTAAACAAGCAATTAACGTCAAGGCCACTATCAATACCTTTTTCATCTTTCATCTCTCCCTTAAGTTTTTCTTAATAATAAAAAAACTACTCTCTCCGAGGAAAGAGTAGTAAACTACTTTGCTTTCCTCTCATCTGTCAAGAAATTCTTCTTGCAGGATTTGGCACCACTTTCGCCGAAGCGTTTGGTTGCCGGGTGTCATCGGGCCTGTCCCTCGACCGCTCTTGATAAGAGTTACATTATTAAGTTGTTTATTATGATAACGTAAAGCAGTATTTGTGTCAACTAGTTTTTTATAAAAAAAAGCACATCTTCGAAAAGATGTGCTTTCGTTGCGATTCAAGTTGGTCGGAGCGGCAAGATTCGAACTTGCGACCCCCTGCTCCCAAGGCAGGTGCTCTACCAAACTGAGCCACGCCCCGAATCACAAGTGTTATTATACATAAGAACTAACCGTTCGTCAACATCTTTTTTATTCCTTGCTATATTTCTTGATCCCTACTTTATAAAAATCATTACCTGCGCTATCAATGCAGACAATGGCAGGGAAATCAACCACCTCATAGCGTCTAATCGCTTCCGGTCCCAAATCGCCATAAGCCAATAATTCTTGAGCTTTAATGGATTGGGCAATAACTGCGGCAGCGCCACCGATAGCAACAAAATACACGGCACAGTTTTTAACAATAGCGTCAATAACCTCTTGCGAACGCAAGCCCTTACCAATCATGCCTTTCATACCTTGCTCTAACATCGTCGGCGTATATTTATCCATGCGTCCACTGGTGGTAGGACCGGCAGCACCAACTACCTGTCCCGGTTTTTCTGGTGAGGGACCCACATAGTAAATAACGTTGCCACGCACGTCAATGGGTAGTTTTTCGCCCCGTGCCAAGGCTTCGGTCATTCTTTTATGTGCAGCATCACGAGCTGTATAAATTGGTCCCGTAATGCGCACGCTATCACCGGCTTTTAAAGTTTTGATGACTTCGTCAGTCAGTGGCGTCGTAATGTATTTAACCGTTTGTTCAGACATTTTTGCTCCCCCTTATATGACTATTTGAGCACGCCGAGCTGCATGACAATTCAGATTAACCGCTACCGGTAATGAGCCAATATGCGTTGGCGTATATTCGATATTAACAGCTAACGCCGTAGTAGAGCCACCCAAACCTGAAGGGCCTACACCTGTCCTATTCACGCGTTGCAAGATATCTTCTTCCAACTGTGCATACTGTGGATCAGCATTGTGCTCACCCACCGTTCTGGTTAAGGAATATTTAGCCAAAATTGTTGCCTGCTCCATAGTTCCGCCAATACCAATGCCAACCGTGACCGGTGGACAAGGATTAGGGCCTGCGCTGCGCACGGTATCTAGCACAAATTTAATCACGCCTTCCACACCATCAGCCGGTTTTAGCATTTTAAGTGCACCCATATTTTCACTGCCGCACCCTTTAGGCGCTACCGTTATTTTCAGCTGTTCGCCGGGGACAATAGTCGCATGAATAATCGCCGGTGTATTATCACCAGTATTTTTGCGTACAAACAAAGGGTCTGCCACCGAGGACTTACGCAAATATCCTTCTACGTAGCCGCTAGCAACGCCTGCGTGAATAGCACTATAAAGATCTCCCCCTACAAAATGAAGATCTTGTCCTATCTCTGCAAAAATAACAGCTAAGCCTGTATCTTGGCAAATAGGAGAGTTAGTTCGTTTGGCTAATTGCGCATTTTCTACCAGGGTGGTCAAAATTTCTTGGCCCAAGGGAGATTCTTCCGTCCCAATAGCGGCCTGCAACTTAGCTAACATTTCTTCCGGCAAATAGTAACAAGCATCTTTACACAGCTTGCCTACTGCTACGGTTACTTCTTGGACATCAATAGTACGCATAAAGCACCTCCGCCACTTATCTTCCTACTCGTTTCATCGTATTAGTTCTGATCACTTCTGGGTCAATTTGCACACGGGCAATACCTGTTTCAATAGCTACTTTGGCTACTGCCGCCGCCACTGCCGGTGCTACCCGTGGGTCAAAAGCATCAGGCACAACATAATCCGCCCGCAAATCTTTTTCGTCTATTAAATTGGCAATAGCATGAACTGCCGCTACTTTCATTTCTTCGGTAATTGCTTTGGCTCGCACGTCCAGTGCACCACGGAAAACCCCCGGGAATACTGTCACATTATTTACCTGGTTAGGAGTATCACTGCGGCCAGTTCCTGCTACTCTGGCACCGGCTGCAATAGCAGCTTCATAGGTTGTTTCCGGCACAGGATTAGCCAGTGCAAAAACAATAGCGTCCTTATTCATACTGCCGATAATCTCAGCGGTAAATACATTCGGTGCCGAAACACCGATTAAAACATCGGCGCCCTTAGCAAGCTCTGCCAAAGAACCTTGTTCTTGCTTAGGGTTGGTTACTGTTTGGAGATACGTTTGAATGCGATCCAGCGGAGCCTCCAGCTCGCGATGTAACGCACCCCATCTGTCCACCATAATAACGTTGCCAGCACCCATGCTGACCAAAAGGCGACCTATCGCTGACCCAGCCGCACCGCAACCATTAACTACGACTTTGACGTCTTTAATTTCTTTTTTCACAAACCGCAAAGCTCCGGTCACCGCCGACAACGCTGCGATTGCTGTACCATGTTGGTCATCATGAAAAACCGGAATCTCACAAATTGCTTTTAAACGGTCTTCTATTTCATAACATTTAGGAGAAGAAATATCTTCCAAATTAATACCGGCAAAAGTTGGTTGTAACAATTTGACCGTAGCAATAAATTGCTCCGGGTCTTTGGTATCTAGACAGATCGGTACTGCGTCAACGTCCCCAAAAGTTTTAAATAAAACAGCTTTGCCCTCCATTACCGGCATCGCCGCCTCAGGTCCAATATCACCCAAACCCAAAACTCGTGTACCATCACTAATAATGGCCACCATATTGCCGCGGCAGGTTAATTCAAAAGAAAGCTCCGGCTTGTCTTTAATCGCTTTGCAGGGATCTGCCACTCCCGGAGTATAAGCAATTGCTAAATCGTGACGATTTTTAATCGGCACTTTACTAATAACAGCTAGCTTGCCGTTATTATCTGCGTGTAATTTCATTGATTCTTCGCCTAATGTCATACTTTATATCCTCCATTCGCCTTAAATAGTGTACGCTAATATTTTATATGAAACCTTTTATTAATTCAACCCATTTGTGTGATAATTATGTGATGTTTATTAACTCCACTTCCGGTTTAACCCCTACTTGCAAATTCAGAACGGCAAAAGTTGCCCCCTCTTCACTCCTTGGTAAAGCCGGACTCCCTGGGTTAATAAGTAAAATATCCCCACACCATTTAACTAGCGGTATATGTGTATGACCAAATACTACAATATCTACTTCTAACTTGCGTGCCCACCAGGCCAGCTCCTCAACCTTATAGCCGGACAAATACCGATGTCCATGAGTAAGCCAAATGCGTTTACCTGCCACCGTGATAAATTCATCAATCTTACCCCGCCCTTCTCTGGCATCAGTATTGCCTGCTACTGCCAGTAGCGGTAAGCCTGTTTCTTGTACTAAAAACAGCCCATCTTGACCGTGGTCACCTGTGTGAAACCAATAATCTACCGGCGGTACTAATTTCAGTACTAAACGCATAGCAGGCTTGCTACCGTGCGTATCACCTGTAATCCCGATTTTCACTTTATTTTCTCCCACATTGCGCACATTTTTTTGATGGCTTTACTACGATGACTAACTTTATTTTTTTCTTCCAAAGTAGCTTCCCCTAAACCCATGTGTAATTCTGTAGACCAGAACAAAGGATCGTAACCAAAACCCCCTTCGCCCAATGGTTCATGCAAAAGCATACCCTCACAGATACCATCTGTTTCAGCTAAAATCTTGCCGCTGGGATCAGCCACCGCCAAAGCGCAACGAAAACGGCAGGTTCGTTTCATGTGAAACTTCATATTCATTAAAAGCAAGGCATTATTAGCCGCTGCATCATGTTCTTCTCCGGCATAACGAGCAGACAATACCCCCGGCTCGCCGCCCAAAGTTTGTACTTCCAAGCCTGAATCATCAGCAATACAGCGCTTGCCAGTTTGTTTAGCATAATAAATCGCCTTGAGTCTAGCGTTAGCAGCAAACGTTTTGCCGGTTTCTTCTGGCTCTGCTAATTCCGGCCACTCCTCTAAGGACTTTAATTCTACGGCTAAATCTTTCATCAATACCTTAAATTCTTCTATTTTTCCTACATTTTTTGTCGCAATCACTAATTCCTGCATCTTATTTTCCCACCCGCTCTGCTAATTTTCCCAAAACTTCCTTTTGTTTTGCGATTAATTCTTGGCACCCTTGTTCGCCTAATTCCAAAAATCTAGCCAACTGTTGTCTGTTAAAGGTGCTTTCTTCCCCTGTACCCTGTAATTCTACAAATTCGCCTTGACCTGTCATCACAATATTCATATCCACTTCGGCCCTACTATCTTCTTCATAACACAAATCCAATAGCTCCGTGCCCTCCACCAGACCTACACTCACAGCTGCCAAAAAGTCTTTGATTGGGAAAGGCTGATCTTCCTCGCACACCTTGCTTAAAGCAATAACTAAAGCCACAAAACTACCGGTAACAGACGCAGTTCTCGTCCCGCCGTCAGCCTGCAAAACGTCACAATCAATAGTAATGGATTTTTCGCCCAAAGCCTGTAGATCCACAATGCTGCGTAGCGACCGGCCAATTAGACGCTGAATTTCCTGGGTTCTGCCACTTTGCTTGCCTCTAGCCGCCTCTCGCGAATTTCTTTGTTGTGTAGAACGAGGCAAAAGAGAATATTCTGCTGTTACCCAGCCCTTACCCGTCCCCGCCAAAAATCTCGGCACCTTTTCTTCTACTGACGCATTGCACAAAACTCTGGTGTTACCCATGGCTATTAAAACCGAGCCCTCCGGATAAATCACAAAATCTTTAATCATTTCTACTGGTCTTAATTGCCCCAGCGTTCTTCCGTCTATTCTGTCCATACTGTTCCCCCTAAATATTTTCTATCACGCCTGTTAACTGATCTTGTAGCAACACATATTGCCATTGGTTGCAACTTTTAGCCTGCAAAGCCTCTGCTCTAGCTTGTTCCCTACAATGAGGACAACTAGTCGGTTCCACACTGACAATAAAAGCATTTTGATTTCCAAAACGCGTATTGGTAGCAGTACTTTGCCACGTTAAATACCCACGGCACTCTTTGCAATAATGTACTGTTTCTATTTGTGTTTCATTAATGCCTTCTTCATCGTAATAAATATTCTTCTGTCGGCTCCAACTACCTTGAGCTTGTGCCAATGCTTTTTTGCTAAGTATAGCACGGTTTTGCCACAGTTGTCCCACCTCGCTGATTAATTGTTCCACTCTGGCCATACAAGCCGCAGGTTGAGGACGCAAGGCACTTTGGTCAGGTTCGATGACTTGACTGTAATCTAGCTCGGCCATCGCCAAAATAATACCAGTATTAACATAGGGTAGTGCCGCTTCGACGGAATAACCACCCTCTAGCACCGCAATATCTGCCTGTAGTTTATCTGCAAGACTGGCATAGCCTTGTGCGGTCACCGCCATCGAGGCTAAAGGATCACTAAAATGATTATCCTGCCCGGCGGAATTAATGACTATTTCCGGTGCGAAATCGTCAAGCAGGGGTTTAATTAAGCCATCAAACAATCGGTGAATACCTGCATCCCCAGTACCCGGCAAGAGCGGCAAATTAATAGTAGTGCCAAACGCCCCAGGACTACCTGCTTCATTAGGAAAGCCTGTACCTGGGTAGAGCGTGCGTCCATCTTGATGAAAAGAAATATACAAGGTATCAGGGTCGTGATAGAAAATATCCTGAGAGCCATCACCATGATGCACATCCGTATCCACAATCGCAATCCGCTTTACGCCATAAGTTTTGCGTAAATAACTCACAAGGATTGCTTCAATATTAATCACGCAAAAGCCCCTAATACCATGCACTACGCGCATTGCATGATGTCCCGGTGGTCTGACCAAAGCAAAACTTCTTTTGACCTCTCCACGCATCACCGCATCCGCCGCTGTTAAGCAACTACCAGCTGACACCAAATGTGCCGGCGTAATAAGTTGGCTCAGCTGGGGTACACCAATATGTACCCGTTCCAAATCGTTCAGCGTAGCCAATCGTGGTTTATATTCTCTAATTTGTGGTAAATCGAAAATACCCTCTTCTACTAACTGGTCGCGGGTATACAGCAAACGTTCCTGTCGCTCCGGGTGGGTAGGACTAATCATCCAATCAAATGCCGGAAAAAACACCAAGCCTAAATTCGGTTTCAAAATGCCACCTCCCGACCGGTTATTTTGTGCAAAATACCGGGTTGCAATTGCATTTTTAAAGTAATGATTTTACCTGTAGTATAGGAGTCGTGGAGAGTAAAAAATTCTTCGTAGCTTAGAGTTTCGACATCTTGCGTAGGCATTTGCCACCTTTGTGCCGCTGTTAAGAGCCAGCTCTTGAGGATGGCTTCCGCCTGCTCCCGCTGCAAAGTTGCTGGCAACCGTTTTCTAAGCCCAGCTTCGGGAATACTGTAAAACCCCTCCGTAGTATCTGCCCGCAAAGTCCCTGTCAACGTTGGCCTCGCCAAAGCCGCTCCCACTGCATTGGCTACCATCGCACCCGAAGGGATTTGAACCGGTAGTTGAAGCTCTTGGCCGAGCTGTGTTACTAGTCCCGGTGCACCGCCGCCAACACCAATTAATAACTGTGGTTCAAAGGGAGTGCCGTTCATAATATCATTAACCGTGTACACGGGTTGAACCCGCCAATCTTTCAACATGGCCGTAATTGTTGTTGCCAAGGTTTGTGTGGCCGTAGCGATAATACGCCTCGCCACCTGTTGCGGGGTTTCTCCCGGTTCCGTTAACTGCTCCATAGCCGCCAATGCCGCGATGCCATTACCAAAAGTTACCAGCCCTGCTACCAGCAGGGCATCTGTCAAAGTCGGAGCGGCACCGCCCAAAGCCATGGCTTTACCGCTTCGCTGCGGTCCCACTTGCAAAACATCTGCCACCCTCGTTACTAGGCTGTCCCCGCCTATACCCACAGAACGTAGATAAAAAGAACGCACTGCCGTATTATAACCAGCCACCTGTGCCCCTTTGGGGGCTAGGAGCGGTTTACCGTTTTGCCAAAAAGCAATATCCGTTGTGGTACCGCCTACATCGAGGGAGATAGCGTCTAGTGTCGGTGCTCCCAGTGCCTCAATACCTAACACGCTAGCCGCCGGCCCCGTAAAAATAGCCTCTACCGGTTGGGTGAGTGCCGCCGCTAACGGTAGCGTTCCCCCATCCGCCTTTAAAACCTGTAAAGGCGCTGTAATCTTCCGCTCCGCCATGCTGAGCTCAACCTGTGTTGCAAAAGTTTTAAACGCCTCATAAACCGTCGCTGCAAAATAAGCCGAATTGGTTCTGCGGACAAAATTCAGTTCCCCCGATAGCTCCGAACCGCTAAAAATCTTCTCGAAGCCCAATGGTGCCAATTGAGCAACAACTTTTTGTTCATTGACCGGATTACGAACTGCAAACTTACCGGAAACAGCGGCTACCCGTGCCTCAAGGTTTAGCTTAAGCCTCTCCGGCTCTAGTGCCGGTGCCGTAATCACCTGCCCCCTGTGGTCAATATAACCAGTAAGTACTTCCGGTGTAACAGGAAATTTGCCTACCGTCGACATTCCCGGCCCCGGCATCACGGCCAAAAACACCGGTGCGTTTTTCCCCTCGGCGAGAGTATTAGTCACCAGTGTACTGGAAATGACGACTCGTTCAATGGCCGCCACACTTTGTTGTGTTAAAACGCTATCTAAGGCTTGCAAAATACCAGTTAAGATTTGTTCCTGGGTCGTAGCTACTTTAGCTTGTTGCACGATTGCTCCGTCCGCAATTAAAACCGCATCAGTAAACGTTCCGCCTACGTCAATTCCTAATAACATCCGCAACACTCCCTCATCTTGCTAGCCCTCTGGTTCAGCCTAACTTACACCTTGTTTCATACCTATATTATAACAGTTAAAAAGGAAAATATCCCCTTTTTTCCCAGTGCTGTGCCCCCCATTAAAGGTTGCCTTCCCTTGACCATTATTCTTTTAAAAGCTATACTTGAAATAAGAAGCAGAGCGGACGAACAGGCATTCTTTTTGTCTAAACCGCTGTACGCTACAAAAAAACTTAGGAGGTCGTATTATGAAAACATCACTCAAACTTGCAGCACTCCTTACCTTAGCCTTGCTAGTCACCGCCGGCTGTGGCTCCTCCAAGCCCGCTGACACCAAAAAAGCCGCTGAAGAAAAAGTGCTCACGGTCTACACCGCACGCAGTGAATCTCTGAATAATGCCGTCATTCCTCAATTTGAAAAAGACACCGGCATTAAAGTAAACGTCGTCATCGCCGGCACTGGTGAAGTCGTTAAACGGGTTAAATCCGAAAAAGCTAATCCTCTGGGGGACGTCCTCTGGGCAGGTAGTGAAGCAATGCTAGCTTCCTCCAAAGACCTTTTTATGGACTATACTTCCAAAGAAAACGACAAAATGCAAGCCGGTTTTAAAAACACTACCGGTACTTTTACACCAGCCTTTTCTGACCCGACGGTAATGATTGTCAACACCAAACTCAAAGGCGATATGAAACTGGATAGCTTTGCTGACCTGCTTAACCCTGAACTCAAAGGGAAAATCGCTTTTGGTGACCCTGTTAACTCAAGTTCCGCTTTCCAATCCTTGGTTGCCATGCTCTATGGCATGGGTAACGGCGATCCCCTCGGTGCCAACGCTTGGAATTACATGGATAAATTTATTGCCAATTTGGACGGCAAAATGTCCAATAGCTCGAGCCAGGTTTACAAAGGCGTAGCTGGCGGTGAATATGTGGTTGGTCTTACTTGGGAAGATCCTGCCGCCACTCTTGTTAAAGGCGGTGCTCCTGTAGCCGTAGTCTTCCCAACTGAAGGCGCACTTTATGCTCCCCAGTCCGTACAAATTATTAAAAACTGTAAGCACCCTGAAAACGCTAAACTATTTATCGACTATATGCTGTCCGAAAAAATTCAAAACGCTGTTGGTCAAAACCTCACCGTCCGCCCTTTGCGTAAAGATGCAAAATTGGCAGATTATATGACTCCTGCCAATAAAATTAAATTAGTCCCTAATTTTGATGAAAAATGGGTTTCTGAAAACAAAGGTAAAATCACTAAACTATTTAGCGAACATATGGAAAAATCCATGTAAGTGCCTCTTACTGGACCAAGTAAAAAGGGCTCTTCGTGAGCCCTTTTTTCACTATTTGCCCGCTATTGATGAAAGCAGGAATTAAGCATGAGTGTAGCAATCACTATTGACCAAGTTATTAAACGCTTCGGCAACAACACTATTATCGATGGTTTGTCCCTCGACGTTGCTCCCGGAGAATTTTTCACTCTTTTAGGTCCCTCCGGTTGCGGAAAAACCACCTTACTACGCATGATTATCGGTTTCAATTCCATTGAAGGCGGTACTATTAAAATTGACAATAAACTAATTAACGATATTCCCACCAATCTTCGTAATATGGGTATGGTTTTTCAAAACTATGCCATCTTTCCTCACCTGTCCGTAGCCGAAAATGTTGCTTTTGGTCTGAAAACCCGCAAAACACCGGCGGCAGAAGTAACAGCCCTCGTTGATGAAATTTTGGAAATAGTCAAAATTGGTCATCTCAAAAACAGAATGCCCACCCAACTTTCCGGCGGGCAACAACAGCGGGTGGCATTAGCTCGCGCCATTGTTATTCACCCCCAGGTCTTGTTAATGGACGAGCCACTTTCCAATCTAGATGCGAAATTACGAGTAGAAATGCGTAACGCCATTAAAAAAATCCAACAAAAAATCGGTATCACTACCATCTATGTTACCCATGACCAAGAAGAAGCCTTAGCCGTTTCTGATCGTATTGCTGTCATGAATGATGGTATTATTCAGCAGATCGGCTCACCCCAACAAATTTATCAAAGACCTAACAATTTATTTGTTTCCACTTTTATTGGTTTATCCAACGTCTTACAAGGAACTCTCACCGTCCAAGACGGGTGCAAGTCACTTAACCTCTATGGGGCGATTTTCCCTCTGACAAATTTAGTGCCTACGGTTACGGACGGTCAAGCAGTCTGCGTAGCTATTCGGCCAGAAGAATTTATCATTAATCCCGTCACGTCCCCCGGTGGTATCAGCGCCGTCATTAAAAACAGCGTTTTTCTCGGCGTTACTACCCACTATTTTCTTGAACTAGCCTCTGGGCAGGAAATAGAGGTCATTCAACCCTCGGAAATTGGCAGTATTATCCCCCCGGAAACTCCTGTCCAGCTCAGCTTGCAACTAGCTAAAATCAATGTATTCCTTGCTGACGGCAGTGCCTCACTAATTGCAGGAAGTGATAACTCATGCTAACAAACCTCAAAAAGCGCTTTAATGTTTGGCTAGCACTAGTCTTAGTGCTTCTAGCTTTTTTTGCACTCTTTGTTATTTACCCCTTAACTTTAATTTTATACCAAAGTGTGGTCGACCCCGTTAATTCCAAACTAACTTGGGACTATTTCGCCAAGTTTTTTGCCCGCAAATATTATTGGAGTACCTTGGTCAACAGCTTCTCCGTTACCATTTGTGCTACCCTTGTAGCTTCAGCCATCGGCCTACCCATGGCCTACGTCCTGCGTAGCGTCAAAATTCCCGGTAGCAAATATCTGAATATTTTAATTGTCATTTCCTACCTATCACCTCCATTTATTGGCGCTTATGCGTGGATTCAGCTCTTAGGTCGTAACGGCTTTATTACCCAAATTCTTAATTCCCTTTTTGGCATTAAGTTTGGCGGCATTTATGGGTTTGCCGGCATTGTCCTCGTTTTCTCTTTGCAATCTTTTCCCTTAATCTATATGTATGTTTCCGGTGCCCTCAAAAATCTAGATAATTCTCTGAACGAGGCGGCTGAAAGTTTGGGTTGTAGCTCTTTTCAGCGCGTGCGCACGATTATTCTGCCCCTAGTAATGCCCTCCTTACTCGCCGGTTCTCTTTTAGTTTTCATGCGCGTTTTTTCTGACTTTGGTACACCAATGTTAATCGGCGAAGGCTTTAAAACTTTTCCAGTTTTAATCTACACTCAATTCATGGGCGAAGTCAGCACGGACGACCATTTTGCCGCTTCTTTGTGCGTCATCGTCATCGTGATTACCCTTTTATTATTCTTCCTGCAACGCTATGTTGCCAGCCGTTATGCCTATTCCATGACCGCTTTAAAGCCCATGGAAGCCGTAACCGCTCAGGGTAGCAAAAAGTTCTTTTCTTATCTTTTCGTTTATGGGGTCACCTTTTTTGCCATTTTACCTCAATTGACGGTCATCATTACGTCTTTCTTAGAAACGAGCGGCGGCGATGTCTATACCGGTAAGTTTGCCCTCGACAATTATCGCAACACCTTGTTTGCCAAAGATAATGACGCTATTTTAAACACCTATCTGTTTGGTCTATGCGCCATTGTTATTGTAGTTGTCCTCGGTATTCTCATCTCCTACCTTACCGCCCGCAAAAAGTCTGTGTTAACTAATATTTTGGATACCGTTACCATGTTCCCCTATATTATTCCTGGTTCTGTACTTGGTATCTCCTTTTTATACGCCTTTAACCGTTCTCCACTCATTTTAAGTGGCACCGCTTTGATTATTATCCTCTCGCTAGCAATTCGCCGTATGCCTTACACCATTCGTTCCAGTACTGCGATTATTTCACAAATTAGCCCCAGCATGGAAGAAGCTGCGGTCAGTTTAGGAGCCAGTGAGCTTAAATCTTTTTGGAAAATAACCATTCCCATGATGCTACCCGGTGTTTTTGCCGGAGCGATTATGAGCTGGATCACCTTGATAAGTGAACTTAGCTCCTCCATTATTCTTTATACTAGCGAAACCAGTACCCTGACGGTAGCCATTTATGCTGAGGTTATTCGCAGTAACTTTGGTAACGCAGCCGCTTATTCTACGGTTTTAACGCTCACCTCCATTATTTCCCTCCTCATTTTCTTTAGATTAACCCATAATCAAGATATCAGTGTCTAAACGTAAATAAAAAAACAGTCTTGAGCAAAAGCTCAAGACTGTTTTTTTATTTACGGATAAATCTTAAAGCCAGATAGCCGGCACTAAGTCCCAAAACTGCCCCCGCCAACACATCGCTAGGAAAATGCACAAAAAGATAATTGCGAGAAAAGCCCATCAAAAGTGCAAGACCAGTAGCTAGATAACCCCACCAGCGTTTAGCCGACCACAAAATAGGAACCACACTAAACGCCGCCGTAGCGTGTCCGGAGGGACAGGAAAAGTTGCTCGGTGCCGCAATAAGTAGCGCCACTAACGGTTCCAGTTGGCAAGGTCGGGGTCTAGCAATTAAATCTTTGAGCACCCATACTACCGCCGCTGTCAACACCAGTACCCACAGTATAGCCACGCCATGTAGGCGATAGCGCCGCCACAACAGTAATAGCATACCCATGACTAACCATACCATACCCTCTTCACCCACAGCCGAAATCTTAATCATCACCGTATTAAGTAGCGGCGTATGGAGAGTCTGCACAAAATGTAAAAATCCCAACTCACCAGCTAGTAAAACCTCATACATCGTATTCCCACCTTCGTGCTCTTTTCACCTATTGGTAACCTGCAAAAAAGCTGTTTTAAACTAAGCAGAAACGCCCATTTAAAACAGCTTGCTTTTTATTTTTTATAAGCTTTAATAATAACGATTGGTGTTTTTTGACTACCATTGCCAAAAGGATTATCAATCAGAATTTGTTCGACCTCGGCAGCATTAACACCACGAGAAACGCCTAGTACACAAGCACGTTTGAGGTCGTTAACATCGGCCACGGCTGCACCAAAGCAACCTGTTGCTTTAACTATCGCCTCTGCTACTTGAGCCGGCTCACTGGGGCCATAAACAATATGTTTATCATAAGGAGGCATCGTGCCAGTCACGTCGTCAATCAAACGTGCTTGCTCCCCTGCCATACGATAAAACACACCGGAAACACCCACACATTTGGCAGCAAAGCCACAAACTACCGCACCCAAAACACGATACTTGCCTTCCACGTCCATTAGCGATTGCATACTGTTCCAACCGGCAATACTACCCCAAGAAGGAAATAATTGGGAGAGGGTTTTAGCCAAAAAACACGGTTTGAAATCCTCCGGTCTTTTAGCGCGTCCTTGCGTAATGGCCACAACACTTTCCGCTACACAAATAACGTCCTGCGGGCCAATCTTGTCTTGTCCGTATTCTTTGATTGCCGCCACAATATCGTCATGCACCGTTAGAATTCTAGTCGGTACTGGAAGAATTTCATATTTATTTGCCATTACCAGCACCCCCGACTAAAGTTCGTATTTCTTCACCCATAATAGTAAAAAAAGTCTTACGAATGTAGATGTCTTTCCGCGCCAAGCCATTATAATAAACAGCAGCGTCCATATCCACCATATGTGCTAGGGCTTCTTTAATAGTTAGGCCATTATTGGCCACAAAACGCAAAGTAACAATTAGCGGTTTGACACCCTTACTTTTAAGCATCAACGCCTCAAAATAGTTATCCGAGCGCCGTCTATCAGCGGTTTCCACATGTCCAAAAACTGTCGCCGCATCAAATTGTTCCTGTGGTAAATACGGCCGCACAAACACATCTAGAATAGCCGCTTCTTCCTTACCCTCATTGACAAGGGGCATACCCAAGGAAAATACTGCTTCTGTTGCCGTCATGCTTTCTAGTACTAAAGGCGTTCTTTTTGCTGCCAAAATTTTCGTATCATCGGTAGCTTTAGTCCACGCATACACCACAATCACCGCAAACCCTAGAGCAGCCAGTGCTACCAGCCCACCAATAATTTGTAAAATCATATCCATTACTTAGTTCCCTTCATTTCCTGACGATATAACACGTCAATTTTATTATAATAATCTGCTGTCAGCCGTGTTATTTTCCCAGCCAGGTTAGTAAAAACATTTTGTGTTTTACCCACGACCAGGACCACTTCATCAGCCACCCGTACAATTTCATAGTGAAAGGTCATTTGCGCTTTGGTGAAAGTAAGCATTGTTGTTCGCACCTCAAACTCCTCATCGAAGTGACCGGAATTTTTATATTTGCACTCCACTTCCGTAATTGGAAACAGATACCCTGCCGCCATTAAATCCAAAAGTTCCACACCTGCGGCTCTTAAATAAGCCACCCGTCCCATTTCAAACCACCGTAGATAATTGGCATGATGCACCACACCCATCATGTCAGTCTCCACAAAGCGCACACGATCACGTATCCTAATCATCTTATCCTGCCTTTCTCTCCAATGTTACCGTAGTATTATACCACTTTCCCCACTTGCTCTCAAGCAAATTAGGACGAAGCTAAAGAAAACCACGTTAAACATCCGTAGATGTTCAACGTGGCGTCCCTTATGCTCTGCTCCACGCACTCACTAATAAGCTTAGTCAGTAGCGTAATTATCGAAATATCCTTGCACCAACACCACCGGCGTACCCTTGTCGCCGCTACCACTGGTTAAATCGCATAAGCTACCCAATAGGTCAGTCAACTGCCGTGGTGTCGTGCCAAGCGTAGCATCGCTACCCACTAAAGAAGTAGCCTTCGTATTAATCTTTACTTTCATAGCCGCTGTCATTTCGTCCATGCTAAGATTTTTAAATTCATTATCTGCAATATATTTGATTTTAATTTCATTCGGTAAACCCTTCAAGCCGTCTGTAAACCCAGGGGAAACCACAGGATCAGCCAACTCCCAAATTTTACCGACTGGATCTTTAAAAGCACCATCGCCGTAAATCATCACTTCAATTTTTTTGCCAGTTTTAGCCCAAAGCTGCGCTTGGACAGCCTCCACTACCTGTTTGCAATCGCGAGGGAAAAGCTTCACCGTATCAGCAGTCGCCTTATTAGAACCCAACAAACCATATTGAGGATTAAACCCACTACCATTAATGGAACTTGCCAACAACTCATCTAAAGTACAAACCTTGCTCGCGCCAGCCTTTTCAATGATACTTTTCGTGCGAAAACGCTCATGTATATTAGCAACAATAACTTCCTTGCTGTATTTGACAACCTCACGAGGGTCATTAGTAAAAATTATTTCCAGCTTATCACCAATCAGTTGACGATAATAGCGAACATAATCAATCCCTGTAAACGGATGCAAAACTTCTTCCCCAAATAATTGGCGATATTGTGCTTCTGTTAAAACATCTGTATAAGGATTTAAAGCCTTATCGTCCATGACCGCAATATCCATCAGCTGGTTACCGACTTCGTCCGAAGGATAATTTAAAAACAAATAAATTTTCTTCCCGCTAGCCGCAATGCCTTGCAATAATGCTGAAAATCTATTACGACTCAAAATGGGAAAAACCACGGCAATATCCCCGGTAAATTTGCTGTTAACATCGCTTGCGATGTCACTCAGTTTTGCATAGTTACCCTGCGCTCTGGCCACTAAGGATTCCGTAATCCCTACCACATCTTTTTCTCTTAGTTCAAAACCATCATTTTTTGCTGCCGTCAAAATAGAATCAACAGCAATTTCAACGATGTTGTCCCCTTCTTTGACGATTGGTGTACGAATACCTCTAACTACAGTACCAACCATTCTTGTCATAGTTCTTTCCCTCCTGAACAAATCAGCTACCAAATTAATTAGTGCTTAGCAGAATATGTTTTACTCACACCACACCGTGTATAAGAATACCATAATTTTCTATTTTTAACAAAGTTTTTTTATACTCTTTACGCTTGTCCGTCCTCTGTGGTCATAAACTACCTAGCTATACCGAACTTTCCAAAATCTGTGCCACGGTCTCTTTAACCAAGTGGGTCAGTGATTTATTTTCCAATCCTACAATCTGTACATGATTTTGACTAACGGGAATCAAGATTTTCTTGCCTTTAGCTGAAGCAATAGCCGTTGCTATCTGCGGGCTAATTTCTCCCAACATCGCATTAGGAAGCACGATTCCTATAGGTCCCACAATCAAGTCAGCGTTTTGCACCGAAAAACAAATAGCATTTTCTCCGGTAGCGCCCTTATCCGCCCCCGCTTTTACCATCGCTGCCGTTGCCGCCGCATTGGTGCCTAAGCCGATAATTTCAACTTCACGAGGCAACTGTTTGGCTAATTGGTTAATTACTTGCGCCGCTAGTCCGCCACCCATACCATCGACAAAAGCAATTTTGAAGGCTTGATTTTGCACCATTAAAATCCTAGCTCCTCACCAACAATAATGACATGAAAATCTGCCCCCATTGGAGCTTTATGCATAATTGACGTCACCATACAAATTCGTTCAGGACTATTACAGTGCATACAACTACCAGTTACCCGGCAAGGAGTTTTTTTATCCAAACGCTCAGCATTCATGGGACCGGCAAAAAGTTCAATGCGTTGTCTGCCTGCCGCTTCATCCGGAACAATTTTATTAGCCCCCACGACTAAGATTACCCGTTGCGGCCCAAAAGTCATCGCAGCCACCCTATTACCCATACCGTCTACATTAATTAATTCACCCTCTAAAGTCAGCGCATTGGAGCTGGCAAGAAAAACATCAGCAGTTAATTCCTGCCGCCTCACCAGCATCGCTTCGTGCGAGGGTAAACCTTGATGATTAAAGACCTGATTGCCTTGTGCCAGCAACGTCTCTTTAATGCCCAGTGTGGCCAAAGTTGCCGAGCCACCCATGCCGACAGTCGCCTTAGCTGGAATTAAGGCTAAAGCCGCCGCCAACGCTTCTTTACTATCTTTAACATATTGTGCCTGGAAACGGTTTCTGTTCAAAGCCTCGACCGCTCTTTGACAAATAATTGCATAATGCTTTTTTAATAGTTCTGTCATTAATCTCACCCTTACTTTTATATAATCATTACTTATGTTAATTATAACAAATAACTACCACCACGAAACAAAAACATTATGATAGATTGATAATATACTTCTATTCGTGCTATAATAATCACCGTAGCACTTTTATTTACGCCCGTAGCTCAGTGGATAGAGCAATGGCCTCCGAAGCCG
Organism: Acidaminococcaceae bacterium; assembly: GCA_036659415.1. GTDB lineage: Bacteria > Bacillota > Negativicutes > Acidaminococcales > Acidaminococcaceae > JAVXCQ01. The sequence goes on from JAVXCQ010000016.1 coordinate 27,420, forward strand.
TGTGCGTTGGTTCAATTCCAATCGGGCGTACCACTTTAAAAGACAGCCGCAGACTTGTTCTGTGGCTTTTTTATTTCTCGGGTGCAGTAAAGTCCTGTATCTGTGGTTGCAACACAGATGCAATTATGATTTTTCTCTAAGCTCTAGGCCTACCAATTATGGTAGCCTTTTTTTTAACAAAACCTAAATCAACTTAATCCTTGACGAAGGTGGGCTTGGGTACTGCTAGCCTTACTACACCCTAAATATATGAACTAAAACCCTACTTCGTTATACGCAAACAGCTCGACAGCTCGAACTTAAATCTGCTATAATACTTCAAGAGTTAGAAACCAGGCAGTACCATATTTCTATAATAATTTACCTGAAATATCAGCTAGTAGCAAAAATAAAATACATTAGCTCTTAAGACCTGCTGTAACTAAAACACAGATACTAAAGCTAGTGCAAAACGAGGTGCTTTTTAAATGTTTAAAAAAATTCTATTCCTAGCCCTAACCCTCTTCGCGCTAAGCAGCACTGCTTTAGCACAAGTAGCCTCTACCACAACCGCTACAAACACTTATCACAATGACAAGTACGGCTTCAGTGTCACCTTACCAGCAGAATTTATTGACTACCAATTAGACGCTCCCAATTGGCTCAAAGCCTTTACTAACCAAAAAGTTTATATTCAGATTGGCTATATTGACCCCCACGATAACTATACTGCCGCCACTTTTGACAAGGTGCCGCAAGTAGAGCTAGAAGGATTTATCAAAAGACAACGCTTAGTTTCAGCCCTCAGCAACTCCCAATTTATCCTCGAAACTTGGGGGCAACACAAAACTACCCACAATTTCCCCTATGTCTGGGCCATGTTTTCTGCCCAAACACAATTAAAAGACCTAGAGCTCAAAACCTTTAATCTCAAAAATTATTTTCTTCAACAAGATAAAATTATTCAAATCGACTGCGTTATTCCGGAAATGTACTTACACGAATCTACAAAAATAGTCGATGCCATTGTCCAAAGCTTTGCTTATGATCAAGTATAACTAATTAATATGAAAATATTATCGCAACAGTCCGCTGACCAAAGCCAGCGGACTGTTGTTTTTTACTTATTTTACACAACTTTAGCTCTGTTTTTCTGTTAGAGCCATAATCGTAAAGGCTAGTAGCTGTATGCGTTCCAAAAGTGACGCTTGCCAGAAAAATTCTTGCTCCGTGTGTGCATTAACCCCTTTCGGTCCTACTGCACAAATGGACGTTGCACCGCCTAAAGCCGTCCACGAAACATCAGAGCAACCACCGGAATACTCTGCCAGCAATTCTTCCTGCCCTAAGGCAGCGGCTTGTTCACACATTACTGCATACAAGGCTTCCACGGCCTTGGTAGTTTCAAACGGCATAAAACTAATTTGGTTGGCTTCCACTATAGTCGTTGTCCCCGGTACATAGGTCTTAGCCGCCACCAGCTCCACATCGGCTTGCGCTTTTTCTGCTTCTGCAATTGTTTTGGCTCTGATATCCACCTCACATTCGGCATAATCCGCAATAATATTAGCTAATGTTCCTCCCTGCATGACCCCTACGTTATAGGTCGTACCCACAGCAAAATTATTCAAGGCCTGCAAGGCAATAATCTTATGTGCCATTTCCAAGTTGGCATTAATACCTTTTTCCGGTGCCAAACCAGAATGAGCCGCTTTCCCTTGTACTTTCAGCTTCGGTCGTAAGGCGCCTTTGCGACCGATAACAACCGCCCCATTGGCACGTCCCGGTTCTAGACAAAAGCAGACATCCTGTCCCTGGGCGGCGCGCTTGAAATTAGCCACGGCATTCGTTCGAGGATGAGAAATTTCCTCGTCACCACACAGCATAAAAGTAAACTCCGTAGCCTCCCAACCGACTTCTAACAAGGACTTGACGGTAAAAAGAGCCGTCACTAGTCCCCCCTTCATATCCGCCACGCCCGGACCATAAACCTTGCCAGCAATAATTTTAAAAGGTCTAGCCGCCGCTGTTCCTCGAGGAAAAACAGTATCCATATGCCCATTAAACAGCACTCGTTGTCCACCCGTACCCGGACGCCGAGCCAGTAGCTGCACCGGTTCACCAGGCGTATTTAAATATTCCACAGTGAACGCTAGTTGCGTTAAAAAAGCACCAATCAGATGCGCTACCTCGCTGATGCCTTCCTTATGGTCATTGCCGGAATCAATATTAACCAGCTGCTCCAGGAAGGTGAACGCCTCCTGTTCATTAGCTTGGATTTTATTTAAGACTAAGTTTTTATCCATCATTTAACCCCCTTTTGGCTCTTTATTGATTAATTATACATCAATAAAGAGTATTTTTACATATCGCGCGGTAATATTTTTTAAAACATATTACCGCGCCTTGCCCCAAAAGAGCCACCCAAAAACAAAAAAGCCTAGAACTATGTCTTAACATAGTCTAGACTTTTTAAAAACAACTAAAAGCTCACTATTAACCAATAGTGCCACCATTATATCGTGTTCGTCCATAGATTTTATGGTGGAGATGAGGGGAGTCGAACCCCTGTCCGAAAGCATTGAAACATAACCTTCTCCGAGCGCAGTCGCTAATTTGAATTTCGCTTCCTCATCGCCCAACGACAGGCTACTCGGTTGCTATCTCGATAAGGTTCCCCGTCATGTCTCCGAGAATTGACTTTAGGGTATCCCACTAAGTGTCGCCCGTTCCACGCCCATGGGAGGAGGAGAGGAGGGGCGCTAGCATTAAGCTGCTAGAGCGTAATCAGTTTTTGCGTTTAAATTAAGTTCCATCGTATTACGGGCGGACGGGACCCCGGCTCGCTTATTATGCCACACCTACCCCCGTCGAAACCAGTACATCCCCGAGTGTAAGAGTAACACCTGTGTTACCTTTATTAGTCTAACATATCCCTTATTTAAATACAATGAATTAGTTGTGAAATCACAGGTCTTTGGTTTGGTAGATACACTCGTACAAAACCTTAAACAAGTTTTGTGGCTCAATAGGCTTGGATAAATGAGCATTCATACCAACGGCACTGGATTTGTCAATATCTTCATCAAACGCATTCGCACTCATAGCAATAATTGGCACGGTGGTACTGTCTTTTTTATCCAACAGTCGAATATTTTGTGCACAAGTCAGGCCATCCATCACCGGCATTCTGATATCCATCAAAATTGCATCGTAATACCCAGTGTCGGAAACAGCAAACTTTTCTAAACCTTGCAAACCATTTTTGGCCACCTCCACCTCAAACCCTTTATGTTCTAGCAAAAGCTTTGCTACTTCAATATTAAGTTCATGGTCTTCCACTAGCAAAAGCTTTTTACCCTGGAAATCATACTGCGGTTCCAAGGTCAGTGACTGGTCTTGTTGTTCATCAAAAATTTTGTCTAAAACAGAAACTACCGTAGCACTAAACATGGGTTTATTAATAAGCATATTCACCCCTGCACGTTTGGCCTCCACCTCAATATGACTCCAGTCGTAGGCCGTCATAATGATAATGGTAACATCAGGCCCTACAATCTCACGAATGCGTTTGGTGGTTTCAATCCCATCCATCATCGGCATTTTCCAATCCACAAAGATAATATCGTAGAAATCTTTAGCCTGCCATTTTTCTTGTACCTGTTCCACTGCTTTATAGCCCGAATCTACCCACTCAGCCTGTAAACCCATGCCGACCAAAAGGTGCTTGGTTTGTTCACAAATAATGACATCGTCATCAACAATCAAGGCTTTCATTTTTAGCAGTTTGATATTGCAGGCTTGTTTAATTCGGTTGTAAGACTCTTCCGAAATACCCAGCTTGACTTCCACATTAAATTCTGTGCCAATACCCTCAATACTCCGAACTCCAATCTTACCACCCATCAAAGACACCAGATTTTTGCAAATGGCAAGTCCCAGACCTGTACCGCCATAAAGAGTCGTAGAACCCACGTGTTCTTGTGTGAAAGGCTCAAATACATGAGGAATAAAATCTTCATTAATGCCACAACCGGTATCATTAATGGTAAAGCGCATAATCGCTTCCCCTTTTTGCGAACGCAGTTGCCGAATAATAAATTGAACCTTACCACCACTGGGTGTAAATTTAACCGCATTGGCCAAAAGATTAATCAACACTTGTTGCAGCTTCATTTGGTCGCCGATGTAGTAGTCCTCAGTTAAACCAATAACCACCGCATCATAGTCCACACCCTTAGTTTCTGCCTGGTCATAAATAATCGCATTAATGTTACTAACAAATTCCTCAAATGGAATTTTTTCCCTTTTGATATAGACCTTGCCACTATCAATTCTGCTCATATCCAAAATATCATTAATCAATGCCAATAAGAACCGTGCGGAAATACCGATTTTTGCCAAACAATCGGCTACTTCCTTGGGGCTGTTAATTCTCTGGGCAGCGATGGCTGACATTCCGATAATCGCATTCATCGGGGTTCTAATTTCATGACTCATGCGGGACAAGAACTCACTTTTAGCCGCATTCGCCTGTTTAGCTAGCTCTAAAGACTCTTTAACCAGTTGAGTTTTCTGCTCTTCTTCTTCATAGATTTGGGTAACATCAACACAGGTAATGCACACGTGCTGCTGTTCCTCATCACTGTAAAACATTTTCACTTTTTTCCTGCTGACAGTCCCGTCTGCATCCTGTACGCCTACAACCACGGTGAAAGCATCTTCCTGACTTAACCGTTGCACGATATAATCCACTTTAAACCACTGTAAACAATTACTAGCATCTTCTGGTAACACGTGGGCTGCAATATACTCAGCATTGGTCTGATCAAAATTGCCTGAATATTCCGGCAATAACTTATTGCGTTCTTGATTAGCATTATAGGTAGTATAAAACCCCTGCGCCACATTCAATTGTAAAATGAAATCATAGTCAGCACCAACGACGCTGTCAACTAGTTGCTTCGTTACCTTATCAGTGTGGATATTCTTACTATAAATAAAACAGAACACATCCTCTGTCTCAGGTCTTTTGAGCAATTGTCCACCAGTCACAATCCATTCCAAATCACCGCTAGGCATGGTGCGTCTGTATTCCACTTTAAAATTACGCTGTCCCTCTTGATAAGCCGCAATCAAAACCGGAGCATTAAAAGTTTGATTAAACAGCTCCTTTTCTTCGACATTGGGAATTTGGTCGGCAATATGAGCCATCGTTTCCGCAAATTGCAAAGGCGAACCATCACTATTACCAAACTCATAATTGGAAGAATAATCCAAAATCATATTTTGAGTCAAATTAGTTCTTAAACTGGCAATCAAGCTATTTTTTTCCACTTCGTTCCGATAAGTTACTTCTCTTTCATAACGTTTTTCCAAAAGTACCTGATCTGTAATATCCACGCCGGTACCAATCGCCTTAATCGGTCGACCATGCTCATCAAAAATTGTTGTATATTTAATAATATCCCAGTTAACTTTACCATCAGGGTGCACAATCTGAATCTTACCCTTAACTTCTTTAGCACCTTTTTTTATTTGCTGGTGTAATTTCAAAAACTCTTGCACGCTATCTGGATGAACAACACCTAACTTGACAAAAGAATTAGGATAATCCTCAAGCAGACGAGGTACGCCAAAGCTATTAACAATCTGCTGACTTTGCACCGCTTGATCACGATACATATCGTATTCCCAATATTTAAAGCCAACTTGTTCGATAGCTGCCGACAATGCCGATTCCGTCAGTTGTAATTCCTGCCTTAATTTCACTTGTTCGGAAATATCTACCACAAAACCCTTGAGAACATTTTCACCTTTCAGTGTGGAAAACAGGCAATTAACCAGCACCGTTTTCACTTGACCATCGCCGGTCTGCATACGCATTTCCCATTCGATATTTTTTTTGCCGGTAGCTAAACCATCTGCACAAAGTTTTCTAACCCTGGGTAAATCGTCCTTATAAACACACTCTACCCCACGGTTATTAATGCGTTCTTTCATCCCCGCTACCGAATAACCACAAATATTATAATAATTTTCATTGCCATAGAGCAATGTAAAATCCTCATTAAGCTGGATAATGAAAACACCACCACGCCCTGCCACCTCATATAACTGCAAATCTTCCTTTAAGCGGCTAATCTGTTCTTCTCTTGTCCCTAGCTGTATCATCTCTGCCACCCCCTACATTACATACTTATATATCATAAGTATAACATTTTTTCTTGCACAGGTGTACAAAAGTAAAAGTAGACAAAAATAGTTTTTACTATTTTTGTCTACTTTTACTTTTGTTTAATTAGCAATTTTCACGCAGTGCATAAAACCTAACACATCACTATTTTCTGTATTAGACATCAGCATAATCGTCGTCCGTACGGTCAGCATTTGTTCTGCGTTCACCTGTAGTACGTGCACCAGCGACTGCTCTGTATCCCCCCGCCTAAAAGCTTCCTGTAATTTACTCTGCTGAAAAATATTATTAAAGGTTTCCTGCTGCCGTCCGCCAGAGAGGTGCTTACCTAGGCTGGTGAAATATTCATCGAGAGTAAGACTCTTGTCATAACAAGCTTGCAAGAGCGGATGCTTACTTTTACCCTCTAATAAACGGTTCTGGGTTACATTGCAAATAATCGCTACCTCTTCTGCAACTTCCCAGATCTGGCGATAATTTTTGTTTTCATTAAATTCACATTCTATTTTTCTTAACTTTGCTATTTCCTCTACCAAGCGTTTTTCTGTCTTTTTTTGGACGGTAATATCTGTTACCGCACCATAAAATAAGTGTCGCTCTGCCATCGCAACAATATGTTTAATCTTAACTTGTAGCCAAATCAATTTGCCCTGCGAATTGTATCTTTCCAATTCACACTTGCAAGCCTTACCGGTAGTAAGCGCCTCATTGAAAACTCTCATGACCTTTTTTTCTTGTCCCGGTACCAATTTAGTCATTAGGTTCGTTAAGTCTTTAAAAGAACCCTCCTCCTTGCCAATAATTTCAAAATAGCTTTCATTGGCTCGTATTAGTTCCAGATGGTCACCACAAAGTTCATAAATGGCAATACCACTAATCATACTGTTAAACAAGAGGTTGACCTGGGCATCGCAAGCCCACAGTTGGTCAATATTGATGGCCACATTTTGGACGCTACCATGTTTTTGCTCCGACTGGTCTTCCAACGACACTAAGACTTCATAATCGGCGACGGCCATCGGCCTAGCAAAATAAAAGCCCTGCACATAGTCACAACCAATACTCCAAAGCATATCAGCCTGCTCTTTAGTTTCCACGCCCTCTGCTACTACCGGTATGGCTAGCCAATTAGCCATGCGCACTACGGCAGAAATAATGTTTTCTGCCCTACCCATTTGGCTACCCGACTGGAAAAACTTCATATCAATTTTAATCACATCAATAGCAATATCTTTTAGCACGTTAAGGGAAGAATAACCACTGCCAAAATCATCCATATAAATTTTAAAACCATAGGCGTGCAATCTCTCCATCAAATCAATCATGACTTGAGGATTGTCCGCATAGGCAGACTCTGTCAGTTCTAAATCCAATAAGGACGGTGCAATTTTATATTTTTCCACCAACCCAATTAAATTATGCACAAACTGGGGTTGAGCTAAATTAACCCTAGAAACATTGACAGAAATCGGTAAAACTCTTTTCCCCTCATCCTGCCAGCGCCGCAAACACTTGCAAACCTGTTCCCATACATAATAATCCAGCTTGGCAATAAACCCATTACGCTCAAAGACTGGAATAAATTCTCCCGGAGAAATTATTCCCTTAGTAGGATGGATCCACCGAACCAAAGCTTCCGCTCCCGCAATCGTCCGGTCGCGCATATTATATTGTGGTTGTAAATAAATAATAAACTCCTGCCGTGCCAGTGCGCCTGTCATTTCATTCGTGATTTCCTGATCGTGTATAATAGTGGTCAGCATACTAGGTGTATAAAAAGCATAACTACTAACATAGCTTCCCTTGCAGGACTTAGCTGCCAGGGTTGCATTGTCGTAGATACTATTCATTTCCATGGTATTGTCCTCAATTAAATAAATCCCGTAGTTAGGCACAATATCATAAGCCTCACTATAGTTGCGGAGGTTATCTCGATGCAAGACAATTTCATGCAGGACTTCTTCTACTTTTTTATCCCCCAGTGCTACGCATACGCAAAAAACATCGGCGATAATCCTACCACAAGCGCTTAAAGGATAATTTTTGAGACTTGCTTGTAGTAACTGTGCATTGTAGCGAATTACTTTATCGCCCTCCTCCATGCCAAAAAACGAATTAATTAGATTAAAGCGATTAATATCATAGCGAATAAAAACAAACTGCTCCTTGGGATGAGCCGCCAGCATTGTCCGCACGGCATTAAAAATACCATCTTTATTGTAAAGACCGGTTAAAGTGTCGTAATAGGCAAAATTTTTGCCGGAAATCGTTAATTGTTTTTGAATAACTCCGTCGGGAAGAAAAGTTAGCAACTCCTGGAATAAACTGCTAAGTTCTCGCTCGCAAGGTTTAATACTAAGTGTTTGTGTTTGCAAGTGGTGCAAACTTTTAACCAAGGAGCCCACCAGTCCCTTCAAGCTTAGCCCTTGGTCAGGCACTATGTTTTTGCTTGTAGTTTTTTCCGTTTCTTTCTTCATCATCATACTCCAATTATTCTTGTATTATTACTTCTAGCCCCGGCTTCACTCTTTTTTTCAAATCCGTGATATCCGCATTGTGCATACGGATACAGCCTTCAGAAACCATGGTGCCAAGGGACGCTGGATCATGGGTACCATGAATACCAATACCCTCCCACCCCGTTGCCAGGGAAATAAACCAAGGTCCGTAGGCTCCGGCGATAACGCCCTTACCATCATGAAAATCATGGGACCAATCGCTAGCATCAATAATTTCCTCAATGGTAAAAGCTCCCGTAGGCGTAGTTAAATCTCCGGCTTTTTGTTTCTGACCGGGATTTTTGCCAATAGCGATAAGATAATATTTTTTGACTTCTTCGCCCTGCTTCAAGTACAATTTAAATTCACTTTTGTCAATCACAAGAGTAAGGGGAGTAGTAGCAGCTGCTGCTACCTGCTCCTCACTTTTATCCGCTTTTGCCAGGGGCAAAGGATTAACCTCTGCCGCCTCACCGGCTGCCACTAGTTTTCCCTGCCCTCCAGGTAGAAGCCCATTATTATCACAATAAGTAAACCCAAAACCAAGGCCGATTAATAGTAGCATCACTCCTACTATCTCAAGAATTAAATTGCGCTTTTTGCGCTCTTCTCGCTCGGCACTAAACTCATATTTCATCTCTATCCCCCTAACGATTACGCTCTTTGAGCGCCCGTTCTACTTCCCTCTTAGCATCTTTATTCGCCATATCCTGTCTTTTATCGTACAATTTCTTGCCGGTAGCCACTGCCAGTTCCACTTTAATGCGCCCACGAGCGAAGTATAGTTTGAGCGGTACCAGTGCATAGCCCTTCTCCTTAGTTTTGCTAATCAAGCGTCTAATTTCTTCTTTGTGCAGTAGCAACCTGCGTGTCCTCAATGGGTCATGGTTGAACTGATTCCCATGGTCATAGGGGCTTATATGTAGACCGTAGACGTATACTTCTGCTTCTTTAGTAATTTGTGCATAGCAATCCTTGAGATTTGCTTTGCCGGCACGCAAAGACTTAACTTCCGTCCCTACTAGTTCAATACCGGCCTCAAAAGTTTCATGGATGGTATAATCGTGGCGCGCCTTTCTGTTTTCAGCTACGATCTTAATTCCTTGTTGTGCCAATCCTCGCACCACCTTGTTTATCTAGTTATTTTCTTTTTTTATGTTTGGACTTACTGTTTTTCCCAAATTTGCCGCTAGGTCCGCCTTTATTTTCTTTACCCGGCACAAATTTGCCTTTTTTCTTCCCCTCGGCTTTTTTACCCATGCCACCGCTGACTTGAGGTTTACCGACCTTTTCCTTGCGGCCTAATAGTTGTGCTCTGATTTGTTCCCGTTTAGCTTCATTTTCTCCTGCCATAATGAAGTCGATATTCCGCTCTGGAATGTTGACCTGCAGTACTTCGATTTTGACCTTGTCCCCCAAACGGTAAACCTTGCGTTTGTGCTCACCTATAAGTGAATATTGAGTTTCCATAAATTCATAATAGTCATCGCTAAGGCTGGAAATATGCACTAAGCCCTCCACCCCATTAGCCAGTTCCACAAACATACCAAAAGCAGTCACCCCGGAAATCGTACCTTCAAATTCCTCCCCGATATGTGCTGCCATATATTCTGTTTTCTTCAAATCAACAGTCGCACGCTCTGCCTCAGCTGCCGCACGCTCCCGCAAAGAAGAATGTTGCGCCCCTTCCGCCAAAACTACTTCCAGTTTGTCCCTTTGTTTTGAAGACAAAACCGGGTTTTGTAACCAAGCGTGTAAAGTTCGATGAACCATTAAATCCGGATAACGTCTAATCGGTGACGTGAAATGGGTGTAATATTCAGCTGCCAAGCCAAAATGCCCAATATTTTCCGTTTGATAAATCGCTTGTTTCAAAGAACGAAGTGCCACGGTAGAAACTAACCGCTCTTCGGGACGTCCCACCATTTGTGCCAGCGCTTTTTGAATAGCTAGCGGTTGCATTTCCTCGGCAATAGTCAATTTAACATTAAAATTATTCAATAACGTGGCCAAATTAGTCATTTTTTCCGCATTAGGTAGTTCATGGACACGATAGACAAAAGGCCATTTTTGACTGCTCATGTGTTTAGCCACGGTTTCATTAGCACACAGCATAAACTCTTCAATCACCGCTTCTGCAATACTGCGTTCACGTTGCACAATTTCAATCGGTTTTAACTGTTCATCTAAAATAACCCGTTGTTCCGGTAAATCAAAATCGATGGCACCACGTGCAGTCCTTTTTTTGCGCAAAATATGGCAGAGTTCTTCCATTTCTTTGAGCATAGGAACAATATCCGCATATTTTTTGGTCAGCTCAACATCTGCCTCTACCAAAATTTTGCGTACAATACTATAGCTTAAACGATGCCGCACACAAATAACGCTAGGGAAGATTTCATAGTTTTTAAGCTTGCCTTGCGAATCAAGCACCATCTCGCAGCTAAGCGCTAGGCGGTCTTCATCGGCATTAAGGCTACAGATACCATTAGATAAGCGCTCCGGTAACATGGGCAATACCCGGTCTACCAAATAAACACTGGTACCACGTTCCTTGGCTTCTTTATCCAAAATGGCATCTTCTTTAACATAATGGCTAACATCGGCAATATACACGCCCAGCAGATAATCCTGCCCTCGTTTTTGGACATAGACAGCATCATCTAGGTCTTTAGCATCATCACCGTCAATAGTCACAATAGGTAACTTCCGTACATCACGGCGCCCCACTAAATCCGCTTCTTTAATCAGCTTAGGTATCCGTTTTGAAGCATTGAGTACTGCTTCCGGGAAAACCAAAGGTAAATCATTTTGCTTGATAATGGAAAGAATTTCTAAGCCAACGTCGCCCACGTTGCCCAAAACCTCAATAATTTTACCCTCGGCATTCTTGTGGTCGGACGGCCAAGCAATAATCTCCGCTACAACCTTTTGTTGTGGTACGGCTCCGCTGAAATTTTTCCGTGCAATATAGATGTCTTGACCAATACGCTTGTCGTCAGGAACCACAAAGCCAAATTCACCATTTTGCTCAAAAGTACCCACGACTTTATTATTCGCATGAGTGACAATTCTAATTATTTCGCCCTCCGGTTTTTTCCCAGCGATTTGCGTTTCCACTCTGGCCATCACACGGTCATTGTTCATCGCTCCACCCAAAGCACGGGGCGGCACAAAAACATCCGGTCGTTCACCTTTATTGTCCGGAATAACAAAACCAAAACCCTTACTCGTTAATTGAAAACGACCAACAATGAGTCCCATTTTTTCCGGCAAACCAAAGGTGCTAAACCTAGTCTTAATAATCTCGCCATTATTCTCTAGCTCCACCAAACTTTTCCAAAATTCATTCAGTAGCGGCCCGGTAATGGGTATCTCTGTAATTAATGCTTCTGCATTTAAAGGAGCATAGCTCTTACCCCGCATAAACTCTAAGATTGCACCTTTTACTTCCGTAGTTTTCATAGTTCACCCTCATACATCATTTTGGCTTCCGCTTCCGCTGCCAAAACTCCGTCTTCCTTTATTATTTGGCCTACCATCTCCACCAGGCGGCCCTTTTGACGTTTTTTCCGTCCAATTACTGTTAACTTTTCTCCAATTAAAATAGGTTGCCTAAAACGCACTTCTATTTTGGCGGTATAAGCCGCCTTGCCTGTACTAAGATAGAGATAGTTCCCCATCACTTCATCTAACAGCGTACTAATTAAACCGCCGTGCATTCTTCCATCATAGCTTTGATGTTCCCGCTTCGGTACAAAGGTGGTAATGCACTCGGTGTCGGTGACGCTAAACTTCAACTTAAGGCCAATGGGATTAGCTTGGCCACAAGCAAAACACCAGGTATATTCTCTAGGCTGTGTCATTTTATTTCTCCTGTAAAAACATTAAAATTTCCTGAAACACTACTAATCTATCTTCACTCAACGTTAAAATATGTCCTGATTGTTCAATCCATACTATCCGTTTTCGGGAAGTTGGTAATCGGTCATAAATAAATTGAGCACTTTCCGGTCTCACTGTATGTTCATGTTTGGCTTGAATAATTAAACAGGGAATGGTAATCCGTGGCAAAATATTTTGGGCACACTCTGCTACCAGCTGTAAAACGCTGTCCAAGGCCTTTAGTGGCATGACCTCATAGGCAACACTATACCTAGCCTCCACATTATAGGGTCGTCGCGCTTTCTTCACCCAGGGCAAAAAACATTTGGCTACGCTAACAAAAGGAGCCCGCCAGTCAAATACGTAAATCGGTGTCGACATAAACACCGCACGGTGCACGGGAAGCTCCGCTGCTGCTTTAAGAGCTAGTAACCCTCCCATAGATAAGCCCACTACACTCACTCGGTCACAAACTTGACTAAGCACTGCATAGCCACGTTCCACTTCCTCGAACCAATCTCTAGCGGTCATGGTATTCAGTTCCTCCGGGGTTGTTCCGTGTCCCGGCAATAATACTGACAATACTGTATATCCTGCTTGCTGTAAAAAATTTCCTAATAAGCGCATTTCAGCAGGGGTACCGGTGAAACCATGTATGAGCAAGACACCTTGCTTTCCTCCCGGCAAAAAATATGGTTCAGCTCCTGGCATCATCGTCAAAGTTCTTCTCCTCCGCTATCTATACGCTTTTAATTATAGCATTTTCAAAGTCAATATTATAGTAGAAGAAAAAAAAGTGCCACATCCCTAAGGACGTGGCACTCTACTAACTACTTATTTGAAAAGGTTAAGCAAAATACCGCCATGAGCTGCCAAAACAGGAGCAAACACCAGCGATACAACTGTCATTAATTTAATCAAGATATTCATGGAAGGACCAGAAGTATCTTTGAAAGGGTCACCTACAGTGTCGCCGGTAACAGCTGCCATGTGAGCATCACTGCCTTTGCCGCCATGGGCACCAGTTTCAATGTATTTCTTAGCATTATCCCAAGCACCACCAGCATTAGCCATCATGATAGCCATCAAAACACCAGAAGCCAAAGAACCGCCAATCAAACCACCCAAAGCCTCAGTACCAAACAAGAAGCCCATCGCAAGAGGAGCTACAATGGCCAAAACGCCTGGCAGAATCATTTCATGCAGTGCTGCTGCTGTAGAAATATCTACGCAACGACGATAGTCAGCTTTGCCAGTACCTTCCAGCAAGCCTGGAATAGTACGGAACTGGCGACGCACTTCTTCAATCATTTCATAAGCAGCTTTACCTACGGATTCCATAGTCATAGCGCCAAAAACGAAAGGAAGAGTAGCACCAATGAACAAGCCAATCAAGGTTACAGGATTGAGCAAGTCAATAGTTTTAAGGTTTACTACATGAGCGTAAGCAGAGAACAAAGCCAAAGCCGTCAAAGCTGCAGAACCAATAGCAAAACCTTTACCAATAGCAGCGGTAGTGTTACCTACAGCGTCAAGTTTATCAGTAATTTCGCGAACTTCATGAGGAAGCTCGGACATTTCAGCAATACCACCAGCATTATCAGCAATTGGACCATAAGCATCTACTGCTACAGTCAAACCTGTAGTGGACAGCATACCAACTGCCGCTAGAGAAATACCAAACAATCCCATACCAGGATCGGTTGCGCCACCCATAACAAAGAAAGAGATAATAACACCGATACAGATAAAGAACATCGGCCAAAAAGTAGAGTACATACCTACTGCCAAACCGGAGATAATCGTAGTAGCAGGACCTGTTTCCGATTGTTTAGCAATCTTTTGTACAGAAGCATAATCAGCAGAAGTATAAATCTCTGTGATTTTACCAATAATCATACCTACAATTAAACCGGAAATAATAGCATAAAAAGCATTCAAGTTACCAAAAATATCGTTACTTAAATAAGCAGCAACCAGAATAACTAAGACACCGCCAACATAAGTACCGCTATTCAAAGCAGTTTGAGGATTTTGAGATTTACTGCTACGAGATACCATGATCCCGATAATAGAAGCAATAATACCACAAAGAGCCAACATGAAAACAAATTCAACGCCTTCACCCTTAGTATACACAACTGCACCCAAGGTTAAAGCAGAGATAATAGCACCAACATAGGATTCAAACAAGTCAGCACCCATACCAGCAACGTCGCCTACGTTATCGCCTACATTATCGGCAATAGTAGCAGGGTTACGTGGATCATCTTCAGGAATACCAGCTTCTACTTTACCAACTAAGTCAGCACCAACGTCAGCAGCTTTGGTATAAATACCACCACCAACACGTGCAAACAAGGCAATAGAACTGGCACCTAAACTGAAGCCGGTAACAATATCAATATTTCTATCGAAAATAAAATAGCAAGCAGCTAGACCAATGATACCAAGACCTACAACACCAAGCCCCATAACAGCGCCGCCGGAAAAAGCGATTTTGAGCGCTTCGCTCATGCCGTGACGAGCAGCTTCTGCAGTACGCACGTTAGCTTTGGTAGCAACACGCATACCCAAATAACCTGCAATAATAGAGAAAATCGCACCACCAACGAAGCAAATAGCAGTATTAACTTGCAAGAAAATTGCAATAACAATGGCAACAACTACAATGAATACTGACAAATATTTATATTCTCTGTACAAAAACGCCATTGCCCCTTCATGAATATACCCGGCAATTTCTTGCATACGTGCATTACCTGGGCTAGCTTTGCCAATAGCAGCGCTTAGCATAAAAGATACCGCCAACGCAACTAGACCAACAACAATTGAAAAAATTAAATAATTACTCAAGTCCTATACCCCTTTCAATCAACCTTTTAATATTTTTTGATGCCCAGCATCATGACCACAATAAGAGTGTAAACAATTACTGAACTTTGGCAATCAGTAAAGTGATTAGACCAAACGCAGTACCTAACACAATGGTTACTTTTGCTAGCATGGCATCTAAATCATTACTTTTGCCGCCGAAGAGGGCTTCACCACCGCCGCCGATCGAGCCTAATCCGGAACTTTTACCGGATTGCATTAAGACAGTAGCAATCAAGGCTATACAGACGATTACGTCCAATACCATTAATATCGTAGTAAACACAATTCTACCTCCTCTACTTGTTTGTATTACCATAGTATTCTACCACAAAGCACCACTACTGACAATTGTAAAATGACTTTTTTCTTACACTTTCATTAATTTCTTAATTTTTTAAATAAATAAGGTCGGCCACAGGCCGACCTTATGCTAAAACTTAGCTTATTTTAAGTTTTTAAGATTATAAAATATTTGTTTACCTCTGTATTGAGCGGCACTGGCCAAGTCTTCTTCAATCCTTAGCAGTTGATTGTATTTAGCCACCCGATCTGTACGAGCAGGAGCACCGGTTTTAATCTGTCCGGCATTAACTGCTACCGCAATATCAGCCAAGGTCGTATCTTCCGTTTCCCCACTGCGATGAGAAATCACGCAAGTATAGCCGGCACGCTTCGCCATTTCAATGGTGGAGAAGGTTTCCGTCAAAGTACCAATTTGGTTAACTTTAATCAAAATGGAATTGCCGATACCTTCTGTAATCCCTCGCGCCAAACGTTCGACGTTGGTAACAAAAAGGTCATCTCCTACTAACTGTACGGTGCTGCCCAGCTTCTTCGTCAAAGCAGCCCAGCCTTTCCAGTCATCTTCCGCCATCCCATCTTCAATGGAAACGATGGGGTATTTCTCACATAACCCAGCATAATATTCCACCATTTGCACCGCTGTTTTCACAACACCTTCGCCCGTTAAATGATATTTACCACCTTTGTAGATTTCACTGGCCGCTACGTCCAAAGCAATCATTACGTCCGTACCAGGAACATAGCCGGCTTTTTTAATAGCTTCCACAATGACTTCAATAGCTTCTTCATTAGATGCCAGGTTCGGTGCAAAACCGCCCTCATCACCAATCGCCGTAGACAGACCGCGTGCTTTTAGCACAGCCTTAAGATTATGGTAAATTTCCGTATTCATGCGCAGCGCTTCGCTGAAAGTCTTTGCACCTACAGGCATAGCCATAAATTCTTGAATATCCACATTGTTATCGGCATGAGCACCACCATTTAGGATATTCATCATCGGTACTGGCATTTCTTTGGCATTAATGCCGCCCAAATATTGGTACAAAGGTAAATCCAAAGATTCTGCTGCTGCTTTCGCTACCGCCATCGACACACCCAAAATCGCATTAGCACCCAGTTTACCTTTATTGGCAGTACCGTCAAGACGAATTAACATTTCGTCAATTTCTACTTGCCGCACTGGATCTAGACCAATCAAGGCATCTGCAATCACGTCATTAACGTTATCAACAGCCTTCATCACGCCTTTACCTAAATAACGGTTTTTGTCACCATCGCGCAGTTCCACAGCTTCATGTACACCGGTTGAAGCACCGGAAGGCACAGCCGCACGACCTCTCGTGCCATCATCTAGTAATACGTCCACTTCTACCGTTGGATTACCCCGTGAATCCAATATCTCTCTTGCATAAACAGCATCAATTAGTGCCATCTTGACTTCACCCCATTATCTTATTTTTGGTCTAATAAACTACTACCCGTCATGGCAGCAGGTTTTGGCAAATGTAATAGCTCCAACAAGGTCGGTGCTATATCAGCCAGCTTACCGCTATGAAGCGTCCGCCCCTTTTCCAAGCCCACTACCACAAAAGGAACCTTGTTCGTAGTATGTGCCGTATAAGGCTGTTTGTTCACGGGATCCTGCATTTGTTCCAAATTCCCATGGTCAGCCGTAATACAAACCACACCACCCAAACTTAAAATTGCCTGAACTATCTGTCCCACACACGCATCCACTGTTTCCATCGCTTGAATCGCCGCCGTCAGAACACCAGTGTGACCCACCATATCGGGATTAGCAAAATTGAGAATAATAACAGCATATTTATCAGTCTTGAGCAAGGCCAGTAACTGCTCGGTTACTAACGGTGCACTCATTTCCGGTTGCAAATCATAGGTTGCCACCTGCGGCGATGGAATTAGTACTCGTTCTTCCAAAGGATTAGGAGTTTCAACGCCTCCGTTAAAGAAAAAAGTTACATGAGCATATTTTTCCGTTTCCGCTATCCGCAATTGGTTGAGTCCCGCCTGTGCTAGTACCTGCCCCAAAGTATCTGGCAGTTCCGTGGGTGGGAAAGCCACCGTTGCCTTAATTGTAGGATCATATTGAGTCATACACACAAAGTGCACCGGCCTAGCTTCCGGAAACCTAGTAAAACCAGCAAAATTTTCATCAGTAAAAGCTCGTGTCATTTCTCGTGCTCGATCCGGACGGAAATTAAAGAAAATAATACCGTCTTTAGCCTTAATCTTGCTAGCCGCAGTATCTAGAATAATAAACGGTTCTACGAACTCATCCGTCACCCCAGCTGCATAGGCAGCTTGCACGCCTGCCAGTGCGGAGGTCGCCCTCGCACCTTCATGACAAACCATCGCCTGATAGGCTTTAGCTACCCGTGGCCACCGTTGATCACGATCCATGGCATAGTAGCGACCACTAACCGTCGCCAACTTGCCCACACCAATAGCAGCCAAAGCTTGTTCCAGTTCCTGCAAATAACCTAAAGCACTGGCTTGACCTACATCTCTGCCATCTAAAAAAGCGTGAATATAAACTTCCTTGAGTCCCTGTAGCTTGGCTAGTTGCACTAGTGCTACCAAATGCTCCACATGACTATGAACACCACCGTCAGAAACTAAGCCCATGAGATGCAAGGCTGTCTTTTGCTCTTTAACCTGAGCCATCACCGTTAAGAACGCCTTATTCGTAAAAAAGTCGCCGTCCTTAATACTCTTGGTAATGCGGGTTAGTTCTTGATAGACTACCCGCCCTGCTCCAATGTTCAAATGCCCCACTTCAGAATTACCCATTTGCCCAGCTGGTAAGCCCACCGCTTCACCGGAGCACAGTAGCTCGGTCTGGGGATAGTTTTGCTGTAAACTAGTTAAATTCGGTGTTTGAGCACTGGTAGCAGCATTAGTAGGCGATGCGGCGGCGATGCCCCAACCATCAAGAATCATCAACATTACAGGTTTTTTCGCCATTAGCTCTCCTTTTAGTAACTACGTACAATCGTAGCGAAAGCTTGTGGGTCTAAACTTGCTCCGCCCACCAGTACGCCATCAATATTACTCAGCTTAAAGGTTGCAGCATTATCAGCCTTTACACTACCACCATATAACACTCGTACCTGGCGTGCTACCGCTGTGCCAAACATTTTTTGTATTTTAGTACGGATTAAATAACCCACTTCTTCAGCATCTTGAGCTGTGGCCGCCTGTCCACTGCCAATGGCCCATAACGGCTCATAAGCAACCACCAATTGTGTCACTTCTTCGGCTGTCAAACCCTGCAAAGCATGACTAATTTGCGTACTGATTTTGCGGTTAGTTTTGCCCTCCGTGCGCTCTACGGCATTTTCGCCTACGCACAGTAACGGTTTTAGACCATTACGATAAGCAGCCTGTATTTTTTTAGCTACAGCCGCATCATTATCCCCGAACAAAGTTCTTCGCTCGGAATGACCTACCATAACATACTCACAACAAATATCCGCAATCATAGAACCGGAAACAGCACCAGTATAAGCACCTTCATCTTCCCAGTACAAATCCTGCGCACCATAGCCCACGTGTTTACCGTCAATGGCATCAGCCACAGCTTCCAAAGCCGTAAACGGTGGGAAAATCACCACTTCATTAAGCGTACCATTAGTTTCTTCCACAATCTGCTCGGCTAAATCCACACCCTCACTGACCGTTTTATACATTTTCCAGTTACCTGCTACCAACGGTCTGCGTACATCGTCCAGTGCTGCTATACCCGGCAAAATTTTACCCTCTAAATATTCCAGAGAAGCACCACCACCGGTAGAGATATGTCTAATTTTTTTAGTTAATTTGAGTTTTTCAATAGCAGCCACCGAATCGCCACCACCAACAATGGTCAAGCCCTTGTTTTTGGCTACAGCCTGCGCCACCGCTTCCGTACCATGACAGAAATCATCTATTTCAAACACACCCATCGGCCCGTTCCAAACAATCATTTTCATGTCTTGCAGTACCTCAGCATAAATAGCTGCCGTCCGCGGTCCAATATCCAGAGCCATATAGTCTTGATTCAGCTTGCCCAACTCTTGCACCAGATGCTTAGCACCCTGCGCAAAAGCTTCTGACATGACCATATCCACCGGCAAATACAGCTTCACACCTTTATCCTCTGCCTTTTGCACTAGCCGTCTAGCCAAATCCAGCTTATCTTCTTCAACTAAGGACACACCCAGAGCAAACCCCTCGGCCGCCAAGAAAGTGTTGGCCATACCACCGCCGATTAAAAGCACGTCCACTTTATCTAGCAGGTTATCAATAACGCCAATTTTATCCGAAACCTTGGCCCCACCAATAATTGCTGCAAAAGGCCGTACCGGATTTGCTACAGCCTGACCTACATACTGCATTTCTTTTTCCAACAGCAACCCGGCAGCTGACGGCAAGAAATGGGTAATAGCTTCCACCGAAGCGTGAGCCCGATGAGAAACACCGAAACCATCATTCACATAAAAATCCGCTAAAGACGCCAATTGTTCCGCAAAATGCAGGTCGTTTTTTTCTTCTTCCTCGTGAAAACGCAAGTTTTCCAGCAACAAGACAGCGCCACATTCCAGTTGCTCCGCCGCTGTTTCTGCTGTTTCGCCTACGCAATCCTCAGCAAACTCCACCGGTACCTCCAGTAGCGTTGCCAAATGCTCCGCTACTGGGGCTAAAGTATATTTTAGATCTACTTTTCCCTTAGGACGCCCCAAATGAGCCATTAAAATTACTGCTGCTTGCTCTTGCAGTAAATATTTAATAGTTGCCACAGAAGCCCTTATTCTCGTATCATCGGTGATTTTACCAGTAGCGTCCATGGGCACATTATAATCTACACGAACAAGAACCCTCTGCCCTTGAACAGACAAGTCCCTTATGGTTTTTTTATCCATTAGGCAAACTCCTTTTATTCACGATTAGAGACCTTTTTTAGCCATATAAACAGCCAAATCAATTACACGGTTAGAATAACCCCATTCATTGTCATACCAAGCAACTACTTTAGCCATTCTCGGTCCCACCATCATCGTAGACAAGCCATCAACAATGGAACTCAGCGGACAACCGTTGTAATCTCTAGAAACCAGCGGCAATTCATTGTAGCCCATAATACCTTTTAGTTCATTTTCAGACGCTTTTTTCAGCGCTGCATTAATAGCCTCTACAGTAGTATCCTTGCTCAAAGTTACCGTCAAATCCGTAATAGAAACATTCGGTGTCGGTACCCGCATAGCAAAGCCGTTTAATTTACCCTTTACTTCCGGTAACACTAGTGCTACCGCTTTAGCAGCACCGGTAGTAGTAGGAATAATGGACATACCAGCAGCTCTGGCACGGCGCAAATCACTATGTGGCAAATCGAGAATTTTTTGGTCATTGGTATAAGAATGAACTGTTGTCATCAGGCCAGTTTCAATCCCGAAGTTTTCTAACAAAACTTTGGTAAAAGGCGCCAAGCAGTTCGTCGTACAAGAAGCATTAGAAATAATATGGTGGTTAGCCGCTTCATATTTAGTTTCATTAACACCCATAACAATGGTAATATCTTCACCCTTAGCCGGCGCTGAAATAATTACTTTTTTAGCACCAGCGGTTAAATGAGCTTTAGCCTTAGCACCCTCGGTAAAACGACCAGTAGACTCCACCACGATTTCTACGCCCAACTCGCCCCAAGGCAATTTGGCAGGATCTGTCTGTGCCAAAACCTTGACTTTTTTACCATTTACAACAATGCAATCACCGTCTACTGCTACTTCAGCAGCAAAAGTGCCATGCACCGAATCATATTTCAAAAGATGTGCCAAAGTTGCCGCATCTGTCAAATCATTTACCGCTACGATTTCCACCTCAGGATTGTTGATAGCTGCGCGAAATACGTTACGTCCAATACGTCCAAAACCATTAATACCAATTTTTGTCATAATAAAAGCCTCCCTGTTTTTTTATTTATTATCAAAGCTTAATAACCATCATTGCGCGGCAACATTTGCACCATATCCCGTGCAGCTGCCTCATCAGTAACCAAAATATCCTGTCTAGAAGCCCGAATAACCGAAAGAATCGCTGCCGCTTTGGATTTACCACCACCGACACCGATCACCGTGCCAATTCTGACCAAATCATTCATCATCAGACCGGCATTATTACTCACATAGATTACTTTGCCGTCAATATCACAATATTGTCCGATAGCCTCACCGACTGCACCCTCTGCCTTTAATTTCTGCAAAATAGCAGGGGACAAACCCCGTCTTTGAGCCATCACTTGAGCTTGACCCATACCATGCACCAGTATATCAGCTTTTTTGATAATTTCAACCACAGCTTTAATCCCAGCGTCTTCCGCCAAAATACTGTTCAATATATCCTCACTGACACTATCCGGCACATACAGCTGACGATAGGACGCATTAAGCTTGCGCGCCAGCACCGTAGCAATGGTATTGGCCTGTTCCTCAACGTTATCTCCTAGCCCACCACGGGCTGGAACCACCACCGTCTGCGGTTCATTACCATTAACATTGGCAGCTACAGTTGCCATCGTCGTACCACCACTAACAGCCAAGATATGCTCTTTGCCGTCACTAACCAGATTGCCCAAAATACGTGCCGCAGCCCTACCAATTTCTTTTTTCACGACAGCTTCCTGGTCACAATCTCCGGGAATAATTACCACCCGACCAATATTAAGTTTCCGGCTGAGCATACTTTCCAGTGCTGACAAATCTTGTAATTTGCGTACATAATCCGCCAATTCTCTAAGCAAATCAGTGCCCTCATCGGTTACCGACATTCCCAAAGAAGTAAAGGTGAGTAGTCCACAATTTTTCAAGAAATCAACCTGTGCTCTTAGAACTCTTTCACTCAATCCCAGACAATTAGCCAAGGCTCTCCTGCCAATGGGTGCTTCATGGCTAACCTGCCGCAGCACTTGATAACGTAAAACCAACAATTCGCTGAGTTCCGGCACGATTTTTTTTTGTAAATTGATAATATTGTCCATGTGAGCTCCTAATATATTAGACTTTTGTCCCTCGTGGAACTTTTTAAGTCCCACTAATTGGAAAGAGCAACGAGATTTTCCCCGTTAACATGAACCTATTATAGCATTAATAATACAAAAAAAGCCACCCCCATTATACATTTTTGAAGATTTGCCACCCTCCCACAGTAACGCTACTTTATTTTTTGTGCCGACTTACGCTCAAACCTTTCAGTCGTAACCTAATCGGCGATTCGCTTCCCCCTGCCAAGGCCTGTTCGGATAGATAGC
>JAVXCQ010000017.1:0-47286 GCA_036659415.1 Acidaminococcaceae bacterium
GGAATTGAACCCTCAACCTACTGATTACAAGTCAGTTGCTCTACCAATTGAGCTACGCTAGCAACACATCAGTAACAGGGATTAGTATATAAGATACAGATTAAGTTGTCAACACTTTTTTATTAATTACAACAATTTAATCTTATAAATAGAAATACCACACAGTTACCGTAGCTAAAATAATACGATAATATGCGAAGCTTGTCAAGCTCGATCTATTAAGAAAACCAATAAACCACAGAATAGAGCCATAAGCCACCACAAAAGAAACTGCAAACCCTACCGCCAACATATAAATAGCATCAGCATTTAGATAAGCCAGGTTCTTCATTAAATCATAAATGCAGGCCACAAACATCAGTGGTACCGCAATAATAAAAGAATATTCCGCCGCAGCTTTTCTAGTTAGCCCTAACATGAGCCCGCCAGAAATAGTAGAACCGGATCTAGAAAAACCAGGCCATAAAGAGAGCACTTGAAAAATACCGACATAAGTTGCCTGCCTTAAAGTAATTTTATCTACATCATCTTGCAGAAAATCTTGCTTATGCACGGTTAATTTTTCGGCTGCCATCATTAAAAAAGCACCTGCTACTAGGCCTATAGCCACAGTAAATGGTGAAAACAGATAGGTTTTAATCAGACGATGCGCAAAAAACGCAATACCCATAACCGGTACAATGCCCACAGCTACGTGCCACACACTTAGTCCTTTATCTATTTGCCAACCTGCTTTTGTAAAAAAATGGGCAAACTGCTTTCTATACAAAAAGACCACAGATAAAATTGCGCCTAATTGAATAAAAACGTCAAAAACATTCGCTAGTGGTCCTTCAAAACCTAATAGATGTCCTACGATAATCATATGTCCCGTAGACGAAATCGGTAAAAACTCCGTAAGTCCCTCAACTATACCAACGATAACTGCAATTAATGTCTGATCCATGCTTTTCCTTCTCCCACTAAAAATATCCTTGCGCTGAGATTATTTTCTACTTCATTTATGAATTTTGGCTGAAGCAGCGCATAACCACAGCCAGCTTATCTGTCACTTTGCATTAAATAAAGCAGGAGCCCCCTAGGAAGCACCTGCTTGTAGAACACAAACTAACTAATCACCAAAATTAATACCCATGTGTCTAGCGACACGAATAATATCACTGTCCGTCGGCACAAGATGTGGCTCTGACGCCACTAGCTCGATGGGTACTGCCACTATTTTATTACTCTGCAAGGCCACCATAGTATTGTAATTCCCTTGTAGGTAGGTCTCAACAGCGGTCACACCGTAGCGGGTGGAAAGCACTCTATCATACGGTGTAGGCGAACCTCCGCGCTGTAAATAGCCAAGCACGGTACATCTTGATTCAACACCTGTCTGTTCTTCAATAGCTGTCGCCACGCGTTCACCGGCACCACCTAGTCTAATCTGTTCAAAACTGTCTTTAACCATTCTGGCAATAGACAGCTCTCCACCCACCGGTTTAGAGCCTTCCGCCACGACCACAATACTAAAATGTTTGCCTTGACTGCGACGTTCTTCAATCTTGGCCAGCACAGACGCTATTTGGTAGGGTATTTCTGGAATTAAAATGCAATCAGCCCCGCCTGCGATACCAGAATGTAAAGCAATCCACCCCGCATAACGACCCATCACCTCTAAAACCATAACTCGATGATGAGATTCTGCCGTAGTATGAAGACGATCTAACGCATCTGTCGCCATATTCACCGCAGTATCGAAACCAAAAGTGCGTTCTGTACAAGGTAAATCATTATCAATAGTTTTCGGCACGCCGACAACTTTAACGCCACATTCTCTACTTAACCGAGCAGCAATGTTTAAACTACCGTCGCCGCCAATTACAATTAGACCCTCGATTTTGTGTTTCTCCAAATTATTTAAAACCGTTGCCCGCATATCACTATACAGGAGCTCACCCTTGGCATCTTCACCAACTACGTAATGAAAAGGATTATCTCGATTGGTCGTCCCCAAAATAGTACCACCACGGGGCAAGATACCAGATACATCTGCATAACTCATCATTTTCATATTGTCAGTAATAAGGCCATGAAAGCCGTTAATAATTCCATAAATCTCATAACCATTTTGCAACGCTGTCTTAACCACGGCACGAATAACCGCATTTAGTCCCGGGCAATCGCCACCACCGGTTAAAACCGCCAATCTACCTTTGCTTGCAATCATTGCGGCACCTCGACTATTATTCAACATTCCAGATTTTTAGTCCCTCTGCTGTAATTCTAATGGATTCCGTTCCATCAAATTTATCATAGCAAAGGTAACCATCTTCATAATAGCCCGGCCAAGCAGAAACGATAGTAAATTTCTCGCCTAATTTTTGTAAAAGTTCCGCTACGTCAATGTGGAAAACAGGGACAAATAATGTTTGTAACCGATCCAAAAGAATAACCCTAGAATTATAGTTAGCCAAGATTTCCCCCATCATCTCCGCTGCCTTTTCTTGCCGTAGTGCCGGTAACAATTCCAAAAACTCCTCCGTAATTAATAAACGGCAATCCACATAATCCCACTTTTGTTCCGCTGCCGCTTCTCGCAGGACTTTGCTCTTACCGCTTCCAGGTTTCCCAGTTACAATTAATACCTTGTTATCCAGTGCTTCTAATGCTTCTACCTCTTTAACAAATGCTTCTACTTGGCTCATTTTTTTGCCCTCCTTGATTTCTGCGCAAATTTGGTCTTCACGTCTTTAAGCTAATAATATTATTCGTCACGCATTTACAAAATCCTTTAAAAAAATAAACATCATCTAGAAATGTCTAAATGATGTTACAATTTGTTACATATCTTGCAACTTTACTTGTCCTTTTTCAGGTGATGAGTAAATCTTTCCTCAGGATCCATGGCTAATAGCCCACTGTAAACATTGCGCAAATCCGGTCCTTCACTTCTGGTGCTAATATATTTTTCCAGCTTACGTTTAACACGTTGCAAAGCATTATCAATAGATTTAATATGGCGCTCCAAATCATTGGCAATTTCTTGATAGGACTTGCCATCTAAATAGCTCATGAGGACTTTCCATTCCAGTTCACTCAAAATTGTATTCATTTTATTTTCAATATCGATAAATTCTTCTTTGCTAATGACCATTTCCTCCGGATTGGCTACTTTAGTTCCGGAAATAACATCTAACAGCGTTCTGTCTGAATCCTCTTCATAAATAGGTTTGTTGAGCGAAACATAAGAATTAAGCGGGATATGTTTCTGTCTTGTCGCCGTTTTAATAGCTGTAATAATTTGTCTGGTCACACACAATTCAGCAAAGGCTCGAAAAGAAGAAAGTTTATCACTGCGAAAATCTCTAATGGCTTTGTATAAACCAATCATTCCTTCTTGGATAATATCCTCGCGTTCAGCGCCAATGAGGAAATAGCTTCTGGCTTTAGCACGCACAAAATTGCGATATTTATAGAGTAGGTATTCTTGAGCCAAGAGGTTATTATGCTCTTTCGCATCCAAAACAATCTCTTCGTCAGTCATATTTTCAAACGCTTGGTAGGGATTATTTTGTTGTGTTGCATACATAGTGCGAGCCTCCCTCTTTTCCATATTGGACAAACCTTTGGTTTTCTAAATAGCAGTTACCGCTACTTTGCTCATTATACAACAAATATTTTTTTATGGTCAATGTCGCTTTATCTTTTTCTGCGCAAATCCTCAAAAACCGCTAAAACATTACCTTGCAAGCGGCTACCTATTTCATTACGTGCTAAACTTGATGGTTTTTTCAGACTCTGGTGCTCGGCGATTTGTTTTTTCACAAGAAGCCACTCTGCACGGAATTCTCTCGCTGAAATACGATAGGCGCCAAACCCTAAGATGGCAATTTGCTCGGCAAAATCACTAGTTACCACAAAAGTCTTATGAGCTGTGTTCCTTAGCTCATAGGTGCGCCGCTCAATCCAGCTATCGGCTGTTTCGCCCTCGCCGGTAAAAACCACAAGTAGGTCGCCATATCTTTGTTCCGTACTTACGCCGCAAACCTCCAGGGCGTCAAAAACCAAAATAACATTTTCGCCTTTAAACGCACCATATTCGGCCAGTAGCGTCAATAAAAGTTCTCTGGCGTGTTCTAGATTTTCTTCTCGCAATAATTTAAATTCCGGCCAATGATTAATCACATTGTAACCGTCAACTAAGAGCCAGTCTTTCATTTATTTAGTGCTTGAACAGCTCGTTGTCTGACTACTTCATACAACAAAATCGCTCCCGCTACCGAAGCATTTAAAGATGAAACGCCACCACCCATAGGAATTTTGACTAAAACATCACAGTTTTCCTTCACCAGGCGTCCCAGACCTTTGCCCTCGCCACCAATTACCACTACAATCGGTCCGGTAAGGTTGCTGCTAAAATGTGCTGTTGCGCCATCCATATCCGCTCCGATCACCCACATACCCTGGGCTTGCAGTTCTTTAATGGTTTGCACGATATTGCCAATACTAACCACCGGCACATATTCAATTGCTCCGGCGGAAACTTTAGCCACCACCGCATTTAAAGGACAGCTTCGTCTTTTGGGCATCAAAACCCCATGGACACCTGCGGCGTCAGCAGTTCTAATCAAGGCTCCCACATTTTGAGGATCCTGTAATTCATCCAAAAGAAGCAAAAATGGTGCCTCTCCTTTATCCTTGGCTCTAGCCAGTACTTCTTCCAATTCATAAAACTTTACCGGTGCTGCCATAGCGACCACGCCTTGGTGCCGCATTTCTCCGGCAATTTGATTGAGTTTTTCTATTTTAGCAAATTCCACAATGACACCACAAGTTTTAGCCATTGCGATAATTTCGCCGATGCTGCCACCTTTGATGCCATCTTGAATGAAAATTTTATTTAATGAACGGCCACTGCGTAAAGCTTCGATAATCGAATTGCGGCCGGCAAGCATTTCCTCAGACATATGTTTTCCCTAGCTTTCTAGTGCTTTAGCTTTGATCGCAGCTAAGCGCCCACAAGTCATTTCTCCCTCGGGACAAATCCCATCTGTAACACAAGCAGGTCCCGCTTTTTCAAATAAAACTGGAGCTACTTTTTTGACTTCCGTCAACATTTTTTCCGCTAAGCAACGAATTTCCCACTGGGCACGATTGCAACAACGCAGACGGAAAAAGTTGTGCAAAGCCCGTACATTCATGGTCACCACAATCTTGGTTTCTGCGGCATTAGGCAAAATATACCGGGCATCCTCAGCTGGAATACCGGCCTCTGTCCACTTGGTATATAAGCCCCTAACTTCCTGCATTAGCTGTGCAAATTCAGCTGTGGCTTCCGCTCTAGCGGCAATGGACGGTGGCATAATTGTTGCAAAATCATGCTCCCTAACATACCGCTGGGATTGCTGGGAATAAGAAGCAATACGGTGACGTACCAGTTGATGTGTTAAAACTCTGGATACACCCTCAATGGCAAAAGTGAAACTCACGTGTT
Organism: Acidaminococcaceae bacterium; assembly: GCA_036659415.1. Classification (GTDB taxonomy): domain Bacteria; phylum Bacillota; class Negativicutes; order Acidaminococcales; family Acidaminococcaceae; genus JAVXCQ01. The sequence continues at coordinate 5,480 of JAVXCQ010000017.1, forward strand.
CTAATGTTGATAAATGCCCCATTTGTACTAATTTGCGTACTAATTTAGCAGCTTGTTCTTCTGTAATTTTTTCTTCTAATTGAGCCGCACCAATGGGAGAATAACATAACCGAGCGCTCATGGCTACAGTTTTCTCCGGTTCCGGTGTATAACGCACTAACTTTACTTCCATGCTTTCACCTCTACTTCTTATTAGCCATGGCCGCGTGAATAATTTGGAACGAACGCTCCAGTATTTCTTCCAACCGTGCTTCTTTTTCTGCTAAAAACAGCCAACCAATCAATGCTTCAAACGCTGTTCCCTGCCGATATTCCCGTACTGTAGCACTTTTAGGTACAGTGGATTTAGTGTTACGACCACGTCTGACAACCGCCGTTTCTTCTTCATCCAAAAGTTCTGCCAAGGCATCCATCGCTTTGGCCTGCATCACAGCAGATACCATCTGGGCGCCTAAATCATGGAGCACCCGCACATGACTAGAAACAGGTAGCAACCTAGTTCTGATATAGAGCGAAAACACTACATCGCCAATGTAGGCTAAGACTATGGCATTAATTTGGCCAGGTGCCGTAACCGGTAAATTTTCCCCACCGCACACTGCCAAAGCGTGTTTTTTTATTAATTGATATTGTGCGAATTTCACTGGCGTTTCCACCTAACGCCTTGTGGCGTATCTTCAATCGTAATCCCAATGCCGGCCAATTGGTCGCGCAAAGCGTCTGCTTGAGCATAGTTTTTAGTTTGACGTGCTTCCTGGCGCAAGTTAATTAAAATAGTCATTAACTCATCTTCAACACTAGCAGTTACTACTTGCTTCCCGGCAGTTTGTTCTAAAACACCGATAATACTGCACATTTCCGCAAAAATCTTCGTCATTACATCTACCAGCTTACCATCAGGCTTCGTTGCACCTGCCAGTACAGACTGTTCATAAATATTAATCTCCCGTGCCAGTGCAAACATATGACTAATTGCTAAAGCAGTGTTAAAGTCATCACGCATCGCATCCAAAAACTCTTGACGAATAGTAGCTAGCTTAGCACGCAACTCTAGGCTGCCTGCTGTTGGCCCTACGCTAATAATGCCTTGGAGCGTCTTTAGGTTGACTTGAGCTGTTTGCAAACGAGCTAAGCCACGCCCTGCTTCCGTTAACCGTTCATCGCTGAAATCCAAGGGACTACGATAGTGAGTAGATAAGATGAAGAACCGCAAAGTTTCTGGTTCAAAATGTTTAAGAATATCCACTACCATAAAGAAATTACCCAAAGATTTAGACATTTTTTCTTCATTAACAGTAATAAAACCATTATGAAGCCAATATTTCACAAAAGGATGACAACCAGTGCAACCTTCCGATTGAGCGATTTCGTTTTCATGATGTGGGAAAATCAAGTCACTACCGCCGCCGTGAAAATCAAAACTTGCGCCCAAATACTTCATGCTCATTGTGCTACATTCAATATGCCACCCCGGACGACCTGCGCCCCAAGGGCTTGGCCAAGAAGGTTCGCCCGGCTTAGCTGCTTTCCACAAAGCAAAATCCATCGGATTTTCTTTGCGCGCGTCCACATCTATTCTAGCCCCGGCCATCATATCTTCTAAATTACGACCGCTTAGTTCTCCGTAATGTTCAAACTTTTCTACTCTGTAATACACGTCGCCATCAATTTCATAGCCATAACCACGCTCAATCAAGGTTTGCACCGTGCCGATAATTTCTTCCATGTGGTCGGAAACGCGAGGGTAAGCCTGTACCCGCTTCACATTAAGTTTATCCATCACTGCAAAGTAAGCATCAATGTAGCGTCCGCAAATATCGCTCCATTGTACGCCCTCTTTCTGCGCAGTATTAATAATTTTATCATCAACGTCAGTAAAGTTTTGGATATGAGTTACATCATAACCCTCATGCTCCAAAAAACGATGAATGACGTCCCAAGTAATAAAGGGACGAGCATTACCGATATGAGGGTGGTTATAAGGAGTAACGCCGCAAACATAAATACTGGCTTTGCCAGGTTCACTGGGAATAAACTCTTCTTTTTGTTTGGTAAGGGTGTTATAAACTTTTATGGCCATCTTCTCTTCTCCTAGCATAATATTATTTAAGATGATTAGAGCTCAATACCGGCTTTAGTCAAGCTAGTTTTAATACGTTTTAAGCTACGTTCTAGTCCCAAAAGCGGGATAATTTCGGTCAATTCCGGTCCATGTTGGTTACCCGTTAAAGCCACGCGAATTGGCATATATACTAATTTACCACCGAGTTTAGTGGTTTTTTGTATGGTTTTAAAAACAGCCTTAATACTAACACCGTCCACGGTAGTCAAAGCTTCCAATTGCTCTAGCAACATTCTCATCACAGTGCTAACGCTAGCTTCTTGCAAAACCGCTGCTGCTTCTGCGTTTTCAAATTCAAAGTCATCGCTAAAATACATTGCCACGCACTCAGGAATTTGTGCCGCATAAGCCACGTGTTCCTTACTGGTAGCTACAATTTGGTGTAACCAAGCTAGTTTTTCACCGGTTTCCGTACCGTCCATATACCCTGCTGCTAGCAGGTGCGGCTTAGCTTCTGCAAAAAATTCTTCTGCACTTAATTGACGCATATAATGTTGGTTAATCCAGTTTAATTTATCAATATCAAACACAGCCGGGTTTTTGGCCACGTGCTCCATGGAAAAAGCTTGGATTAGCTCTTCCGTCGTGAAAATTTCTTGTTCATCACTAGGTGCCCAACCCAATAGGGCTAAGAAGTTCACAATCCCTGCCGGCTGGTAACCCAACTGACGATATTGGTCAACAGAAGTTGCACCGTGACGTTTGCTCATTTTAGTACGATCTTTGCCTAAGATTAAAGAAATATGACCAAAAATCGGTTCAGCAAAGCCCAAAGCTTCATATACCAAACATTGGCGAGGGGTATTGGATAAATGCTCCTCTGCCCTAATCACGTGGGTGATTTTCATTAAAGCATCATCAATAACAACTGCATAATTATAGGTGGGAATACCATCTGATTTAACAATAACAAAGTCCCCGATCCCATTGGAATCAAAGGTTACATCTCCACGCACCATGTCGTGAATAACGATTTGTTTGTCAGCCGGCACACGGAAACGTACTGTCGGTTTACGACCTTCCGCTTCATAGGCCGCACGCTCTTGGGCAGTCAAATTGCGGCATTTTCCCATATAACGTGGCATTTGGCTTTTAGCCGTCAAGGCTTGACGCTCCGCCTCTAATTCTTCATCAGTACAATAACAATAATAGGCCTTGCCTTCTTGCAAAAGTTGTTCAGTATATTTTTTGTACAAATCCAATCGTTCTGTTTGACGATAAGGGCCATAAGCACCGCCCACGTCAACACCTTCATCCCAGTCCATACCCAGCCACTTTAAAGCAGCTTTGATATTATCTTCGGATTCTCTACTGGAACGTTCAAGATCCGTATCTTCAATTCTCAAAATTAATTTACCGCCAGTTTTGCGGGCTAACAACCAATTAAACAAAGCAGAACGGGCACCTCCAATATGAAACGGTCCCGTAGGACTCGGTGCAAATCTAACTCTTATTTCTTTTTCCATTACATATCCCTCCAAAGTTATCTCCAACAGTATATCTTGTTATTATAACACAAAGTCTAGCGTTTTTCTGCTACAGGTTCAGCTTTGTATCGCTTTAAAGACAGTAACTGCCGCCTGGGCAGCAATTCCTTCGCCACGACCTGTAAAGCCTAGTTTCTCCGTGGTAGTTGCTTTCACATTCACGGCATCTAGCGGCAAAGCCAGCACCTTCATCAATCTTTGTTGCATTTGCTCACGATAGGCGGCAATTTTGGGTTTTTGCGCAATAATCGTGATATCCACGTTGCCCACCTGCCAACCTGCTGCTACTAGACGCTCTAGCACCTGTTCCAGTAGCTTGCTACTGTCCGCATCTTTGTAAACCTCTTCCGTATCTGGAAATAACTTCCCGATATCCCCCATGCCCACTGCGCCTAGCAGTGCATCCATCAGGGCGTGCAAAGCCACGTCGGCATCAGAATGTCCTGCTAAACCTAACGCATAGGGTATTTCTACCCCACATAAAATCAGCTTGCGTTCTTTAGCAAATTGATGAACATCAAATCCACTGCCCACGTGAAAAGGAAAAGCTACACCTGTCATTGGTAGTACTCCTTTACTTTTTAAGAATTCCCGTGCCCACACCAAATCTTCCGGTGTAGTTATTTTATTATTAGTATAAGACCCTTCTACCACTTTAACCTTAATGCCCAACTGTTCTACAGCGGCGGCATCATCTGTTACTATTTGCTGCTTCGCTGCTAGTAAAGCATAGGCTCGATAAAGAACATCCGCCTTGAAAATCTGTGGCGTCTGCACAGCACGCAAGGTGCTGCGCAAAGGTGTCGCCACCACTGTGCAAGCCTCATTAACAACTTTAATTGTATCTTTTACCGCCACAGCGGCAATCGCAGCACCATGCGTTTGAGCGGCTGCTAAGACACGTGCAAATAAATCTGGTGTCGCAAAGGGTCTGGCTCCATCATGTACTGCAATATAGCCCCCGCTACTACCAAGCGCCTTAAGAGCATTAGCGACAGAATCCTGCCTTTCACGGCCACCTGCTACTAGCTCATAAGTAAGACGCGGGAAATACTCCGCTTGATACAGACTAAGTACCGCCGCTGCTTCTACTAGTTCGCTAGCGCCTACTACTACCACTACCCTTTGCACAGCCTCTACTTGGTTAATTTGCTTAAGGTTATGCACCACCAAGGGTACACCCTGTAAGCACACAAACGCTTTATTTTTTCCTAGGCCTAATCTTGTACCTTGACCGGCGGCGGCTAAGATTACAGTTAATCCATCCATCTATCCTACCCCCCGCGTTATTTCATGCGCGCAAAAATCATTCTCCCGGCAGAAGTTTGTAGAACTGACGTGACCACAATACTGACACTATCGCCCACATAACGTTTGCCTCCCTCGACTACAATCATGGTCCCATCATCTAGATAAGCCACAGCTTGCCCATTTTCTTTGCCATCTTTAACTAAGAAAACAAACATCTCTTCGCCGGACATTACAATCGGCTTAACAGCATTAGCTAAATCATTAATGTTCAGCACCGCTACACCGTGAATAACGGCCACTTTATTGAGGTTGAAATCGTTAGTTATGACGACACCGCCGATTTGCTTCGCCAGTTTAACCAGCTTTGCATCAACTTCGGTCATATCATCAAAATCAATGTCCGAAATTTCCACCCGGTTGGAAGCATTTTCTTGAATATCTTTCAAAACGTCCAACCCTCTGCGACCACGATTTCTTTTCAGACTATCACCGGAATCGGCAATTTTTTGCAATTCCTCCAATACAAAATTAGGAATAATCAATTTGCCTTCCAAAAATCCTGTTTTTAAAATATCAGCAATGCGCCCGTCAATGACTACGCTCGTATCTAGTATTTTATGATTGCTGTAAGCCTGAATCTTGTTCCCCTCCTCCATGGACATTTTAGGAGTTTTTAAAAGGGGCACGTGATTAAAAAACGAAATGATATCCGTATGTTTGCGTAAAGCCAACTTGGCACCGATGATTGCAAAAAACAAGCTAAAAACTAAAGGAATATAAGGTCCGACAATCGGCAAATGTGAAAAGGGTGCACCCAATAAATTAGCTAAAATCAAACCAATAATCACACCCATCGCAGCAATAATAATATTACTGGTTGGTGCTTTAGCCAAAACGAGCACTATAACCTCGGTAAAACGCATCGTGCTGTAAATAATCGCCGGTGATAAAATATACCCCACGCCACCGAAAATCAGGACGCCGGCAACTCCGGAAAAAGTCGTAGCCAAGGTAATACCAAACACACCTGTGCTTTCCAAGTCATAATCAAGCACACCCGAAAAATACGGCGTCATTAATTCCATCATAATTAAACCTGTCATTGCAAAAACCACAACGATTGTGATTTTTAATATTTTTTCTAACATTTTTTCACCTCCTTTCAACTATCATGCCCTAATCTTACTACAAAAACCCTGTTTTTAACAGAATATCAACATAAAAAAAATTAAAATACGTCAACAATCAACGTATTTTAATTAAAAAACTTATTTAGCCAGGCATCGGCCTCTTCAGTTGTTTGTGAACGTATCAACATGATCTCACTTAAAAGAATTTGCTTTGCTGTATTTAATAACCGTCGCTCCCCTGTGGAAAGCTTCTTACTATTTTCTTGTACAGTTAGAACGCGAACTACTTCGGCAACCTGAAATGCATCGCCACTTTTCATCTTATCTAAATATAAATTAAAACGGCGGTTCCAAGTAATGCTCTTCATCGTATTTTCCGGTCTAGCTTCTAGGACGGATTCTATCTCCGCTAATTGTTTATCATTGATAACATGACGCAAACCCACGCGATCCACGTTTTCAACGGGAATCATGACTTTCATATCGCCCAAAAGCATATTTAGTATGAAATATTCAACCATAGTACCATCGGCATCAAGCTTTTCGATATCATGAATTACGCCGGCACCATGCATTGGATAAACGATCTTATCTCCTGTTGCAAACATTGTAGTTCCTCCTTTTCTAGGATATTTAAATACTAGCACATTTAATCTTATTTGTCAAATTTGTTATTATATCACGGAAGTTTTCGCTCTGTCAATGAGTTTTTCAACTTTTACTTATTTGTCTCCCCAAGGCAAAAAATTGACATGTGCTCCTTGCCTCCTTATAATTAAAACAAGTGAGGTGCTGAAAATGAAAGATAATTCTTGTAATGACTTCCAAGCTAATGTGGACAAATATTTAGTACGCCACAAAAGTATTTTAGACGTCCTGAGCAAATATCAGGAATCCACCGCCAGAGTAAACAGAGCCGTTGTCAAATCCGTCACCGAATGTGGCTGTGTTAATATCGCTGCCCGCAAACAAACTATTCCGGAAGAAACCGGGTTTAACGAAATGAAGAATTATATGTCTTCGCACCTGAACGGCGAATTATGCCCTCGTTGCAAAGAAACACTAGCTAAAGAAATCGGTCATTCGCTTTTTTATATCGCTGCTTTATGTAACCTAACCGGTTTAAAAATAGACGATATTATGCAGGAAGAAAACAATGCTATTTCCACTCTAGGCTATTATTATTTATCTTAACAAAAACAAATTAAGGCTGTCACCTTCTGGTGGCAGCCTTTTTTTATTCTGCAAAAAGTGCTTTAATCGCTTCTTCTAAAGTATGTACTTGCACGACACCTGCTACATTATCTAGAACTTTAAGTTTACCGGCAGGGATAACAAACTTATGAAAGCCTAACCCTCGTGCCTCCTTAATTCTTCTTTCAATAAAGCTGACACGCCGTACTTCGCCGGTCAAGCCCACTTCTCCCACTGCCAAAACCCCAGCGGCAATTGGTTTGTTGCGATAGCTTGACACCAACGCCCCTACTGCCGCTAAATCAGCGGCTGGCTCGGTCACCTTCATCCCGCCCACCACATTCACATAGGCATCTTGCGTTCCAAAATCCAGACCCAGCCTTTTTTCTAAGATTGCCAGTAACATATTGACCCGATTGTAATCAAACCCGACAGCTGTTCTTCTAGGCATACCATAGGGCGTTCTGGAAACTAAAGCCTGCAATTCGACCATCAGGGGTCTATTCCCTTCTAAACAAGCACAAACTGCGGCTCCTGCCACAATACCCTCGCGCTTTTCCAAAAATAAGCCGGAGGGATTGACTACCTCTTTCAGCCCATTTTCTTCCATGGAAAAAATACCGCTTTCATCGGTCGAACCAAAGCGATTCTTTAAAGCCCGCAATACCCTAAAAGCATAGGTTCGTTCTCCTTCAAACTGCAAAACCACGTCTACCATATGTTCTAAAAGGCGCGGTCCGGCAATATTACCTTCTTTGGTGACATGACCAATGATAAATACGGCAATACCAGTAGTTTTGGCAAACCGCAAAAGCTTAGCCGTACATTCCCTCACCTGTCCCACACTGCCCGCCGGTGTTTCAAACTCTGCATTATACATGGTTTGAATAGAATCTATGATTAAAATCGCTGGCTGTACTTCCTGAGCTTGAAGTAAAATTGCCCCCAAATCTGTTGCCGTCATAATTAGCAGGTCGTTTTCCACTTCGCCTAGCCGCTGGGCGCGCATCGCCGTTTGGGCTTCTGACTCTTCCCCCGATACATAAAGGACTTTTACGCCATTATGGCTAAACTTCATACTGGCATCTAACATAATAGTGGATTTACCAATACCAGGATCTCCGCCTAAAAGCACCAAAGAACCCGGTACAATGCCACCACCCAAAACACGATCAAACTCACGAATACCTGTCGCTAAACGTTGAACCGTAGCCGTAGAAATACTACCTAGTCGTTTAGGTTTTGGTGTTTCTGGCGCTAATAAAAAGGACTGATTGCGTGCTGGCGCTACCACTTCTTCTACCAGCGTGTCCCATTGTTCGCATTCAGGGCATTTTCCTAGCCATTTAGCCGTAGTATAACCACAAGACTGACAGACAAATCTTACTTTTGTTTTTGCCACTGTTCTATCTCCCCATTAATTAATTTCTGATTAGTTCTCTGACGAAGGTAATTATTTCTTGGCCACAGCCAAGCGTTGCACTGCTTCACCTAGAAGCTGCTGTTGTGCTGCTTCATCTAGGTGCCCTTCCACTAATTCCAGCATATAATTTAAAAGCGTTGCTTCTCTGCCCGTCACCACACAATTTTGTGTCAAATGCTCCAGTACAGCACGAGCAGAGGTCGGAACTGTGAGTGCATTTTCTTGCGGTACCACCCGCACAATCCGCACGAAACCACCACTGCCACGCCGAGATTCCACCATATAGCCACGTTCCGGTGTAAAGCGGGTACTCAGCACATAACTTATTTGTGAGGGAGCACAGGAAAGCTGGTCGGCCAGTTCATTTCTTTGTACCAGCACAAAATCTTCCTGTTCCGCTAATAATTGCCGCACGATCAAGTTTTCTATCACATCAGCTAAATTTCTCATGTTGTAACCTCCTCTTACTGCCAACACCGACAAGCATCTTTAGCTTTATTATATTTGACTATTTGACTTTTAGCAAGATATTTATTGCAAAAGGAGAACAACCTTTAACGGTTGTTCTCCTTTAATTTTTATTTTGCTGGCTTTATGCTAACTGTTTGCTCGTTCTTATCTAAATATAATTCCTTTTGATGAAAAGCATTTAATGTGCTACGATGCCCTACACTAATCACGGTAGTTCTAGGCATACATTCTCTCACTAGGCGATACATCCCCGCCTCTGTAGGCTCATCTAGGGCTGAGGTAGCCTCATCTAGGAAGAGCCACCGCGGTTCATAAATCAAAGCCCGTACAAAAGCTAAGCGTTGTTGCTCCCCCACCGACAATACATGGGACCAGTCTGCCTCCACCGCCAGTTCTTTAGCCAGATAGCCAATTTGACATTGCTCCATTAACGCCACTAATTCGGCTGACGTTCTGCTGCGCCCCCCTGGGTACAAAACAGCATCTGCCAAGGTACCCAAAGGTAAATAAGGTTTTTGCGGAATAAACATGAGTTCTGCTTTGGGGGGCATCAAGATTTTACCGCTGGCGTAGGGCCAAATGCCGGCTAGAACCCGTAGCAAAGTGCTTTTGCCACTACCGCTCACACCTTTAATTAAAACATTCTCCCCCGCAGGTAGCGTAATTGCGATTGCCCGCAATAAGACCTGACCACTAGGTAACTCCACGTTCATCTTTACAGTAGTAATCCTGTTATCCGTTGCCACCAAATACTCTAAATTTCCATGCTCTTTTTCCGTTTCTACGTCCTGCATATGCACCCCAAACCCGGTGAGCCTTCCTACTACCGCTTGCCATTCTGCAATAGAGGCGTACATATCAACAAAATAGGACAGCGAGTCTTGTACCCGCCCAAAAGCAGTAGCGATTTGCATCAGGCCGCCTAGAGTAATCTGCTGACTTAAATATCGCGGAATGGAAACTACAAACGGAAAAATAATGGCCACTTGTGAATACCCGGAATTAATCCATACCAACTGTTTTTGTTTTTGCACAATATGCCAAAAGTTTTCTAATAATAGCGTAAAACGCTTTTTAAAAACGCTACTTTCTTGGTGTTCCCCGGCATAAAAAGCTACGCTTTCTGCATTTTCACGCATTCTCATCATACTAAAACGAAAATCTGCTTCAAACTTTTGTTGGACAAAGTTAAGCCCCACTAGTTTTCTACCCACTAAATGTGTTACCCACGTACCGATAATCGCATAGGTTAGGGCCACCCACACCAAATAACCGGAAATGTTTAATTCTAACCCTCCCACCGTCAAGGTTAAAGGTCCCGATAATTCCCACAAAATAAACACAAAAGACACCAGCGTCACAAAAGCTTTCAAAAGGCCAATGGTAAAGCGCAGCGTCATTTCCACAAAAAGTCGCACGTCTTCACTGATACGTTGGTCAGGATTATCGGTAGCCGTGCCAAACATTTGCAAGCGATAATAAGTTTTATGCTGCAACCACTCATCAATATAGCGATTGGTCAACCAGCGCCGCCAATTAATAGCTAGTACCTGCTGCAAATAAAATTGGTACACGGCCACAATAATATAAAAAAACGCTATATAAGTAAATTTAAACAACTCGGCAAAGATTTTTTCTGCATCATAATTTTGCAGTGCCGTGTAAAAAGCATTATTCCATTGATTGAGTAAAACTAGGGCATAAACAATAGCCAGCGTTAAACCAATAATCGCACCGAGGAGTAAAAAGGCCTTTTTCTTTTCCTCTGATTGCCAATAGCTTTTGGTTAATTGCCACACCTGTTTTAAAAATCGACTGCCTGCAACCACTTTCTTCACATTTACTCCTCGCCTTCGCAATATAACTTCGCTTTTAAATACGACGCCTTAGGTGGCAATTCCTGCTTCCAGTCAAAAAATCTTCTTAACTTGGTCCCACAATAGCTAAGAAAAAGAGAAGTCAACATCATCAGACGTTGACTTCTCCTTAGTTGTTTAGTCGTTGTTACCAGCAATAACACGTACTAATTTATTCTTCTTTTTTATCTTTGGCAGAGAATATCCGCTCCACTACTACAAACAAGACTGGAATTAAGAATATACCAACAGCCGTTGCCACTGTCATACCACTGACAACTGCTGTCCCCATAGAAGTACGAGAACCAGCACCGGCGCCAGTAGCAATAGCTAGTGGGACACAACCCAAAATAAAGGCAAAGGATGTCATCAAGATTGGACGTAAACGCAGTTGAGCCGCATGGATGGCCGCATCCACTACATTTTCGCCTTTTTCTAAGTTAGCCTTGGCGTATTCAACAATCAAAATGGCGTTCTTAGCGGCCAAACCAATTAGCATGATTAAGCCGATTTGCATATAAACGTCATTTTGAAAACCACGTACATACTGCACGATACCACAGCCCAAAATTGCCGGTGGTACGGACAGCAAAACTGAAAGCGGAATGGACCAGCTTTCGTACAAAGCTGCCAGACAAAGGAAAACGAAAATTAACGCAATACCAAAAACTACGAGGGAGCTATTACCTGCCGCACGTTCTTCACGGCTCTGGTCTACCCATTCATATTTAAAGGTCGTCGGTAATGTTTCCTTGGCAACTTCTTCCAAAGCGGTCATCGCCTGACCACTACTATAGCCATCTGCCGGGTTACCGGAGACTTTCGCCGCTCTAACACCGTTAAATCTGGTGACGGACGGTACCGAAGTAATAGTAGTAGCTGTAACTAAAGTATTAAGTGGAACCATAGCTCCTGTATTACTTCTAACGAAGAAGAAACGCAGAGCATCTACGTCCGACCTAAATTGTGGTTCTGCCTGCATTGTAACTTTCCAAGTACGTCCGAATTTATTAAAGTCATTAATTTCCGAACCACCGAGGAAGGTTTGCAAAGCTCCAAAAACGCTAGCCGATGGTACGCCTAGGGTTTCTGCTTTTTTCCTATCTACATCAAATTTGTAAGAGGGTGTATCATTACTAAAAGTACTGTAGGCCATACCTACTTCTGGTCTTTGGTTGGCTGCTGCCAAGAATTTCTTCACAGTAGCATCCATATCAACAGTAGAACCGCCGCCCATATCCATGAGATACAAGGACAAGCCGCCTGTACTAGAGGCACCCGGCAATACCGGTGCATTAAAGGCCATAACGGTAGCTGCTGGGGTTTGTGCCCCGATACCAAAGATTTGACCAATAATTGCTTTAACGCTCTTATCCGGTGTCGTACGTTCCGACCAATCTGTAAACGCAGGAACTAATAAACCAGCACTGGCTTTTGGTGCGCCGGAAAGAATATCAAAACCACTAACAGCAATGACGTTTTGCATACCCGGAATCGCTTTGAATTTCTCACTCAACTCAGTCATGATTTTAATACCACGATTACTGGAAGCCGCTTCCGGTAAAGCAAAGGAACCCATAGCATAGCCTTGGTCTTCCTCTGGTACGAAGCCTGACGGCAAGATCTTAAAGATACCTACCAAGCAGACAATCATCACCAAGAGCGCCACCATGGTTAATTTAGAATAGCGAATACATTTAGCAACATTACCTACATATTTTGCAGTTAAACGTTCAAACCAGTCATTAAACTTAGCAAAGAATTTGCCCAATTTGCTGGTATCTTCGTGTTCAACATGAGGTTTAAGTAGCAGTGAGCACAGTGCCGGTGTTAGTGACAAAGCCACGACAGCCGACAATCCCATGGACACAGCGATAGTTAAGGCAAACTGTTTATACAGCATACCTGTGGTTCCTGCCATAAAAGCACAAGGAATAAATACGGAAGCCAAAACGAAAGCAATGGCCACAACCGGCCCTGATACTTCTTTCATGGCCCGATAAGTTGCTTCCTTAGGAGAAAGATGATTGGCCTGAATATGATGTTCTACGGCCTCTACCACAACAATGGCATCGTCGACAACAAGGCCAATGGCCAAAATCATCGCAAACATGGTTAAAGTATTAATGGTAAAGCCCAAAATAACAAAAGCACCAAAGGTACCGATCAAAGATACCGGCACTGCCAACATTGGAATTAGCGTTGCACGCCAATTTTGCAGGAAGATATACACAATAATCAAAACCAAGACTAAAGCTTCCGCAAAAGTGTGCGCAACCTTTTTCAAAGATTCACGTACGAAATCTGTGTTATCCTGAATAACTTGAATTTTCATATCCGGTGGAAAACGTGACTCAGCATCTTTGATTACTTCTTTAATAGCTGCTACGGAGTTAAGAGCATTCGCATCACTATTAAGGTAAACAGGATAAATGATAGCATCATTACCGTTAAGTTTTGCTACCGTAGTATCGCTACGAGCACCAAATTCAATCCGCGCCACATCTTTTAAACAGAGCACATCGCCGTTAGGTTTAGCACGCACTACGATATTGCCAAACTCTTCTACCGTATCCAAACGACCTTGTACACGGGCGGAATATTGGAATTCTTGGTCATCACTGGAAGGACGTCCACCAATGGTACCCGCAGGTGCTTGTACGTTTTGTGTTTTCATAGCATTACTGATGTCAGCAGTTGTAACGCCCAGTTGAGCCATTTTATCCGGTTGGAGCCAAATACGCATACCCAAAATTGGTCCAAACTCCTGCACCGAAGAAACGCCATTAACGCGCTTAATTTCATCAATAAAGTTAATCGAACCATAGTTTTTTAGAAAAAGAGAATCATAACTCTTATTAGGTGAATAAAGTGCAAAATACATAATGGATTCCGCTGATTTTTTCTCAGTCGTAATACCATAGTTAATTACTTCGCTTGGCAAGGTAGCGTTAGCCTGGGCAACACGGTTTTGAACCTTTACAGTTGCCATATCAGGATCGGTACCCAAGTCAAACATTACTTCTAGTTTATAGCCGCCGTTGTTATCAGAAGTAGAACGCATATCAACCATGTTATCTACACCGTTGACATTATCTTCTATTGCCTGGGCAATAGACTGTTCTACAACCTCCGCATTCGCGCCAACATAGTTGGTTTCTACGGTAACACGCGGATTAGCGATATCCGGATATTGGGCTATTGGCAAAGTTACCCCTGCAATAGTGCCGATTAACGTTATGATGATCGCTAATACAATTGCAAATACTGGTCTGTCAATAAAAAAACGTGCCATTGTTTATCTCCTTATTTGTCCGTGGTATTATCTAAGTCTGCTTCTGTCATTGTTTCAGCTTTGACCGGCGTACCAGCAGGGGCTTTTTGAACGCCCTCTACAATTACAGTTTCACTACCATCAAGACCACTATTAACCATCCACAGTTTACCAATACGAGTTCCAAGTTGAACTTCTCTCAGCTCAGCTTTGCCCTCAGCAGTAACGATGGTAACAAAAGTCTTGTATAACAATTCTGTTACTGCCCGTTGTGGAATAAGGAGTGCATTTTTTCTGGTTTCTGCTACTGCCTGCACATGAGCAAACATTCCTGGCAATAAAATATGCTTAGGATTACCAAAATCCGCTTTAATCGTTAAGCTACCGGTACCTTCACTAATACCCCGGTCAACTTGCGATTGTTTGCCTTTAACCGGATAAGTACTGCCATCACTAAGGACAATCGTCAAATTATCTAAGGGTGTACCTTTATCATTATTGGCTTTCATTAATTGCAGATAATCAGATTCAGAAATACTGAATTTAACACGAATTGGATCACTCGAAGAAACTGTGCCCAATACGGTTTGACCGGCTGTTACAAAAGTACCTACAGCCAAATCCTTAGTATCAACTTGGCCACTAAAAGGAGCCACAATATTAGTTTCACCCACATCAACCTGTGCCGAGGCTAGCAGTGCTGATTGTGCATTCACTTGAGCTTCCGCTTGGGAAAGTTCAGCGTTAATATTATCTAGCATTTGCTTAGAAACAGCACCCTGTTCATATAGTTTTTGATAACGTTCCGCATCTCGGCGTACACGACTCAAATTAGCTCCCACATTGGCTAGTTGTGCTTCCGCATTTAAAGCAGCGTTTTGATAAGTACGCGGATCAATGACAAACATCAATTGACCTGCTTCAACCTTATCGCCGCCATTAATGAATTTTTGCGTAATCATCCCAGAAACCCGGGCTTTCATTTGAACTTCGTTTTCAGCCTCAACAAAACCCGTGTACTCATAGACAATCGGTGTATCGCGTTTAATAACCTGCATGGTTTTTACAGCTACTTCTTGCTTTTGTCCTGCTTGTTGCTTATTCCCACAACCAGCGACTGCAAAGATAGTACTAACCGCCAAGGCTATCGCTATGACCTTCTTTTTCCCTAACATCAAAAATCCTCCTTTTTCTATCAACGCAGTGAGTAAGTAATGACTCTAATACGTAAAAGACACAACCGTGTCAGACATGGATTAATTATAATCTACCCTTTTTAATTCCGCAAACACGATTATTACAGTTTAGCTCACTTTTACGCTGACTTGCTTTGTTTTTCCCGCAAATCCTCGTTTTGACCAGTCAGTCAGTTTTATTTTCTAAACTATCCCCAATATAATAGGCTTTTAGGTCTTTTTTTGCAACCTTTAACTCTTGCCAAGTTGTTTTTTCTTCATCATAAACACAAAATACTAAATACTCGCCATCAAAGTAATAGTTGTTTAAATCACTTAACACCAACTGTCCCAAGCGAGTAGTTATTTCTTCAACGCTCTTGTGCATTTTTTTGCTATCCTTTAAAAATTCACCAATGGGAATGACGGTGCCTTGAGCTAGATTAAGATTAAAAGTCTTAAGGATTTCTTGTTGTTTGCCTTGGACAGCTTTGTTGCCTCGTACTACGAAACTAACCACATTGCGGCCAATATATTTAGTTGTATAAGCTAATTCCACATGGCCGCCGGCGGCTACACTTGTTAGCTCACTACTTACATAATCTTCGATTATTTTATTAATCTGCCATTGCAATTTTTTGCTATTAAGGTTACTGAAATAAGGATAGACAATTTGTGAATTATTGTATTGAACCTGTTGTGAGCTCAGACGATAGCCCCCACCACCAATAACTGGTTCCTGCATTAACAGGGCACTAGCAGTGAGCTTCCCACTAAAATCAACCTCCAGCTTTTGCCAAGTACCAGCCGCATATTGCCATACCGTGCGCACATACCCGATGGTATCAGTATTATTCACTCCCACCACCCGCTGTAAAGTGATCGCCTCCGACCGTCCATCATCATTAACGTCCAGCACTGTTAAAGCACTCAAGTACTGAATATAAGGCCGCAAATCTGTTTGCAGGAGTTTGCCTTTAGTATCATAGATTCCCAAATAGTGGTAAAAGCCTAGGTCAGTTGCTAACGGCAAAGTCATGGTTTTGTCTAAACCGGTCAAAGTAAGCTGCACTTGATAGTCGTCTAGGTATTTGCCGCTAACATTCACTCCATGATTTTCAGCCTCCCCAAAAATTTCCCGCACTCCTGTCGGCTCCGCAAAATCAAAAATGCGATAGGACACAATCCCGCCACTGCCCCCCGTAGGCGCTACCAAAATCACGTTTTGGGCACCGCTACCTGTCAAATCAGCTAGCCGGAGGGAACAATTGTAGCCACCGCCTACTGTTGGACGGATAAAACTTTTGACATTGCCCGTCTTGCCATCTTTGCACAAAATATAAAGCTGTGTATCATAATTGGACGTAGGTGTGATTTTATTGCCCAAGAGCACAATTTCCTCTTCTTGCCCATCATTATCAACATCACCATAGGCAACTGCTAGCTCTTCGCCTTTTTGCACTTTTTCATCAAAAACCACAATCCCCTTTAAAGCTGGTTCTGGCGCTACAACTGGTGCCGCCAGCTTGGTTTCGTTTAAAGGTTGCTCTACTTCTGCCGCTTGTGCCAGCGAGCCCAGTAGCAAGGAGCCCAGTAGCAAGGGTAATAGCGCTTTTGTTTTTAGTGGTCTTTTAAGCAGCATAAATGTTACCTCCCATATATAGTATACTTATCTTTATTATACCAAGGTCAGCCACTATTGTCGTCTTTTTTCAACAAATTAATTGTTCTCCACCTAGAAAAACTGGCACTGGGTTCGCTGCCCCTACCTCAACGCTGGTAGAAAAAAATCGTGAATTATTTTTTTATATACGTTACAATAAAGTGAAGAATTAAGCAGTAGTAGGTGCTTCGCCTGCTTAATGCCTAACTATTGAACTAAACGGAGGTCATTATGAAAAAGATTATAACGCTTTTACTCACCTTTTGTCTCACGGCAATTGCCTGTGGTTGCAGTAGTAATACCGATACCAAACAGCCGGCAGCGCCAGCTACAACCGAAGTTTCGCTCGCTCTCCTTAGATTAACCAGTTCTGCGCCGCTTTTCATCGCCCTCGACAAAGGCTATTTCGCTGCTGAAGGTCTGGAGGTGAAACCCCAGTGGTTTGACGCCGCTCACCCAATTGCCGTGGCCACTGCCTCCGGTCAAGTAGATATCGGTGCAACCGGCATTACCGCCAGCCTTTTCAACATGGCGGCCAGTGGACAAAAGCTGCTTATTGTCGCCGACAAAGGCCGTGAAGCCCAAGGTTACTCCTCTTCAGCCCTCATCGTGAGTAGCGACGCCTATGCTAGCGGTGTCACCGGGATTAAAGACCTACAAGGTAAACGAATCGGCATTACTCAAAAAGGGTCTACCTTTCATTATATGTTGGGAAGACTTTTGGAAACACAGGGGCTGGCTCTCTCAGACATTGAACTAGTACCCCTAGGAAAACTCAGTGGCGTCATGGCCGCTTTAGAAAGCAAACAAATTGATGGTTGTATTCTTAATGAGCCTAATATTACCAAAGTTACAACTGCAGGCTACGGAAAACTCTTAGTGCAGGTAGGCGACCTCATGCCTTACCAAACCTCCGGCATTTTTTTCTCCCCCCAATTTGCACAAAACGAAACCGCCGCCCGTCACTTTCTCAAGGCCTACAATAAAGCTTGCAACTATTATTACGATGCCGCTATCGCCAAGCAGTCACCGGAACGCTTAGACGAAATCGTAAAAATCATCGCCAAATATACTAAAGCTCCGGAAAAAGATATTATCCTGGGACTGCCCTACCTCGACCGTGATGGCAAACTACTATCCAGCGATATTCAAACTCAGATTGATTGGTATGCCGCCCAGGGCCTACTTAACAGCAAATTGAACGCCGCCCAAGTAACGAATACTGCCTTACTGGAAAGTGCTCTCGCCAAATAAAAGTGACCAAAGAAGCTGGAGGAAATTATGGAATTAGTAATTGATGGCCTTAGTAAAGATTTTATGACGCGCCAAGGACAACCGCTTACGGTTTTAGAAAACATTAACTTAACCTTGCACCCAGAAGAATTTGTCGCCTTAGTCGGTCCCAGCGGTTGCGGTAAATCCACCCTGCTAAACCTGGTTGCTGGTCTGTTAAGCCCCTCCGCTGGGCAAATATATTTTTCTGACCTAACCCCCCCCAGCCAACCAGTTACCGGGATTGTTTTTCAAGAAACAGGTCTTTTTCCCTGGCGCTCGGTCTATGACAATATTGCTTTTGGTCTGGAAGCCCAATCCGTGAATAAGCCAGAACAAACCGCGCGTATTGCCCATTACATTGAGCTGGTAGGGCTTACCGGTTTTGAAAAAGCCTTCCCTCACCAACTTTCCGGTGGTATGCGCCAACGGGTGGGGATTGCCCGAGCGCTGGTCATTAATCCGGACTTACTTTTGATGGACGAACCTTTTTCAGCCCTTGATGCCCAAACTCGCACCATTATGCAAGAAGAATTGGTAGCTCTGTGGGAAAAAACACGTCTTAGCACCTTGTATGTGACCCACAATATTCAAGAAGCCGTGTTGCTGGCAGACCGTGTAGTGCTCCTCTCCCGCCGCCCCGGCACCATCAATAAAATTCTTCCCATTACTATTCCTCGCCTCGAGCGCCAACAGCCACAACACGCAGCCGCCATTGCCGACTATGTCCACCTACTTTGGGAGCAAATCAGCCAAGATGCTCATTCCGCCCTCTTGGAGGTAACAACTAATGAGTAATTATCAAATACAAAATAAAATGACCGCCCGCCACCACCTCTATCCTGTGTGGGTTTCCTTTGTCGCCATAGGCACTCTGGTACTTCTTTGGGAGGGCATCTGTCGCTGGGGCTTAGTTGCGCCCTTATTTTTGCCGGCTCCCAGCCAAATCTGTCAAGCGCTCTTAGACATGATTGCCAGCGGCGAAATTGGTCGCAGTTTAGCTGCCAGTTTATATCGCATTGCCTTAGGCTTTATCGTCGGTAGTTTGGCCGGCTTACTAGTCGGTATTATCACCGGTACCTCCTCCTTATACGATCGGATTGGCACCCCCTTAGTACAGGCTTTGTACCCCATTCCCAAAATTGCCCTGCTTCCCTTATTTATTCTCTGGTTAGGCATTGGCGAACTTTCCAAGATAACCCTGATTGCCCTCGGCGTCTTTTTTCCCGTAGCCATGAATACTTATGCCGGCGTTAAAAATGTTGATACCTTACTGCTTAAAGTCGCCGTCAGTTTTAATGCCGGTTGGTGGCTCACCCTAAAGAGTGTGATTTTACCCGGAGCTCTCCCCGTTATTTTTACGGGCTTACGCCTGGCAGCCGGAACCTCCTTACTCTTACTGGTAGCAGCAGAAATGATTGCGGCTCAAGAGGGCATTGGCGCACTGATTCTCCACTATGGCGACCTCATGATTACCGATAGGCTCATGGCCGGTGTCGTCGTCCTGTCACTCCTGGGCCTTTGCTTTCACTTACTATTGCAGTGGCTGGAAAAAAGCATTATTACTTGGCAACATTAAATAACCAAAAAAGACGTTGTCGATAGAGCCAAGGCTCTACCGACAACGTCTTTTTTTATTTTCTTGTCACACTAACTTCAAACATCCGACTCCAAGGCAAAGTAAATTGCCAATTGGCTAGCTGTGGTTCCGAAAAATAACCCCGGGCAAAAGCCAACATTTCTTTGGTGACAGCCTGCTCTGCCGCCAATCTTTCGTCCGGTTTTAAAGCACCATCAACCCAATGTTTTGGCCAGATTAACTCCTGTCTGACCTTGCCCCGCACATTAGCTTCATACACCCATTCATCTAAATAGCGTACTGCCAGCAGCTCCTGTTGCTGTGCCGGTGTCAAATATGGATCCAGTAAGCCTTGTCCCAAAGCATAGCCCAAAGTATTGCCGGCTGTGTTCCACCCAGCATAGGCAGACAAAGACCACGCCAAGTTATCCGTAAAGAGTTTGTGGACTAAAGCATTATCAGAACCGTTACCGTAGGCCACGTCAGCTACGGCCACTTTTTGACCAGCTTGCACATAGTCTTTTACTTGTTGCACAAAAGCTGCTTTCGCCGGTGTCAATTTAGTAGTATTAGTCACGTCCGTTGCCGACAAGGTTTTTCCATCTACCGGAGTGTTAACCGCCAAAATTAAGTCTGCTCTCTGCGCCTCCGGCACCGGGAACCCCCCCGCTGCCAAGATATGATTGCGCACAGTGAGCCGCACCTGGTCATCTTCATAGCTAGGAATAGTTGCTCCACCCACACCTTTAGTATAAAAACTATAAACAAAAGGTATTGTTTGTTCGATTTTATTCACCGCACGATTTAAAAGCACCAGCCCTAATTGATCCGCCCCGGCAAAAAATCTAATTTTGCCAGCTGGCAAAGTGTCCGTTAAGCGGCTCAGACGCCTAGCCTCACGATGAGCATCAGAGCGGGGAGCCGTATCATCACGCCCCAACAGAAAATAGTCAAACGCGTGTTGCCCTACCCCTGTTAAAAGTTTTTCTGTTACTGCAAGATTTTTACCCCTACGCTCATAGAGATCCTTTTGCACAGCCTCGGGAATGGCTTGGATTAAACTTTGCAGTTCCACCGCTTCTTTTTTAGTCAAACCACTTATTTCCTTTTGGTCTTGCAAGGCTCCCAACCGAAAAATCCGCGGACCGTATTGGGCATAATAGCTAGGCTCCACCGGAGCACTGCTAGCCCTAGGTGAACGCATTACTGTGGTATACACATACAAACGTAAAAACGGGAATTTGTTTTTAAATTCCAGTAAATTTTGCGTTCTTTGCTCTAGCACCGCAGAACTCAGGTGATGCGTTCTCGAGGGCACCAGTCCCCCATAGATAAGGCTATCACTCGACACCACAGCATCAGTAGCCAGAAGGGCATTTTCCGTTAGCCACCGATACAAGGCTTCCGGGTCGCCATTACGATTGTAAGAAGCTAGCATTGCTGCCGGTGGCACTACAATATCCCACCCAGCTAGTTGCAGTGACGTCGCTGTATAATCCAAACAGACTGGCCGATCATCAATCGGAATAAAAAGAATTTTTTCCTTGGCTTCGGCCATACTTACTAGCGCCAGACTCCAACAAACCAATAGTAAAATCATGCTTTTTTTCATGTTTTCACCCCTCATTAATTTGTTCACCGAAGCAAACACTTCTTTTTTTACCTTGTGCTTTCGCTTTATACAAAGCCGTATCAGCGTTCTTAAATAATTCCGCAAAATTACTGCCTCCGGTTTTATAAAAAGCAATCCCTATACTACAAGACAATTCCAATACGCCAGTACCCACAGCAATCTCTTTAGTTCTGCTTAAGAAAGTAGTTACTTGTTCCTCAACCTCCGCCTCACTAGCAATGTTTTTGGCCAAGACCGCAAATTCATCGCCGCCTAACCGTCCCACCAAACAGTCCTTAGCAAAGACCTGCACCATGAGTTTTGCTACTTCCCGTAGCACCCGGTCGCCCTCTTGGTGGCCTGCGGTATCATTAACTTGTTTAAAATCATCAACGTCCACGATAATAAAAGCGTGTTTTCCCTCCGGAGCCTTTTCGGTCAGATAGCTATTAATTGCTTCCTTAAAGGAATTATTATTGTAAAGATTGGTCAAAGAGTCCCGTTCTGCCCTAGATTTTAATTGTAACAAATTAAATTTTTCGTCGTTAATATTGGTGATTTTACCCAAAATCTTATACGGACTGCCATCAGCTTTGCGCAAAGTTAAAAATTCTACGCGACACCATTGATAATTGTCCTGGTCATCAGCAATCCGGTATTCTGCACTAGAACGGGGCAAACCTTGGTTCATTTCTTGCCCTAATTTTATGAAAATATCCTGATCCTCAGGGTGCACGCTACTAGTCGCCGCCAAATGGTCTGTTAACTGCCACACCCCCGGTGCCCGATGGAATTCTTTATAAAAGTTATCATTATAAGTAAACTTATTACTGGCAAAATCGCCTTCAAAAAGCACACTATCAGACAGACTTTCTACCAAGCGATAACGTTCTTCACTTTCTCGTAATAACTCCTGCTCCAGTTCTTTTTGCTCTAACCTTTTACGCTCATTCCACAAAATATACATAATGAGCAATAACCCGGTAATAATTATTTCCACAATTAGCACAATAACATTGCGGCGATAAAAATTTGCCGCTTCCGCAACTGTAGTTTCAGACACCACGTTAAACAAATACCAGTCATTAATCCCCAAAGGAAAATAGGAAACATACCTATTCGTGGCACCAAATCTAATCATCAGCGAGTCCGCCCGGCCATTTTCTAGGTCCTCGGTCATCGTTTGAATATTATCCTTGCCAAAAAATTGTCCCTTGCTATATAGCTCTAGCAAATTATTTGTTCCTTGCTCAAAATCTTCATACTCACTACGTGTAATGAAATTGCCATATTTATCACAAATATAGGCAAAGGTTTTGCCGTTATAAGTAGGAGTCACCAAGGCCTGTTGGAAGGCATCCAGCGCATAACTGCCAAAAAGCGACCCAATAATTTCCCCTTTTTCCACTAGTGGTACCGATAAAATAATCCGCTCCACTTGCAATTGTTTCCCCATAACTTTTTGAATAGCATCTTCACCCTGCATATTTTTTTGGAAGTAGGCCCGGTCACCTATATACACTTCTTGTCCTGTCGTAGTTAAAGCCATGCCGTTCCGATCAGCGATCCCCGCCATATACATATCCCCGGCCGTCAAAAAAGAGCGAAGAATCAGTAGCGTTTCGTCATCGCTACCATCCATCCCCTTGACCTGAACATAATAAGCACCAATACCTTTCAAAGTAACAAACCTGTCGTCCAGTCCTCTTTGAATCATCTTTACCCGCTGCACACTATCATCGTCTAACGTTTTATTAGCTCGGGTTTCCAGCTCTAACACTATATTATATTGATAGTGATAGACTGACCCTAGAGTTAAAATTAAAATAATAAAAGGAACTATTACGTTACGATGCAACAAATTGCGCATCTTCACAACCAGCACTCCTTCCTGCTCTTTATCCATTCAATAAGTGCTTTTATTATACCATAGCTACAAAAAAAATCCTTACTTATCCATACATTCCTAATTTTACTCATAAAAATACCCTATGGTTAGACTTTTTACTCGTCCTGACCATAGGGTATTTGGTACCGGGGTTTACCTTTGTCCGTTAAAGCGCATTAAAAATTCTTTGGTACGTTGGTTACTAGGATTACTAAAGATGACTTCCGGAGCTGCCGCTTCTACAACTACCCCTTGGTCGATAAAGACTACTTTGCTAGCCACTTCCAGCGCAAACGCCATTTCATGCGTAACTATAACCATAGTTAAACCGGCTTGTGCCAGTTCCCGCATAATCGCTAGCACTTCCCCCACCATTTCCGAATCCAGGGCCGAGGTCGGCTCGTCCATCAACAATACTTCCGGTTCTAGTGCCATCGCCCGAGCAATAGCCACCCGCTGCTTTTGACCGCCGGATAATTGATGAGGTTTTGCATTAACATAACTAGCCATACCAACATAATTCAGGTACTTGAAGGCGGTTTCCCGAGCAGCCTCCATATCTTTTTTCAAAACTTTAACTTGACCGACCACGCAATTTTCCAAAACTGTCATGTTATTAAACAAATTAAAAGACTGGAAAACCATACCCACCTTGGTGCGATACAACGCCAAATCTTCATATTTAGTTAAAACATCTTCGCCCTGATAGCAAATTTGACCGCTAGTCGGTACTTCCAGATAATTAATACAGCGAATCATAGTAGATTTACCGGAGCCAGATTGACCGATAATACAAATAACATCGCCTTTATTGACTTGGAGTTCGATCCCTTTGAGGATTTCCCTCTCTCCAAAACTTTTGTGTAAGTCTTTAATTTCTAAGATAGGCGTTTGCTGCTCATTCGTCATAGCTTACACCCCTTTCTTAGGCAAGGAGCCATGTTGAAAATGTCCACAGGGATCATGCATTGGATCATAGTTAACTAACTGGTAATCACGCGGACCGTCCATTTTACTTTCGACCCAACGCAAAATTCTGGAAGCAGTAAAAGTCATAATAAAATAAATAACGCAGGTGATAAAAAATACTTCAAAGTATTTATAATAAACACCGGCTGCTGATTTGGAAGAAAAATACAATTCAGTAACAGAAATAACATTTAAAACAGAAGTATCTTTAATATTAATAATCAAATTATTACCAATTTGCGGCATGATATTACGAAGCGCCTGTGGCAAAATAACAGCACGCATCGTTTGCAAATGATTCATACCGATGGCAGTTGCCGCTTCAGTCTGACCTGGATCTACGGAAGCAATGCCACCACGTACGGTTTCTGCCATATAGGCACCAGTATTAATTGATACTACCAGAAACCCAGCAAACATAGCAGACATATCAATATTAAACATACTCATCGAACCATAATATACTACCATGGCTTGAACAATCATTGGTGTACCACGAAAAATTTCCACATAGGCTTCCAACAACCATTTAATTATTTTATTTAATACCTTTTTCAGTGCCCCGGCATTAGGGTCAACATTAATTGTTTGAATAATTCCCACACAAAGCCCGATTAAGCAACCGATGAGAGTACCTACTGTTGCTAAAAACAGGGTTACCATTGCTCCCTTGAGAAAAAGGGTGCCATATTGTTGTAAAAGAAAATAAACCCATTCAAAAAATGTTATCGGCATCGTGTTCATATTGTTCCCACCTTGTCTTTTTAGCCACAAGCCAAAACGGGACGGCTAAACTGCCGTCCCATTTTTAAGTCTTGTTTATTTTGCTAAAGGTTGTTTTTGAATAGCTTCTTCCATAATCTTTTTGAAATCAGCTTCTGTCATTTTAGTTAATTTAGCATTCATTGCTTTCACTAACTCTGTATTACCCTTTTTAACCGCGATCCCAATTTCTACATCTTCGCGGGAAGTTTTGAAACCTTTACCTTCAGCAAAGCTGACCATAGCTAACTCTTGATTACCAAAACTAGCAGCCATAGCTGTAGGGATATCAGTAACAATTAAGTTGCATTTGCCAGAAGTCAAAGCTACAATCATGCCCGGTACATTTTCAATACCTGGTAATTTAGTAACATCGGCGATTTGGTCAATTTGGTCATACCAAATGGTGTTAAGTTGAGAAGTAGCCGTTGCACCTTTAAAGTCAGCAATGCTGGTAGCTTTGGCCAGCGGAGAATCTTTGCGCACCAAACCTACAACCGTAGCATAGTAATAAGGAGCAGTAAAATCAACACTTTCCTTACGTTTGCTGGTAATACTCATGCCGGCAATAGCGGCATCAATTTTACCGGAAGCAACAGCCGGAGCCAAGCCATCCCATTCAATCTTATAGATTTCTAGCTCTGCGCCTACTGCTTCAGCCATTTTCTTAGCAATCATTACGTCATAACCATAAGCATATTCAGAACTACCGGCAATTTTAACTGCGCCGTTATCCCCATTGATTTGTGTCCAGTTATAAGGAGCATAACCGCACTCCATACCGACTTTAAGTACCTTCTTGGCGTCTTTTTTATCGCCGCCGCAACCGCTCATCACAACTGCTCCTGCTAGCATAACTACGCACAACATTGCGCTCATTAATTTTCTTGAAAAATTCATTTTTACACAGCCTTTCCCTTTATAATGCTTTTATTGTACTCTTTGTAAACAAGTGCTGTCAATAAGCTAATAATGTATACAAGCTTAGCTTATACCCCTCCAGTACTTATTTAGGGAAATTATTCATACTATTATCTTTAAGCACTACATCATGTGCTCCGCCTTCAACTAGGCTCGTAGCAGAAACCAACGTTAATTTGGCCTTAACCTGCAATTCCGGAATATTAAGCGCTCCACAATTACACATGGTTGAACGAACCTTACTTAAAGAAAGATTAACATTATCTTTTAAACTACCGGCATAAGGAACATAGGAGTCCACGCCTTCTTCAAAGGACAATTTGGAAGCACCGCCCATATCATAGCGTTGCCAATTGCGGGCACGGTTAGAACCCTCTCCCCAATATTCTTTCATATAACTGCCGTTAATGTTGACTTTATTAGTAGGGGACTCATCAAAACGAGCGAAATAACGGCCCAACATCATGAAGTCAGCACCCATTGCTAAAGCTAAAGTCATGTGATAATCATAGACGATACCGCCATCAGAGCAAATAGGGATATAAATGCCGGTTTTGGCAAAATATTCATCACGAGCTTTAGCTACTTCAATAATAGCTGTAGCTTGTCCGCGGCCAATACCCTTTTGTTCTCTGGTAATGCAAATTGAACCGCCGCCAATACCGACTTTGACAAAATCTGCACCTGCTTCTGCTAAATACAAGAAACCCTCACGATCGACTACGTTACCAGCGCCAACTTTAACGCTGTCGCCATATTTTTCCCGAACCCAATCCAGTGTCAGTTTTTGCCATTCGGAATAACCCTCGGAGGAATCAATACACAAAACGTCCGCACCGGCTTCCACTAATGCAGGTACCCGTTCAGCATAATCACGCGTATTAATGCCAGCACCTACAATGTGTCGTTTTTTGGTATCCAATAATTCTAGTGGATATTCTTTGTGGGAAGCGTAGTCTTTACGGAAAACCATATAGAGTAATTTGCCTTCCGCATCAATAACAGGTAAAGTATTCAACTTGTTGTCCCAAATAATATCGTTAGCTTCTTTAAGACTAGTGTTATGATTGCCTACAATCATCTCGCCAATCGGAGTCATAAATTCAGCAACCTTGGTGTCTAGGCTCATGCGGCTAACACGGAAATCACGGCTAGTCACGATGCCCTCCAGTTTGCCATTGACAGTCCCGTCAGAAGTAACAGCTACTGTAGAATGCCCGGTTCTTTCTTTCAAGGCTAAAATATCAGCCAAAGTGCTATCTGGTTTAATGTTAGAGTCACTGGTTACAAAACCAGCCCGATAACTTTTGACATGAGCGACCATAGCCGCTTCACTTTCGATGGATTGTGAGCCGAAAATAAAAGCAACACCACCCTCTTTGGACAGTGCAATTGCCATTTTATCGTCTGAAACCGATTGCATTATGGCAGAAACCATAGGGATATTCATTGTTATTGCCGCTTCTTCGCCCTTTTTGAATTTGACAAGCGGAGTTTGCAAGCTAACGTTGGTAGGTACACAGGCAGTTGCTGAATACCCCGGAACTAAAAGATATTCACTAAATGTATGTGCCGGTTCGTCATAAATAAAAGCCATCATCAACCATCCTTTTCCTAAAAAATATTTTATATATTTTACCACCAAACCACAACAATGGCAAACTATTTTATCGCAGTCGTTTGAAATAATTAAAAATAGTACAAAATGTGCCCCATTGTCAAAAGTACTTGTACAATGGGACACATTTAATAATTAGCTATTGCAAGGCACGCCACGCAATATCGTGCCGATAATGAACGCCGTCAAAATTAATTTTGGCTACAGCAGCGTAGGCTTGTTTTTGCGCACTGCGAATATCACTACCCACAGCGGTCACACCCAATACTCTGCCCCCCGC
The DNA here is from genome assembly GCA_036659415.1 of Acidaminococcaceae bacterium. Taxonomy (GTDB): domain Bacteria; phylum Bacillota; class Negativicutes; order Acidaminococcales; family Acidaminococcaceae; genus JAVXCQ01. Next base: position 33,427 of record JAVXCQ010000017.1, read on the forward strand.
TGTCAGAATGTGGCCATCGACCGCTTGCGTACCGGCATGGAACACCACTGTCCCCTTGGTGTTATTAGCTTCTGCCAAACCACTAATAACCAGCCCTTGCGGATAACTGGCCGGATAGCCTGCGGACGCCAGCACGACACACACCGCTGCCCCGTCCAACCATTTAACTTCCACCTCGTGCAATCTACCTTGAGCACAAGCTAAAAGCACTGTTGCTAAATCACCGTCCAGCAAAGGTAGCACGACCTGCGTTTCTGGGTCACCAAAACGAGCATTAAATTCTACCACCTTAATGTCCCCGTTTTTAATCATAAGGCCAGCATACAGACAACCTTGATAGGTACGCCCCTCTGCTTTCATGGCCGCAATCGTTGGTTTTAAAACCAAATCTACACATTTTTGTTTTAGTGCAGCCGTCATAATCGGAGCTGGGGCATAAGCGCCCATACCGCCGGTATTAGGGCCTGCATCGCCGTCTAAGGCACGTTTATGGTCTTGAGCCGCCACCATGGGAATAATCGTTTCCCCATCAGTGAAAGCCAAAAGCGAGGCTTCTTCACCTTCCATAAACTCTTCTAGTACCACTCGTGCTCCCGCACCACCAAATTTAAGGTCCCCCATCATATCGTCAATCGCAGCCAGGGCTTCCGCCTCTGTCATAGCGACTACCACACCTTTACCGGCAGCCAGACCATCAGCCTTCACCACAATGGGTGCACCTTTGGCTTGAACGTAAGCTTTAGCCGTGGCGATATCCTCACAAACTTGGAAAAAAGCCGTAGGAATGCCATATTTTGCCATTAACTGTTTAGAAAAAGCTTTGGAACCCTCTAGCTCCGCCGCCGCTGCCGTTGGCCCAAAAATCGTCAAGCCACGTTTAGTGAACACATCGACAATTCCTGCCACTAACGTCGCCTCCGGACCTACCACGGTTAAATCAATGCGATTGGTAGCCGCAAAATCTGCAACTTTATCCAAGTCATTAAGTGGCAGTGCTATACACTCAGCTATTTCTTGCATCCCCGGGTTGCCAGGTGCCGCATAAATTTTTTCCACTTGTGCACTTTGAGCAAGTTTCCATACGAGAGCGTGCTCTCTGCCGCCACCGCCAATTACTAAAATACGCATTACTGTTCCCCCAAGTAATTTATTTCCCAGCCATTAATTGTTTCGTTAAATAAGCAGTAATTGCTGCATCATACTCTGATGTATGATTAAACGCTTCTTTCGCTAAGGTTTTACGTGTCGTTATGTCAGCATCGCCATATTGGGAAAGCATGGCAATCAGGCTACTGTAACGAGCAGGATTAGTAACAATCAGAACATCGCGGAAATTTTTCGCTGCTGCCCTCACCATCGCCGGTCCTCCGATATCTATGTTTTCAATCGCTTCGGCTTCCATGACATTAGGTTTAGCAATCGTTTCTTTAAAAGGGTAGAGATTAACTACCACCAAATCAATCGGCGTAATAGCATGGGCTTTTAAAGCCGCCATATGCTCAGGATTATTGCGCACCGCCAAAATACCACCGTGAATTTTAGGATTTAAAGTTTTAACCCGTCCGTCCATGATTTCCGGAAAACCGGTGACTTCGCTCACATAAGTTACAGGAATACCTGCGTCTTTAATTGCTTTCATGGTACCGCCGGTAGAAACGATTTCTACTCCGATTTCATTGAGGAATTTTGCCAGCTCCACAATACCCGTCTTATCCGAAACACTGAGTAACGCTCTTTTTATTTTCATTTTTTCACCTCATTGTAATTAATGAACCAGTACTCTTCTGCCTTGCACTTCCAGTTTGCCTTGTGCCCACAGGGACAAAGCTTCCGGCAAAGCCCGATGTTCTTGTTCCAAAATGCGGGCGGCTAAGCTTTCCTCTGTATCCTCATTTAGTACCGGTACTACTTTTTGCAAAATAATTGGTCCCGTATCCATGCCTTCATCTACAAAATGTACAGTACAGCCAGCCACTTTGGCGCCATAACGCCAAGCCTGTCCTTGTGCGTCCAGACCGGTAAAACTGGGTAATAGTGCCGGATGAATATTAATAATTTGCTGTTGCCATTTGGAAACAAAATCACTACTAAGAATACGCATGAAACCGGCTAAAACAACTAGCTCTACTTGATGTTCCCTTAGCGCCGCATCAATTTTACTTTCAAACTCCGCTTTGTCTTGGCACTCTTTGCGCACAATAGCGACCTGGGCGATACCAGCCTGTTGAGCGCGGGTCAACGCATAAGCATCGGCTTTATCACTAATAACTACACCAATGGTTAGCGGTAAGGTACCTGCTGCAATCCCATCCATTATTTTCTGTAAGTTACTGCCACGGCCACTGACCAAAACACCAATTTTGCGGTTATTCACCAAAAACGCCGCCCTTCATGATAGTTTTTTTGCTACCGTGGGCAACCTCTCCCAATTCGTAGAAAGTTTCTCCCTGTGCTATCAAATGTGCTTTAACTGCCGCCGCTTCTGCCGCCGCTACTACCAGCACCATCCCCACACCCATATTAAAAGTGCGATACATTTCTGTCCACGGAACATTGCCCCACTCTTGTAATTTTTGGAAAACCGGTGGCATTGGCCACGCGGCCGCATTAACTACTGCATCACAGTCATCGGGCAAAATTCTAGGAATATTTTCGTAGAAGCCGCCACCAGTAATGTGCACCATACCGTGCAGATTAAATTTTTCAATCAGCGGTAAACAAACAGCCGGATACAAACGTGTCGGGGTCAAAAGTTCTTCACCCAAGCTCCGACCAAATTCAGCAATAGGTGTCTGCAAATCATAGTTCATCACATCAAAACAAATTTTGCGTACCAAGGAAAAACCATTGGAATGTACCCCACTAGACGGTAAGCCCAATAGTACGTCACCGACAGCCACCTGGTCACCAGTAATCATTTTACTCTTATCCACTACACCGACGCAAAAGCCGGCAATGTCGTATTCATTTTGAGCGTAGAAGCCCGCCATTTCAGCAGTTTCGCCACCGATTAACGCACAACCGGATTCTTTGCAAGCACCGGCCACACCTTTAACAATCTGGGCAACCTTTTCCGCATTTACTTTATCCACCGCAATATAATCCAGGAAAAACAAAGGCTCTGCACCCTGCACCAAAATATCATTAACACACATAGCTACGGCGTCTTGCCCGATGGTATCATGCTTATCCATCATAAAAGCCAATTTCAGTTTCGTGCCCACACCATCGGTGCCGGAAACCAAAATTGGTTCCTTATATTTACCACTGTTAAGAGCAAATAGCCCCCCAAATCCACCTAAATCCCCCATTACTTCCGGGCGATAAGTAGCCCGGACGCTAGCTTTCATTAGATCCACAGCCTTGTTACCTGCATCAATATCAACGCCAGCATCAGCATAAGTCAATTGTTTTTTCTTTTGTTCGTTCATTGTCCTACCTCCTACTCTTTGCCACTATCAAACAAATATTTCGCACCTTGTTTGATGGTGTTTTCAGCATTATCCGGATAAGCAGCATCAAAGCACGCATAACACATACCTTCTGCATCAAGTTTATTGAGTGCTCGTTTTAAGCCCGCCATGGAAATGTAATGTAAGGAATCGGCCGCAATATATTCTTTAATTTCTTCTTGAGTATGCGTAGAAGCAATAAGCTCTTTGCGCACAGAAGTATCAATGCCATAGTAGCAAGGATCCGTAACCGGTGGCGAACTAATGCAAACGTGTACTTGTGTAGCACCCGCATCTTTTAATAATTGCACGATTTTACCACTGGTAGTGCCACGAACAATGGAGTCATCTACCATCACAACAGATTTACCAGCCACCAAGGCACTATTGGCATTTAGTTTTAATTTAACAGCATTTAATCTTTGTTTTTGCGTTGGTTGAATAAAGGTTCTGCCAATATAACGGTTCTTAGTCAAGCCTTCCAAAAAGGGAATACCTGCCTCTAGGCCGTAGCCAATGGCCGCCGGCGTACCAGAATCCGGCACCGAAATAACAATATCCGCTTTAATATGCTTGGTTTCTTTGGCCAATTCACGCCCCATATTAACTCGTGCTTCATAAATACTCTGGCCATCCATCACACTGTCCGGACGGGCAAAATAGACATATTCAAAAACGCAATGCGCCTTTTTCACCGGTTTAGCAGAAGAATACATAATGCTTTGAGGCTCACTGGTGTCGTCTTCAATAACCAGCATCTCACCGGGCTGCACGTCCCGTACATATTTTGCACCCACCAAATCTAGGGCACAAGTTTCAGAAGCCACTACCCACCCATTATCCATCCGTCCCAGACAAAGCGGCCGAAAACCATAAGGGTCACGCACAGCTACTAATTTTTCATCACTCATAATGGCAAAAGCAAAAGCACCTTTAATCTGATCCACCGCTTCTGCTACTCTATTTTCGATGGCTTTTTTGCGGGAACGGGCAATCAAGCTAAGTACCACTTCGCTATCAACTGTAGTTTGAAAAACTACGCCGTCCTGTGCCAATTTCATCCGTAATTCAGCGGCATTAGTCAAGTTGCCATTATGGGAAAGGGCCAAATTACCCCCATCATAATAGACCTTCAATGGTTGCGTATTATAGGCCATACTAGCACCGGTTGTAGAATAACGCACGTGTCCGATAGCAATATGTCCCTGCAATTCACCCACGCCATCTTTATAAACCTCGGAAACTAGCCCCATACCTCTTTTGATTTGCATATGACTGCCATCGGTGACCGCAATACCTGTACTTTCTTGACCACGATGTTGGAGTGCAAATAACCCCCAGTAAGTGTTCAGTGCCACATCATCTTGGTGTGAATAAATACCAAACACACCACATTCCTCATGCCATTTGTCTTCTTCAAAATCAAATTCGTGCACAGTTATTCTCCTTTGTTTTCGCCTATTTTACTTTGAGCTTGCTTGTTTAAGCTTGACCTTCCCGTATGGCTGCCAGTTTTTCCCCTTTAGCCGCAACTTCTGCCTGCATTTTTACTCGGTCTTCCGCTAGTTTAAGAACTAAAGCAGGATATTTGACAGCTAAAATCTGTACCGCAAATAGCGCCGCATTTTTGGCGCCATTAATCGCCATCGTTGCCACAGGTATACCGGCCGGCATTTGCACAAAACTCAAAAGTGCATCCATACCATTAAGAGGAGTCGCATTGATAGGAATACCAATAACAGGCAATGTCGTATAAGCGGCAATTACGCCACCTAAATGTGCCGCAGCACCAGCCGCAGCAATAATTACTTCCACTCCCCGCTCCCTAGCACCGGCAGCAAATTCATGTACAACGTCCGGTGTGCGATGGGCAGAGGCGACAACGACTTCCACTTCGATACCAAAACCTCGCAAGGTTTTTTCTGCTGGTTCCAAAATCGGCCAATCAGAATTACTTCCCATAATAATTGCTACTTTCACAAACACTGCCCCTTTCCGGTTCTCAATAATAAAACCCAAGCAAAACGGTTATCACGGTCACTGGCCACTGAAAGTCTTCTTGAGTTCTACCCTACTACTTAATTCATTTATATATACTATAATTCTACCAATACAGCTATTTTATGTCAATGACAACGTGAACTTTTTTACAACAAAAACGATTATTGTTCGTCTTTAAAACTAAGGGCAAGTAACGCCTTGTTAAAGCTGCGGCACTCGACAGTTATTATTGTCATTATCTTGGTTAATTTACCGCTCTTACTATTGAGTCAAAGACAGGAAGTAGCTATAATGAGATTAATAAAAGGAGGCGTAGACAATGAAAATAAAAAATGCCGTCATTCTCACCTCAACCGTTCTACTTTTTTTTGCCCTTACGTCACAAGAAATAGCGCCGGTCTTAGCTGCTCCGCCCTTAGCAACAGGTGCTCCAACTATGCCGGCTCCAGTTGGTCCAGGTAGCAAACCTAGTCCAGGTTCCGGCGGTATGCACCGGCCGGCACCACCACCACAAGCGCCAGCGCAACGCCCCGGTGGCTATGGTGGTTCAGGGCAACGACCAAATCCTAGTTCTGTCCAACGACCAAATCCTGGTTCAGTCCAGCGTCCAAATCCGGGTTCAGTCCAAAGACCAAATCCTGGTTCAGTCCAGCGTCCAAATCCGGGTTCCGTCCAAAGACCAACACCCGGTTCTATCCAGCGTCCAAAACCGGGTTCCGTCCAAAGACCAACGCCCGGTTCTATTCAGCGTCCAAATCCGGGTTCCGTCCAAGGACCACCACCCGGTTCTATCCAGCGTCCAAAGCCGGGTTCCGTCCAAAGGCCAACCCCAGCTCACCTGCGGCCACAAGCGCCGCCGGCACCACCAGATGCTTTGCACCGACCACCGGGAGCACAAAGTCCTCATTATTACCCCGGCACTATGCAAAAGCCACAACCAGGTTCCGTCCAAAGGCCAACCCCGGCTCATCTGCGCCCACAAGCGCCACCGGCACCACCAGATGCTTTGCACCGACCACCGGGAGCACAAAGTCCTCATTATTACCCCGGCACTATGCAAAAACCACAACCAGGTTTCGGTTCTGTCCAAAGGCCAACCTCAGCTCATCTGCGCCCACAAGCGCCACCGGCACCACCGGATGCTTTGCACCGACCACCTGGAGCCGCTATCAATAAACCGCAGCCAGGAGTAGATAATGTGCACAGTCCTCGACCACCGCAGCAACATTTCCCAGGCTATCGACCACCTGCGCATCATCCGCCACTGCTACCGCCGCCACCACTACCAGTCTACCATTATCACTACTATTACCCTACCCGCCCAACCTTTTATCATCACCATAATGCTTGGCGGAGCTACCCTTATTGGCGGCGTAGTAATATTGTCATTAATATCGGTTGGGGTTCGCAATCCATGTTTACTTGGGCACGCTACCATCGTTTATCTTTTGGCGAATATATTTTATTGTGCACCATCTCCGAACTAATCCGTAATATTACACCTTCTGAGCTCTATTTTCTCCATCGCTCAGGGCGTTCTTACCAAAGCATCTGTTCTTCCCGAGGCATTGATTGGGCACTAATAGAAGATAGTTCCCGCTACCGCTATGATCATCTCCACGACATGGCCTATAGCGATGGTCTTTCCCTGTGGGAATGGAGCGATAGCATCGACGAATAAACTGTGCAGCGACCGAATCAAGCTACAATTATTTTCGTACCCTAGAAATAATAAAACCTGCAAACCTCGTATTTACAAGGGTTTGCAGGTTTTTGTAATTTATTCCCATTCTGTCAAAGAACCTTATCACCATACTACATATAGTATTTTTACTATATTTTCTACTATTAGTACATATATTATAGGAAGAAAATCGACGATCAAACGTAAAGTAGTATCAAAATAGTATCATTTAAGGCAGTTGTAAATCTGGCAAAAACGCTTTTTTAATTTTAGGTACATCAAACTTATAACTCTTTACGATTAGCCCATAACTCTTTGAATATTTCATTGTTTTTTGATAAATAAGTATCGTTTATATCTTTTGCTATGTCAATTATATCCTGATCATTTTGTTCTATTAAAAACTTATACACAGTTTTTAATTTCTCATCTTCATAATCCAACAAATGAAAATCGCCGTTACACATAGCCTCAAATATCTTTGCTATATACCAGGGATTATTATCTTTGTCTTTAATAAATCTCACCAGTTTTTCAAGTAATATCCAAGCTGTATATTCCTTTTGAGATCCTTTGGCTCCTTCCAATAAAAGTGCAAACGTTTCCGCATTAATTGTTCCAATAAATTTCCCCATTTTAACAGTATTAGCTAATATTTTTTCTTTGTCATTCAACAAACTCTCATCTTTTATAATTATATCACAAAGTCTATTCCAAAATTTTAAAACGAGGTTGCAGGCATTTTGATCCACTTTATCTTTACTGTAAATAAAATCGATAATTTCGTTAAGATCATCTGCATCAGCACTAGCTAATAATTTATTGAACAATTCGCCTTCTTCATTAGATTTGTTATCGAAATAACCAATAGTAATATGCTGCACTAATAGTTCTCTATAGTGCTTATCGACATCAAAAGGATATGTTAAATATTTTTCATAAAATTTATTCATTATAGCATATGTATTCCAATAAATATTGTGCCGGGCCATATATCCAAACATAAACGAATCCCTCAGATGATCGGCAGCAGCATTGTAGCTTTTTTCTATTATTTCTTTTGCCCAATCATTATCAACATCATAGATATAAACTAAGTAATAACCAAGAAAAGTATACATTTTACCCAAACTCTTGTTCAGACAAACTTCATAAATGTTTTTCAAATCACTCCATTTACTCATATCGTTATCAATTTTTCTACTTTTAAAATAATAAAGTTCGAATGTTGCCATTAGCCCTTTGCCCAAGGTATCGTTGAGCATGGTTTCAACAGTGTATACTTTTCCATCAATTATCTCTTTATCAATTAATTTACTTACAGCTTCCTTTAAAATTGCAAAAGCTTCATCATAATGCATACTCCCTAGATTATGAGAATTATTGCATCCAATCCCCTCTCTTAACAATTCAAAAATACCAGTCAATACCCACTGATAATCGGCGCTCATTCTATCCTTTTCTTGATATGAAACATATTTGTTTTCCCAAAACGCCTGATCTTCTATATTTTTTTGAATATATACTAGTGCATTTCCCCAATAAAAACTCATATTATCATCATTTTTTATATATTCTTTTAATCCGCTTAAAATTTCATAAGTATAAATATATTCTAACCCACAGAACAACTCTAAATCATTAAAGAATTTTCTTGGATTATTTCTAATTGCACTTCCCAACGTCGCTGCAAACCCATTAACAGTTGGTTCATCATTCCAAAAATCTCCCGGCACAAAATCTTTAATTGCATTAACCAACATTTGATTACTAATTTCTAATATTTCGCTTTCAGTTAATGGCGATTTCCCCCAGTCAGTTGTTATTCTTAATTTGCCTATACCAGGGTGCAAAGCAATGTTACTTTTACCAGTTTCTTTTATTATGTCTTCATATTCTTTTATAAAAATATGACTTAATGCGTTATACCGTTCTTGTTTCCATCTTAAGATTTCTTTCTTTTCATTCGTCCAATAATTAAACGGGCCTTTTTCGATGATATCTTTTATGAGAACTTTATTTTCATTCGTGATGTTGTTTAGTTTATTAAGCAAATGCTTTAATTCATCAGTTGTATAAATACCATTAAAAAGCATCCCGCTATATTTTGTCTTAATAATTTCAAAAAATAAGTCTGTCAATTTTTCGTTATCACTTTCGGCGATAACAACCAATCCAACCTTTTTAAACAACATATAATTACTATTTAAAAGATATCTTATTAAATCCTCAATCTTGGGCAATTTATTGTTTGCAGCAAATAACAAAATACTCCTTAACCAATAAATAATATGTTGGTAATTGTCAAAGCGGTATTCCGACCGATCATCCAAATCATATATTGATCCGCCTGCTTCTTTACTAAATATCATCCAGAAAAAGTTCCATATTTCATTCGAATTATCAACAATTCTAAAATCTGCATCAAAACACTTAGTTATGTTGTCACAAATATTTTTTTCAAACTCATCATAGGTAATACTATCAGCATCAAATTTGATTGCATTAATCTTTTTTGGACCACTACCAATATAAACATCATAATTTTTTTTATCATCAAGAATAGCTGTAATTTCTAATTTGTTTTCTCCAAATTCGATATATGATGTTAATTCTTTTTGCCTTATTTGGTTTAAAGTACAATCTGTTAGAATTCTACTGACTTCAATTAGACACTTCTTTGCCAATATTTCAGAATTACTTTCAAAAAACTTATTTATCCAATACCTTTTGTTATTTAAATTATTGCTACCGTTATTTTGTTCGAATTGTAATCTTAATATATAGTCAAGTAATTCAAGAACCTTAAGTATGGCTTCTTTATCATTATCATCTGTCAGCAAGTCGGGAAGATAGTCTTGAGTCAATTCAGAAAGAACCGTTGTACTATCATATTTTGTATATATCCATTTTTCTATATGCTTTAAAAAAGATTTTTCATAAGAAGAATATGGTAAGTTTACAAATATTTTAATAAGATTATATGCAATCGTTGAATTATTTCTTATCTGGTTAACATTAGCAAAATCGTCAACATTACTAATAAACTCAATAAAGTCTTTTACATATTTTTCTTTTTCCGGAGATTTTATTTCTTCATTTTTAATTTTTTCTGAAATTCTACAAATATAAGTTATTTCATCCCAAAATGGCATAGTTATCAAAACTTTTTCATTGTCTTTTTTCAGCACTGGTTCGAAGTCCGTTGTCACTTTAAAGAACTCAGCCTCGTTTAGATAATCGAACCATTTTTCATCATTAAGTTTTTTTAAAAAGTAACTTCTTACATCTTCATTACCTTTTAAAATCATTAATTCACGCAATTCATCTTTTTTAATACCAAGATTTTCCCATGATAATAATAAACATTCGTCAACAAAAGCAATTTTATCATACAACGAAATTTCTTTTGCAACATTACGAATAACTTCTGACCATCTTTTTATAATATCCTTTAAAATTGCATACCCACATTCATCCTTATAATAAGGTATTAATTTAATTCCCAACTTGTTATAAAATTTATCATAAAAGCCGAACATTGTTTCTTCATCCAAAAATGTTGGGAATAGTGCATAATGCTTTATTACATTACTAATATCTGAATTTTTTCTTCTGCCAGTACTCACAATAAAATCTAATATCTCTATTTCTTCAAGTCCGTAACCGATAAATAAAACCGTATACTCTTGAAAAATGCTTGTCAAAAAACTTTCTAATTTAGTATCTCTCGCATATCTTTTTATATAGTCTAACCCAGTTATTACCATACTCTCTGCACTATTAACGCTGCCATGAATGTGAAAAACATTACCCGGTAATGTTAACTTGGGAGAAGTAAAATCATCATCTAAAAAGAAAACTTTCGGTTGGCTTGCCGCACCATTTTCTATAATTGTACCATCTATTTTAACGTCCACGCTACCATTAACTATTTTATCAAGACAATCATCATAGTTAGTTGTAATATATACCGCCTTAAATTCATATAAATCTTTATAAATTTGTACTTCATCATTATCGCAGTTATGTTCATTACTAGCCTGGAACAAAAAATCTTTTTCATTATATTCAGAACAAGTTATGCCTTTCTCCTGAAAAATTATATCGCAGATTGACAATATTTTTTTTGCATCCAAAATCTTTAATTTTTCCTTATCGTGAAAATTTATGTATCCTCTTTTAAACAGCCACTCTACTTTTGCGTCGGCATATTCCTTCCAATTTCTATATCCAAGAAGTGCAGAAACTCCGGATCCTAAAAAAACAACTAAGCGTCCACTGTGTGAAGCCTTTAAAATATCTCTATATTCATTTATATCTGGAATATCTTTAAAACCATCAGACATCACTTGGTCCCCCTCGCTTATACTATAGTGATCGATTAACATAAAATGCTAATGTTTTTCTTTTTATGCGCTTAACACACTTTTTGATTGCTTACTAGATACCCCCAACACCTTATTGCCGTGTAATGTTTTGCTGGGGAAAACAATTCAATCTATTGGCATTTCACTAAGTCTTCTTTATTAATGGTCAAAGGTTTTTGATACATTTGAGAATCTACAAGAACTATTTCAAAAGGTGTATTATCATTCGAAAACAACTCTATCGGGAACGCCCAAGTAGCAGATCTGTTTATATTTGCCGCCATAAATGTATAATCTGGTGTGTATTTTTCTCTTGGCAAAGGTTGATAAATTTTATTACCTTTTCTAATAACAACATTTGTTATCCCTGGTGCTGGTCCATTGCCCAAAATGGTATCATAAGCCCCATTTGACCAAACCCAAATCCACGCAACATTATTATGCGACAATATATTATTAATCGTCATTTGCTTTGGTTCTTTAAAATTTCTTTCTGTAACATAATAAGCGTATTTTGCGATTGAATAAGGAGTTATTAATTGAACTCTTTGTTCACTGGAATTCGAAAATATAGAATATTCTTTAGATCCCCCAAAATATGCAATCCTAAGATTCCATTCATCAATATCATTAAGTCGTGAAGCTTCTTTTTTAGCTTTAAGCAAAGACGCATCATCCAATACGATTAATGATGTCTTCCTTTCAATTTGAGGATATTCTTTTGGTATTGGAACCACACTATTAGAAACATTTGAATATAAAGCTTCTAATATTTCTTGATTTCCCATTGATTGTGCTGTAAAGACAACAGAAATTCCAGCTATGCCAGGTTTATTTATATCAGCGCCGGCGGCAACCAGCGTCTTTACCATATCTACATTCTGCATTGCAACTGCAGCATATAAAGCCGTCATACCATTAGACGTAGCATTTGGATTCGCACCTTCTAATAACATCTGTGAAACTGCAGGTAAATCATTTCGATAAATCGCGCTAATAAAATCAGTATCACTCGGCGCGGCATAAGCCATCTGAAACATTGAAATAATAATTATTGCTATAAAGGACGCCGTAATTTTTTTTCATAAACACACCCACCTTTATTTTAAAATTCAAGTTCATTATAGCACTTTGGCTAATTATAAACATAAGCGAGAAGTTATTTGCGGCATTCAAAAACGATTTTAAGCATAACTTTTCATAAGTAATTAAAATCGCTACTATTTTATAGCATTTTCCTGTAAAACCCGCTAGAATTTGCTATATTTTTTCATTTTGAATCTTCTCTTCATTAGCCAAAAACTCTTTCAATGTTTCATATCTGATTTTCATAACACCTAGTTTTAATGCAACCAATTTCTTCTCTTTAATTAATTTATATACTGTTGCCGGGTTGGTTTTCAATAGTTTGGCGGCTTCAGCAACCGTTACTAATAATGTTTCCATTTTTCGATACCCTCTTTTCAGTTTTCTTTTATTTTACTATTTATGCAAAAACGAACAAAATATATTACCAAAACTTATTTATACCACAGGGGGGCACGCGAACAACCCGTGTATTAAGCGAACCTCACCGTTACGGTCTTGCTGTCCAGGCACCCATAATATTTAACAGGGGGGATACCCTGCGTCTTGTGTATCGGTTTAGTAACCTGCTCTTTGATTTCCGCAAGCGTTTTATCCAGGTAAAAATCATCTTCCTGCACCTGGTCACGCCCAAAGTCGGCCAGCCTTTCACTAATGGCCTTGTCTGAATAACCGAGTAATGAAGTGTCTATTACACCATCCAGTTCGGCAACAAGTCCTGCAAGAATGTCCTGATCAATCTCGGATAGTTCGGCTAGGCGATTATCCGCAATCATGTCGGCCAATTCATCGTCTTCTGATGCATAATCCTGAAGGTCAACTGGTACAACTTCACAGTCAAGCAAAAGAGCTGCTTGCAAGCGGCCATAGTCACGAACAATAAAGCCCGAGTGCTTGGATACCGTTATCGGTACTCTCCAGCCTCGAGCTTGAATTACTTTGGGTAATAATTTTATTTGTTTATCTGGATGCTTATTCGGGTTGCGCTGGTTGGGAATAGCCTTGGCAACATCCATTAATTCATCATATGTGTAATATATTTTTATATTCAAAAACACTCCTTTCTAGGCATGAAAAAAGCACTCGTTTAGAGTGCTTAGGAAAGTCCTAGTTCTTTCCTGCTGCAGTTTTTAAGTCCTTTAAAAATTCTTCTACCTCATCTATATTCTTTAAATCTCTATATACAGCTTTACCAATGATTTTCATAAGATCTTCTAATTGTCCATACAATTCTCGCCCTATGTATTTAATTAAGTTCTCATTAATA
>JAVXCQ010000018.1:0-47226 GCA_036659415.1 Acidaminococcaceae bacterium
TTTATAATCAAAGCCCTTACCCTTTAAAACAAATTAACTTTTGTAAAATTTAATAAAGTCGTTTTATATAGTACCCACTGCCAATAAATGTACCCTAACACCATTATAAATACCCATATTTAAAATAGTGACAACCGTAACTAACTACCGGTTTTGCCGCTAGCATAATAATCAATGGCTTTACTAATTGTTTCTCGTTCTGAACTACCAGTGGTAGAAAAGCGCAATAAAGGAATGCCGATAACTTCTAAAATATGATCCTTCATTCTGTCTCTCTGGTACTGGCGGCTTTCAACTTGGTGATAGTGGAATCCGTCAACTTCGATTACCAATACTGTTTTTTTACTAACTCGATTGTAAATTAAAAAATCTAAATGCGTTACCTTTCTTTTCGCATACTGATACTCTTCATCCGTTAGCTGGCTTGAGTCGTGGATTAACATATGCAATGGATAATGACACATCACCTCTAACGGTAATTTTTCCTGCTTAGTTAATATGTCAACAATAGTGGCATACATTAAATTTTCGGAATCATATTTAGACACTGTACAGTACTTTTGTAAATAAGCAATTCGTTTTTTAGTATATTCTTTATAAAGTAAATCAAAGATAGAATAAACACCACTGTCAATGACCTTGAATTGATTATATGCAATGTAATCAATCAAATCTCCCAGATTACTGTCAGTAGGTTGTTCATTGCCAGATATAATTACCCATAATCTATTCTTCGCTCGGGAAACAGCAACATTTAGCAAATATGGGTCATCAGAAAAAGACGTAACCACATCATCAACTGTAGTTAATAAAATGGTATCTTTCTCCTTACCTTGAAATTTATGGACCGTATCCACTTCTATTTCATTGTTATTTAATTGTTTGGCAATTTCTGCAACCTGCTTCTTATATGGTGCAATAATGCCAATATCATTTGTCACATCTTCCCTACCCGCTAAACGCGGCAACGCTTCTTTAACAATCACATCAATCTGTCTTTGATTAACGTGCCCACGACTATGCTTGCCCAAATTTGTTTTAATAGCAAGCAGCGTTTCTAGTTTTTCATCAGCTTCGTTGGTATTATCCTCTGTCATTATAATTAGTTCGTTATTATAAAATTTTTGATTACAAAATCCAATTATTTTGGGGTGGCAGCGATAATGCTCTCGTAATGTAGTTTCCTTGACGTTGGGAACAACTTTACAAATGGATTTGAGAAAACTGTTATCGGAATAATTATACCCCTTATTTAGCGTACAAGAATTGAATATTGCAGTGCTCTTTTCCTTCGTCTCTTGCGTAATGACATTAGGAAGCTGCTTTAAATCTCCAACAATAACTGCATTTTTGGCGCTAGCCAAAGCAAGTGCTCCCGTAGCAATATCTACCTGAGAGGCTTCATCCATAATAAGATAATCATATTTTACGTCTGGCAAACAACTATGAGCAGAAAAAGTAGTACTAAGAATAATTGGGTATTCCTTAACAATAGTATCTCCATTCTTCCAAATATCCACCTCGGAAAATTTATCACGTTTGGTATTATTGCCATAAACATCCGCTAATTTAGCACGCAAAAAGCTCATAGATAAAATGGTTAGTTCTGCCATTTTCCCCTTAGCATCAACCATATTGAGATGTGCTTCTAATTCAGCAATTTCATTATTAATTTCCGCCTGTTTGCCTTCATAAAACATTCGTTGCAGATAGGTAATAATCTCTACCATCTCTTTTTGATAGAAATTCCAATTGCCAATACCATAAAAATATCTGCTTTTCACTTTGAACCAAAAAGAAATATTCTTTTCTTTATCCACAAATTCGGAACATTCCAGCCACAACTGTAACAATTGCTCAGATTTTAATGTTCGTTTGGTTTTGACCGGTGAAGATATTAACCTTGATTCCCCGCAATATTGTTCGAAATATTGCTTTTCAAGAAATAGCGCCTCTTTTTCAAGTTTTATTTTTGCCAATCGTTCCTGTTTTTCAAAAGTTGCCTCTATTTCTGTTATAAGCTCTTTTATTTTTTGATAAATGCTAGTTTGCTGCGCCTGTGATTGGCTCCATGAAACAAAATCGGGATATTTTTTGGGTTCATTTTCTATGAATTGCTTTTTGTTTTCCGCATTACCCAAAAACGCTACTAAAAACCCCAAATTATATTTTGGCGAGGCGAGTTTTTCCAAAATGTTTTCTGTCGCAGAGTTATTATTTGAAACAACTTGTATCGTCTTATTTTCAATAAGCAGATTAGCAATAATATTGAGAATTGTTTGTGTTTTACCCGTTCCCGGTGGTCCTTGAATTACGCTTATTTGTTCATTGAGGGCCGCGTTGACTGCCTTAAATTGGCTAGCATTACCACCAAATGGAAATATTAAGTTTTTAAACTGATGTTTTTTTACAACATTTTTTTGAGGACTTAGATAAACAGCCAAAGCGGTATCGTGCTCAACAAAAGCTAGCTTTGCATACTGTTTTTCTAAAAGCCTTTCTCCATCTTTATTAACAAGCTCATTTATTGATGAAATTTTTTGCAGGTATTCCAAACATTCTCTTGCTTTTTCATCCCCCAAACAACTATAAATAACCATCAAAGTATTTTTTAGATAAGTTTTTTCACTACCATCAAAAAAACAGATGTGCCAATGCTCCCCTATGCTAGAATGAAAAATTCTAATATCGCGAATACCGTTAAGTTGGCGTTTTTGGTAACTTATCTGCACTAAAGTCGGATCCAACATTTCTGCTTTCTGAATCCACTCTATAGTTTGGCAATTATATAAATACGTTTTTCCAAATAAAAAAGTTACCTCGTATTTTTTTGAATCCTGTATATATTCGCAAAATTGAATATCCGCAGTTTTGTCTATTCCCTTTACAAGTATTAAATTTTCACATAAATTCATAAATTTTCCCCTTGCTTCAAACTTAGGGCTTAGTTCGACCTAATAGAGATGAAAAATACAACTGCCAGCATCTTACCTAAACCTTAGCTTTAATTGCTAGTCCCCTACAATTGACACCACCTTTAAGTTTTCAAAGGATAACAACATTAAAGAGATGGCTCCATGCCGCTAAAATTAGCTTCCTATATTCGCTCGTATTAGCATACAAAAAAACCGCCAACAGTGGCGGTCAAGCTTTTCATTGGTGTCCTGGGCGAGATTCGAACTCACGGCCTACTGCTTAGGAGGCAGTCGCTCTATCCTGCTGAGCTACCAAGACATACACGAGCAGATACGCTCTAGGAAAATTGTACTATATCGGCTAGCCACTGTCAATTTTAACTTGTTAGTCCTCAAGCAAGTCCGGTTTACAGTCGATATTTCTTCGCAAAAACGCTGTTTTCTAGTTCCTACCCTAGCGTCAAGGACTTTTGAAACGCAAAAGCAAAACAACAACTTGTAATCTTTTAGATTTTTTGTAATTTACACATTTTTCACACAATTCTTCTCCACTGCACAAACACTAACAGCGAAATTCCCGTTATCCACAATGTGCATAGAAAAAAGTGTGAAAAACCGTAGTTTTCCACACTTTTATCCACAGAACGTTCGTTTTTGTGCATAACTCTGTTTATAACTTGTCCATTGCCCCCACAGGAATACTCCATTCAACACGAACATCAGTACTAACCCACAAGCGTGTTAGTACTGTTTTAAAGGTTTCTAGGTCTGCCAACGGGTCTAAAGTCCAAGTGGAAAAAGCGCGAATGTTTTCCCCTGGTAAATCCATCGTTTGTGGTTGACGTAAATATTCCTCCACTTTTTGTACTGCTTCCGGTGCTCCTTCAATAACAACTGTGGCCATTTTCGTGTCCTCGTCATATTCGGTGTAGCCATAATGGCAATGCGAATTTAATGTTACTTGAAATTTACTCATCATTCGTCTCCTTCTTCTTTCCTTTGTATTGGTTGCAGCCTACGTTCCATACTCAGTTCTTCTGCTTTCCCTGCCGCCCGCGCCCAAGCGTAAAGTACGCTTTGTGAGCTAACTACATTACCTCTGCATACTGCCCGACGATAATTACCATTGGCCTGCATCAAGTGGGCACCAATATTGTCTTTGAGGCACAAGTCGAGAATACCTTTAATGCGCTGGATATGCCGTTTACCCTCCACGGGGAAGAACAATTCCACCCGATCATTAAGATTACGCGGCATCCAATCGGCACTAGATAAATAAATTTGTTCTGTGCCGCCGTTGGCAAAGTAAAAAATGCGGCTATGCTCTAATTGTCGTCCAACAATACTCCGCACGGTAATTTTTTCACTAACACCGGTCACACCTGGCCGCAATCCACAAATACCTCGCACGATCAGCTCTATTTCCACGCCTTGGCTGGAGGCTTCGTAAAGCTTTTGAATTACAGCTTGGTCAATTAAGGAATTCATCTTGGCAATAATATGGCCTCGATACCCATTTTTTACTTGTGCAATTTCATTATCCACTAATTCATAAATTTTTTGTCGTAAGCCCAAGGGTGCCATTACCAGTTTATTCCACACCGGCGGCTCCGAATACCCGGACAAAAGATTGAAAAAGGCGGAGGCATCGCTACCAAATTGGTCATTGGCAGTGAGTAGGCCCATATCCGTATAAAGCTTAGCTGTGTTATCGTTATAATTACCTGTACCCAAATGCACATAGCGCTTAATACCATCTGCTTCCTTGCGTACAATTAAAATAATTTTGGCATGAGTTTTAAGGCCCACTAACCCATAAATAACGTGACAACCAGCTTGTTCTAAGCGTTTGGCCCACAAAATATTGTTTTCTTCGTCAAAGCGTGCCTTCAGTTCCACCAGTACCGTTACCTGTTTACCATTTTCTGCGGCTCTGGCTAAAGCGGCTACGATAGGAGAATTACCGCTGACACGATAAAGGGTTTGTTTAATGGCTAAAACCAAGGGGTCTACTGCCGCATCACTAATAAGCTTTACCACCGGGTCAAAGCTTTCATAGGGATGGTGCAATAAAATATCCTGTTGCGCAATAGCAGCAAAAAGATTCTCCATTTCTGGTAGTTCCACTGGCTTTTGCGGCACAAAGGGTGGATATTGCCAGGTCGCCAAACCCTCAAGGCTAAGAAATTTAAAGAAGCAAGTCATATCCAAGGGGCCGTTGATATCGTAGATTTCTCTTTCCGTCAAATCTAGACTTTTGACCAGAAATTCTCTAATCCGCAAATTAGCAGGCTTGCCGATTTCCAGCCGTACCGCCGCTCCACGTTTTCTTTTGCGCAAGGATTTTTCTATTTCTTTTAATAAATCTTCTGTGTCCTCTTCGTCTACATCAAGATCAGAATCCCTCGTAATCCGAAACGGCACGATATCAATAATGCGACAACCTTTAAACAGGTCGTCACAGTGCTGCATAATAACGTCTTCCAAAAAGACAAAAGTGCGTTCAGTAGTTCTACCTACTTCAATAATACGCGTCAACACTGACGGTACCTGGACAAAACCCATACTTTGGTCGCCATTGTTATCAATTAGCTCAATCGCTAAATTAAGCGTTTTATTCGCCAAAAAGGGGAAGGGACGAGAGGCATCAACCGCCATCGGCGTCAAAACCGGATATATCATACCCCGATAATAGGCTTCCAGCCATTCTTTCCCGGAAGCATCGACTTCGTTTACCCTTTTAATGAAAAGATGTTCTTTGCCTAATTCTTTGAGCAGAGCAAATAAGTAACTATAGCCTATTTTCATCTGGGCATGAGCCGCCTTGGAGATTTCCGCCAATTGTGTTTGCACTGTTAACCCGGCGGCATCTTTTTTCTTAATGCCATTTTCGAATTGGTCATACAATCCGGCTACGCGCACCATAAAAAATTCATCCAAATTAGAGGCAGCAATACAGACGAATTTCAGTCGCTCCAAAAGTGGTGTGCTTTTAACGCCTGCTTCACGTAGCACGCGCAAATTAAATTTCAGCCAGCTTAATTCACGATTAACAAAATATTCTGGTTTAGTTAAATCCAGCTTCATCATTTCACCCACTCGCTTACTCGTTCTAGAATTGGCGTTAAGCCATAAACCTCAACAAAGAAATTACCTTTGTTGACAAAGGTCCATTCTTCTAAGGACAAGTCGTTTTTACTAAAAACTTGAATACGCATTTCTTCACCTTTGATACTGACCCGACAATTAAGAATTTTTTGCATATAGCTACGATCCATAGCATCGGCCAAGCGCAAAATGGCTGCTAGCTTAGCAACCAGCGGTAAGAGTTCTCGCGGAACCTGCGGGCCGCCCTCCTCTTGCTTTTCAAATAAAACATGGGAATGATAATAGGCCGTAAGGGCAATAATCAGCTTATCTTGATCACTAAAGCCTAACATATCTGAAGCCATAATGAGCTGGTAGGAATACAGTGAATGACTGCGCAAGCAGTTAAATTTGCCAATATCGTGCAAAATACAGGCCGCCTGCAAAAGCAGTCTATTGTGAGCACTAAGCCCATTAGTTTTACTAAGGCGATCAAAAATCGCAAGGGCTAGCTTTTCTACTTGCCGGACGTGCTGATAATCATAATGGTAGTGAATGCCGATGCAGTGGACTAAACTCATTAATTCCACTTGCAGCCCTTCGATATAGCTCGGGCTAGTTTGTTTGGCAATATGCAAGAGTTTCATACCATCAATAAATTTATCCGGAGCAATAATGATTTCCTGCGCCGGCACTAGCGCCAATAGCTGTTGGTAAAGAATAATCGTGGGAAAAACCAGCTCCGCCGAGGTTTCTTCAATATGAAAAATTTTAATAATTTGAATTAAATTCAAAGTTCTAATTTTGTCATAAAAAGCAATGAAGTCAGTGGCCTGCATTCTTTCTAACAGATTTTTGCTACTGTCACGCCCCACCATTTTGAGCACCAATTCAGTTTCTGTACCGGATAAAATTAAATATTTAACATTTTCTTGCTCTAATTCTTTGCGAACAGGTCCAATGGTACTGGAAATATATTGGGTGAGGGCTTTGTTAAAGCTGGCATTCGACCTTTGGTTGCGGTCAAAATCTTCTTTGATGCGAATAATACCAATATGCAAATTTTGTTGGTATTTAATTTGTCCATCTCTGACAAAGGTGATGCCTAGTCCGCCAGAAGAAATATCCACCAATAAAACACCACCTTCGGTGCTTTTGATGTTTTCTTGCGCTAACGTACGCTGTATTGCCACAAATTTAGTATAAATTTCGCGCGGCATATCCACTACGTCCACTCGTAGTCCCGTTTTGACAAAAACCTGCTCGAGAAAATACGCCTGGTTTTCGGCTTCACGGACGGCGGTCGTGGCAGATACGTCATACTCTTCTACGCCGTAAGCATCCATCAAGCTTTTGCAACCCTTGAGCAGTTCACAAATTTCACTAACCATACTAAAGGGAATTCTTTTATTTTTAAACGTTTCCTCGCCTAGTTTGACCCGATGCGAAAGTTGTTCAATAATTTTAGTGGTTTCTAAATTCTGGTATTCAATAATCTGCATACTAATAATTTCCGAGCCGAGATGAATAGCAGCATAAGTTTTATATTTTTTCTTCACTGAGAATTCCTCCTAACCTACTATGTAAATTCGACAAAGATTACGTAATTCCTTGCTTACCGGCAGGGCTTTTACGAATTTAACACAAACTTAACCAAAAGGAAAACCTCCAAAAGTTTTAAAAGCAACCACTAATGGTATATAATAAATAGTATAAGTCAACCGAACCCAAGAATGGATGTGAAAGTATGCAAAGGATAGCCATCATTGATATAGGTTCCAACTCGGCACGACTAGTTATTACTCATCTTTATAAAAACGGTGCCTATAACATGGTTTATAACCAAAAAGAATCTTTGCGTCTAAGCCAAAAGGTAGAAGACCGTAGCATCCTTACTCCCCAAGCTTTTGAAGATACCCTGGAATGTATGCGAAGCTTCTCCTCCATGTGTAAGCTTTTTGAGGTAGATACCATCCTCGCCGTAGCAACTGCTGCCATTCGCAATGCCGCTAACGGCAAAGACTTGGCGGAGCAAGTGCAAGCCGATACGGGCATTACCCTTCACATTATCAGTGGTAGTACCGAGGCTTATATCAGCTATTTAGGCGTGATTAATACTCTCGCTGTGAAAAACGGTATTATTTTTGACTTAGGTGGCGGCAGCACCGAATTAATTCTTTTCCGTGACCGTAAAATGCTAGAAGCCATTAGCCTGCCTTTTGGTTGCGTCAATCTTACCACCATGTTTAATACCAAGGATCAACTATCGTCCCACGTCTATTCTGACATCAGCTCTTTTGTGCTAAGTAGACTGGAAAAGTACCCTTGGCTCAAAGACCCCTCCCTCCCCTTAATCGGCGTCGGGGGAACCGCCAGAACACTCGCCAAAATCGAACAAAAAAAGATGAAATATCCTTCCTCCAAAATCCATAACTTCCAATTCGCGGCTCAAGCTTTCAAGACGACCTTTAGAGCCTTACGTGATACCAATTTAGAACAACGCAAAAAAATTCCCGGTCTAAACAGTGACCGTTCGGATATTATTCTGGCCGGCGCCAGTATCGTTCAATGTCTAGTAGAAATAACTGGCAGTAAAAAATTCATTACCTCAGGTTGCGGTTTACGTGAAGGTCTTTTCTTTGACTATTATGCAAAAAAGGAAAATATTCCTTTAATTGCCGAGGATATTTTAGAAGAAAGCACCCGCAATATTCTAGCCCTCTATTCGACAGAGGTCACCCACAGCCAGCATATTGCCGCTTTAGCACTAACGATGTTCGATGCCTGGAAGCCCCTTCTTGATTTGACTCCGGCGTGGCGCAAGCTGCTTCGGGTGGCGGCGCTTCTGCATGACATTGGCATCACTATCAACTACTACAGCCATGCTCGGCACAGCGCTTATATGATTGAAAATGCTCGCCTTTTTGGTTTAACCCACAAAGAACAAATCATGGTGGCTGTGATTGCCGGTTGGCACAACGGTGTTTCCCGCAATTATTTTCGCAACCGCCAGTTTAAAGATATGTTAACGGACAATGATTTTAATAATCTCTCCAAGCTAGCTTTACTACTAGCTTTAGCAGAAAGTATGGATTATTCCCAAACCTCGCAGATTAGTGCTATCCACCCAGAAATCATTGATAAGAAAACGGCGCTCCTGGGTTTAACCTCTGAAAAACCTCCTAGCATTGAACTACATCAAATCAAACAACATTTGCGTTGGTTTAACAAAACCTTTAATATGGACTTGCTTATCGAAAGCAAATAGCGAAAGACACAAAGCCCCCTGCCACAATAATTGGCAGGGGGCTTTGTGTCTTCTTTTTATTTTGGAGCTAATTCGGCACCTTGCCGCATAATCGCCAGCACCCAACGTGCTGTGTCGTAAAGATCCTGTTCTTTCAAAAATTCTTCGGTAGTGTGAATTTTGCTCATTCCGGTAGCGAGCACCGCACAAGGCAAGCCATAGCCATTCAAGAAATTGGCATCACTACCGCCGCCGGTTACACCGGTACCGGTAGGTAAACCAACAGTGTGTGCCGCCGTCTGCGCTAAAAGTACCGGCAAACTATCGGCCGCCAGACTAATCAGCGGACAGCCCTCGGTCACCGTACTTTCCACACTACCGCCGCCGGCAGTTACAGTTTCTACTACGGTGGCGACTAAAGCATCCACTACCGCCGTCAGCTTCGAGGCCTGCATACTCCTGGCATCGCACCCAATCGTCACTACATCCGGCACAACATTGGTAGCCTGTCCGCCGCAAATCGTTCCCACGTTCAAAGTGGTTTCTTCATCTATTCGTCCAAAGGCCGTTACTTGTGCCAACGCTTGTGCCGCCAGCATAATGGCATTAATGCCTTCCTCCGGATTAACCCCGCCATGAGCCGTGCGTCCTTTAATCACAAAATCAATATTAACTTGCTGCGCCGCACCAATAACAATATGCCCCGGAGCTCCTCCCATATCAAGAGCATAGCCGAAATCCGCCTTTAACCGCTCTCGTTCCATGTGGCACGTGCCCAGGCAACCGCTTTCTTCACCAATACTAAAAAAGATTTGCAAATCGCCGTGTGGTAAATCATATTCGCGTAATACACGCACTGCTTCTAAAATAGCGGCGATGCCCGACTTATCATCACCACCCAAAGTAGTAGTCCCGTCAGAATAAATAATACCCTCTCGCACAACAGGCTTAATCTGTTCCAAAGGTCCTACACTATCCATGTGTGCAGTGAAAAATAAACGTGGTGCCCCAGGTGTATTACCAGCTAACCAGCCCCACAAATTACCAGTATCACCGCCGGTGGCTACACCGGCGTCATCAATATACGGTTCCAACCCCAACGCTGACATTTGAGCAAATAGCGCTGCGCAGAGCTTACCCTCCTGAGAGGACGGTGCTGAAATGCTAGTCATCGTCAAAAAACCCTCTAATAAGCGCTGCCTATTAATCAGCGGTTCGCCTTGGTCATAAGCCACTAAGTAACCTCCTCGTCTTGCGGCAACAAGTTTTATTGACAAGCTGCTTTCAAAATTTCATAAACAATAAGCGGGGTATTATACAAATCTTCTTCTTTAATAAATTCGTCCTTCGTATGTACCTCTTGCATACCGGTTCCTAAAATAGCACAGGGTACGCCAGCAGCATTAATAAAGTTAGCATCACTGCCCCCACCAGTTACGGTGATATCAATCGGCAATTTGCCATTAGTGGCTGCGGCTACTGCTACCTTAATCACCTCGTCAGCTTCCGTCAAGGCAAAGGACGGATAGGCCACCCATTCTTTAATCTCCACTTTGCCGCCGTTGGCTTCCACTACCTCGGTAAAGGTTTTTTTCAAATATTCCGTTTGTTTATACAATTTGTCTGCATTACGACTACGGGCATCACAGAAAATCTCCACCACATCAGGCACAATATTCGTAGCAGCGCCACCTTGAATAATCCCGATATTAGAAGTAGTTTCTTCATCAATGCGTCCGTAATGTTCTAATGCCGCCAAAGCTTTACCCGCCAAAATAATCGCATTTAGCCCTTTTTCCGGTGCTACACCGCCGTGAGCTGTTTTCCCGATAACCTTAAAGGTTAAGCGGTTTTGTCCCGGAGCCGAAGTAACAATCTCGCCCGGAGCACCCTCAGAATCCAAGGCATAACCAATATCAGCATTTAAAAAAGCTGGGTTCATATTTTTGGAGCCATTCACGCCGCCTTCTTCGGCAATGGTAAAGAGGACTTGAATATCTCCATGGGGTTCTTCATTTTCCAAAATCATCCGGATACCTTCCAAAATTCCCACAATACCGGACTTATCATCGCCGCCCAAAATCGTAGTGCCATCAGAATAGATGTTGCCATCTCGGCGGACAGGTTTAACACCGGTACAAGGTTCTACGCAATCCATATGCCCAGATAAAAGCACTCTTTTGGCTGTCGGACAATTACCCTTAAGGTAGGCCCACAGATTACCCACCTCGCCGCCTAATTTTTTCCCAGCATCGTCTTGTTTCACGGTAAAACCCAAGGCCACCAGCTTTGCTTTGAGTGCGCCAAAAATCTCTTTTTCTTTCAATGTATGACAGGGGATTTGAACCAATTCCACAAACTCAGTGTAAATTCTTTCTTTGTTTAATTTTTTCATAATCATGCTCCTCATCTTTTATATTGGTTAAAACAAATAAAAACAACCTTTAAGCCTTAACCCCAACCATTGGTTAACTGCTATTAAACTAAATATTCGTGCTTTTCAGCTTAAATCCCTTTTTTAGCTGTGGCTAAATGTCCCCGTTTAATAATTTTTTCGCCAAATTTATTTTTCAAGGCGTCAATGGCAGCTGCCCTTTGTTTACGTTTCGTATCCTCGGCAAATTCTAGTAGCGGTGCCGCCCCCTCTGGCTCTAGTTTCGCCAGTGTCACACCCAAAAGTCTCACCGGCTCCGACCATTTAACCGCCGTAGCCAAAGTCATAATGAGAGCAAAGAGTTGCTCGTCTAGACTAACCGGCGTTTCTGTCGTAACACTTCGCGTGAGCACTTTAAACGAGGCATATTTAACTTTTAGCGTGACCGTATGCCCAGCTACTCCGGCATTACGAACCCGCCACCCCACCTGCTCACACAGGTCCAATAATGCGTCCCGTCTGCTCACCTCCGTGCGCAAATCTTCAGCAAAAGTGGTTTCTTTGCCAATGGACTTGGCTTCCCGGAGATTTTCTACAGGTCTAGTGTCCAGCCCTTGAGCCAATAAATGTACTTGTTCGGCATTTTTGCCGAAAATGCTCTGCAAATAGCGCACCTCGCACGCCGCCAATTCCCCAATCGTGCTAATGCCAAGCTGAGCCAACCCCCGCTCCGCCATTTTGCCAATACCAAAAATCTTCCGTACCGGTAAGGGTGCAATAAAGCTTTGGGCTTCTTCCGCCGTAATCAATACTAAACCATCAGGCTTACGCAAATCCGACGCCAACTTGGCCAAAAATTTATTTGGTGCCAGTCCTGCTGAGGCCGTCAGCCCCGTTTGCGTTTTAATCCGCTCTTTCAAGCGCACACCTAGTTGCGTAATATCCGGCACCAAATGCTCCATACCTGTCAAATCCAAAAAAGCTTCGTCAATGGACAGCTGTTCCACGCAAGGGGAAAACTCGGTAAAAATTTGCATTACTTGCCGGGAAAGCTCTACGTAGCGCCACATCCGCCCACAGACAAAAATTCCGTCCGGACACAGGCGATGTGCCTCGACCATACTCATGGCAGAATGAACCCCAAAACGCCTTGCCTCATAAGAACAGGTAGAAACAACCCCGCGGGGACTCTGTCCCCCCACAATTAAGGGTTGCCCCCGATATTCTGGGTGATCTAGTTGTTCCACGGAGGCAAAAAAAGCATCCATATCCACATGCATAATCCAGCGCTTCATCGCCACCCTCACCTTTCTCCTTTATTTTAACATAAAAACCACAAAACTCCCTAGCGGTATTAAACCACTAAGGAGTTTTTTAAATTGCATTATTAGTTGTGACGCCCACGGCTCAAACTATCCACAAGTGGTCGTAGAGGATTTTACAACCCAAAAACACCAGTACCAGGCCACCAGCTATTTCGGCCTTACTTTTTCCCAAAGCACCGATTCTCATACCAAACAGCCCACCTATAAAAGCAAAAATAAAGGTGACCACCCCAATCATACTTGCTGCCAGCCAAATATTAACCGCCAGAAAGGCGAAGCTAACACCCACCGCCAACGCATCAATACTCGTAGCCACAGCCAGTGTCAACATGGCTTTCGTGCTATAGCTAGACTTGGGCAACGCACAACTTTCCTGTGCTTCTCTAATCATCTTGCAACCAATATAGACTAAGAGGGCAAAGGCAATCCAATGGTCATAGTCACTAATATTTTCGCGAAATTGCGCCGCCGCAAAAAAGCCAAGGACTGGCATCAGCGCCTGAAACCCGCCAAACCACAAACCAAAGCGCACTGCTCCCGCTACTCTTTCCTCTGTCCGCAAAGACATACTCCCGCACACAGAAACAGCAAAAGCATCCATTGATACGCCCACTGCCAACACTAGCAACGTTAAAATATCCATTTTTCTCCTACGTACAACCCTTTTTAGTAAATAGTTTTGTGTTCTTGCTTATATTTTTGAAAGCTATCTTGAGCGGCTGCTCGTCCTAATTGTTTGAGAGTTAAAATCTCCCGTTGCTGGCAATCGTCCTTGATAAAACGATAAATAAAATCATCACGAAACCCAATCGCTTCGGCGTCCTGGGCGCTGTTCCCGTAATAAACAGTTTTAATGTTAGCCCATATAATAGCGCTTAAGCACATGGGGCAAGGATAAGCCGAGGTATAAAGTTCGCAACCAGTTAAATCATAAGTGCCCAATTTTTGGCAAGCCGCACGAATAGCCTGCATTTCTCCATGACAAGTAGGGTCATTGTTTTTGAGCACTTCATTATGGCCAGTGCCCACCGCCTGCCCGTCTTTCACCACCACTGCTCCAAAAGGACCACCGTCATTGGTTAGCAAATTTTGCTCCGCTTCTGCTATTGCCATTTGCATAAACTTTAACATTTCTGTAGCCTCCTCTAGTCTAAACCAGTGCAAGCCTGAGCACCAAAAAGCTTGGTTACGTCAGCTTTCGCCTGTAATTTAATGTCCTCATCAATATAGGCTCTGGCCTGGGATAAAGCAAAAGCTATCGCCACCACGTCATCGGTATAGCCCGTCAAAGGCACAAGATCCGGAATGAAATCCAAAGGCGTGATGAGATAACCAATTGCCCCATAAATCGTGGTTTTAACCTTGGTCGGTACTTCTGGTTTACGGGTCACGTACCATAAAACTAACACTTCATAAAACAATTTTGCTCCCATAACTTGGGCATAGCGAGTAATTTTTTCGGTTAATTTTTCAGGGGTAACCCCTTTTTGATATTTTGCTAACTCTTCCGCTTGTAGCTGTTGCTGGTCAAATTTCACAACCATGCTTTTCCTCTTTTCCCTGTCGACTGCACTTATTCCACTGCCGCTAGTAGCGTTTCATCTAGGTACATCCGTGCCCGCTCTTTCATTTCCTCGGGAATCCCGAAATAGGCCTCGGCTATACTCCCCGTTAATGCCGCCAACGCATCACCGCCGCCGATAGAAATAGCGTTACGCACGGCGTCTTCAAAATCTTCAGCTTCCAAAAACGCCACTAAAGCCGGCGGAATGGCGCCGGGACAAGTCGGGTTAAACTGATAACCACGCCGAATATCCGCTAAAGTAAAAGTTAATTTATAGTAATGCTCCTCAAGGTAGCGCCTAATTTCTTCTTTGGGCAAATGCTGCCTTGCCATAAAAATAGCCGCCGCCATCGCTTTGGCACCGTGAATACTGGCTTCATGAGTATGTGTTACCACACAACTCATGCGTGCATATTCCTCGGCCTCCTCTAGCGTCTTGGCATACCAAGCAGCAGGAGAAACCCGCACTGCACAGCCGACTCCTGCGCTAGCATAAGGCATTTGTTCATCAGCAAACAACCAGGCAATAAAATTGCGTCCATAAGTTAAATCCGGATATTTCCAACCAAAATCCAAAAACGCCTCTTGCAGTTCGGCGGCAAAATCTAGTTTTTTGCCCCCCGCAACATACTCCCGCATTACTTGAGCCACGGCACAAGTAAGTACCGTTTCATCGGAAAAATGTCCTCTCACATCAAAGAATTCAAATTTTTTTGTTCTAATCCCATCAAAGGCATACACCGAACCTACGATATCCCCAATTATAGCTCCCCACATAATCAGTTCACCCCTACATCTATTTATTTAATGCTTTTATTATACAACAAAACCAGCCACTGCGAAATTAGGCACAAAAATTTAATCCCCTGCCTATGCAAAAGCCGAGAAACGAAAAAGCTTCTAGCTCAGTTCGAGTTAGAAGCTTTTTGGTCTTATTTAGTCTAATTAATCTAATCTAAATTTTTTAATATCGCTTTTCAGACGGTCAATATCTTTGAGCCAGCTTTCAATATCTTCTTCATGTTCCAACTCATCATTCAAAATAGTAACAGCCATCTGGTAGGTTGCATAATCTTTACCTTCTGTAAAAGCCGCAATCTCTTGGTAACGCTCAATAGCACAACGTTCACCTTCCAAATTTTGTTCCAAAATGACTTCAACATAAGGGTCAGTCGGTGCTGCATACTTACAACCGGCAACCTCTGGCCATTCAGCAGGACTAAGTACCGGGGTACCACCCAATTGAATAATTCTGTTAACTACCAGTACTGCATGTGCCAGTTCTTCATTAGCGTGTACTAACAGTTCCGGTTCTACTTCGCTACGCATAGGTCCTTCCATCACACGAGCGCCAATCCAATATTGATAATAAGCTAGCCATTCCTCCGCTAAAGCTGCATTAAGCAATTTTAACAGCTTGTCCACCTTTAATTTAGAAATTTCTTTAGATTTTTTCCCCATACTCAATTCCTCCTCGCAAACGATTTACCTTACATAGATATTATACTAATTAGGAGTGACTATCGCTACTTACTTTAATTAGAAAACTCCCTGCCGATAAGAAAGCTTTTGGCTAAGGCTATTATTTGCTCCTAATTACAGCGTGCGCTTGGTCAAAACTTCCAGTCCAAAAGCTTGTCCATAGGCTCTAGCCGCCACCAGTTCCTCACTACTAGGCTTAAAACGTACCCGATAGCCTTCTAGCACTTTCATCTTGAGTTGCCGTAACCGTTCTAATAGGTTAGGCACAGCCTCACCACTCCAACCGTAGCTCCCAAAGGCGCTGGCAACTTTACCCTTATGGGTAACAGGCAGCATCGCCGTTGCCACCTCCCAAATTGGTTTTAGGGCATCGCCCAACAGTGTCGGCGAACCCAACAGTATACCGTCCGCCACCGCCAAGCGTTCTAAGACCACGTCCGTCCCTATCAGCGTCAGATCAAACAATTCTACCGTTATTTTACCGTTACTACGAATACCCTCGGCAATGCTCTCAGCTAAGGCTTTGGTATAGCCATAGGCACTCACATAGGGTATAACTACCAAAGCCGTAGCACTAGGTTGTGCCACTACACACCACTTGTGGTAAAGCTCCTGTATTGCCGTCACCTGGCTATCTAACACCGGCCCATGCCCAGTACAAATCAGATCAATGTCCAGGGGTGCAATTCTCCTCAAAGCATTGGTCATAAACGGTTGTTTAAAAGGTCCGATAATGCCGTCAAAATAATATTTAACCGCCTCTAAATACCCCTCTTCATCGGTAATCGTACTCCGCAAAATATCCGCTGGGCAGTAGTGAGCGCCAAAAACATCACAAGTTAAAAGTACCTTGTCCTCCTCAATATAGGTAAACATGGTGTCCGGCCAGTGCAAATTAGGCAATACGAGGAAACGTAGCGTCCTATCTCCAATAACTAACGTGGCATTATCCTTGACTACTTGTTGCTTGAAATCACAGTTCATAATTGCGCGCAAAAAGCCCATCGCCCCTACGGTACCAATGACCGTAATCTGGGGATTAAGTGCCAAAAGTCTGGCAACACTGCCGGCATGATCGGGTTCCGTATGATTCATCACAAGGTAGTTAATATCTTGCACCTTAGTTAATGCTTCAATAGAAGCTAAGTATTCTTCAAAAAATTGCTCCTTCGCCGTTTCAAACAAAACCACTTGGCCAGCTGTTTTAAGCAAATAGGAATTATAGGTAGTGCCGTGCTGCGTCGTCATCACAATGTCAAAAACTCGTAAATCCCGGTCCTGTACCCCACAATAAAAAAAATTTGGTTTCAAAGCCAAGGTTTTCATAGTAACACTCCATTTCACATGATTGATAACTTAATTATACCAGTTTAGCCACTGTTAGTTGTAAATTATTCGTGGTATTATCATGCTTTGTTTACCTCACCAATAGACGCAGTGCTTTAAAATAAAGAAAGCAATTGTAAGTATTGACTTATTTTCCTTAAGAGAACATACTAGCTGTAACATATGAAGCTTACAAGCTAGAAGTGAGGTGAAATTCTATGCAAAATTACAAAACCATAGCAAGAATTTTGTCGGCACTAGTACTTTTAGCCCTCATCGTAGGTGTTATTTATGATTTCTCCACCACCTTACATCACACGTTAACCCAAGACGTTTATCAAACATTAACTAATGTTTCGCTGGATTACAACAAATCTTTTGCTAATCGCCTCGCTGCTGACACTAGAACGCTCAAAATGTTAGCAGACGTCCTAGGCACTGTGGATAGCACTCAAAATCAAAAAGAACCGCTCCAGCTTATTTTACAAAAAGCCGTAGTAAACAGCGGCTTTAGCAAAGTCGTAGTTGCAGATGTTCAGGGCAGAAGCTATTCCAGCGAGGATAAATTAGTAGACGTCACGCACCGCCCCTATTTTAAGCAAGCACTGCAAGGACAAACGATAATCAGTGAACCCCTCATCGACCTCGTCACCGGTGAGGAAAGCCTGTTTTTGGTAGTACCAATTTACAAGCAAAGCGACATTGTCGGGGTACTATTTGGCACCTATCCTTTGTCCACCGGTGGCTCGCAGTTACTGGCTTTTTCTAACCACGGCGATGCCTATGGTTTTATCGTGGCCCCTGACGGCAAAGTCATTCTTGCCAGCACCCATGCGGATAAACTAACTGCCGAAAAAAACTTATTCGACGTTTTTACAAAAGCTGATTTGCCCAATTTCTCGTTAGCAGAGCTACAAACCGCTATGATTGGCGGCGCAAGCAACAGCTTTACTTTATCCTATAACGGTCAAAGACGCTTGGCGAGCTTTGCACCCACTGGAATTAACAACTGGTATACTTTTAGCGTGTCTTCCGATGCGCTCATGCTCGAACAAGAACAAGCTACGCAGCAAATGGTTGGGCAACTCTTGCTCAAGCTGGCAGCTATCAGTCTCTCCCTCCTAATTTGGATTATTTTATGGAATTGGCGACATAATAAAGCCATGCTGGCCGCCAGCCAAAAATATCAAGCGTTACTCACCAATATTGATGGTGGTATGGTCATCGCCAATCACGCCACCTCTTTGGAGGCTGTCGTGGCAACTGAGGTTAGTCCTGGTTTTACGGCAATGACTGGGTACACTTTGAAAAGTTTGCAGGAGCTATACCGTGGCCGTTATTTCAACCTGATTTTAGAAGAAGAGCGAGCAGCTGTTTTTGCCGATTATCTAAAGCAAGTTGCCCTCGGTAATACCTATCGGCTCTCATATCGCCTGCACAAAAAAGACGGTTCCCTCCTGTGGGTTATGGATAGCGGCTATATCATGCGAGATAGCAAGGGTGCTCATAATCATTGCTTAATTACTGATATCGCCAGCATCAAAAAGCAAGAAGATGCTCTGCGCCGTAGTGAAGAACGTTTTTCGCTGGCCATCAATGCCTCCAGTGGTAGCTTGTTTGAAATTGATTTACAAAAGCAACTTTGTGCCCATTTCGATAATGCGGAACGGATTTTCGGCGTGCCGGCAGAAAAGCTCTTAGCAGCCACCAAGGCCTTTTCCTCCTTGCCCTATGCCACTTTCGTCAGTGCCCTTATAAACTATTTTGTGCTTCCGGAGGATCAGCTCTGCTTAAGGCAGGCTCTCGCCAAAACTTGGAAAAAAGAACCTGCTAGTTTAGAAGCAAGACTCCGCAAATTTGATAACAGCTATTTGTGGTGCCGGCTTGATTTATATTTAAGCTTTGATGCCTATGGCGTCCCAGTACGCTTAGTCGGTTTCATTTCCGATATTGATGATATCAAAAAGCAGTCAGAATTGTTGGCGACCAAAGTCCAAACCGATCCCATGACCGGATTATATAACAAAGTTGCCTTTAGTGCTTACGTAGAGCAATTATTAAAGGGCTTCCCCCTAGAGCGTCATGCCCTCATTATTTTAGACATTGACAATTTCAAAGGAATTAACGATACCTATGGTCATACCTTTGGTGACATTATTTTAATTGAAGCCTGTACTAAATTACGGTATTTGTTCCCGGAGCAAGATTTTCTAGGGCGTATGGGAGGCGATGAGTTTGCAATTTTCATGCGCAACATTGCTAGTATAGACAGTGTCCTTAAAAAAGCAACGGAATTAAACGCTACTTTTCGCCAAACCTATACCAATGAAAAAAAATCCTACCATATTTCTTGCAGTATGGGCATCTTCTTGGTTGAAAATAATCACGACGATTTTGCCACGCTATTTCACAAAGCTGACGCTGCTCTCTATCAGGCTAAAGCCCAAGGCAAGAACCAATTTGTGCTTTATCAAGAACAATATGCAAAAAACTATCCCCTCCAAACCAGCAGAAGTAAAAATGAAAAATTGCAAAATTTAAAAACTACTCGTAGTATTGAAGCACAAATTTTTGAATTACTGTATTCCGCTAAAGATTTTGCTCTAGGTGTTAATTTGGCACTAGCGACCATCGGTCAGTACTACCACCTTTGCCGCATTGCTATTTTCAAAAATTCCCCCGACAATCTCACAGCGACTAATACCTATGAATGGTGTAGCACCGGCGTCTGCCCTAACCTCACCCGCTTACAAAATGTAAAGCTAACCTCTGGTAACGAAGCTTTCTTGGACTCCTTTAACCAAAACGGCCTGTTAGCTTGTAGTGATGTGCGTGAATTATCCCCTTATTGCAGACAGCTTTTAGAAACCTATCATGTGCTGTCCTGTTTGCAAATCACTATGATGAGTGCAGGCAAAATCAATGGCTTTATCAGCTTTAGCGAATGTCGTAATACTCGCGAGTGGACCTTGGAAGAAACGGAAAAACTAACTTTGCTGACCCAAATTATCAGTATGTTCCTATCTAAAAAAACTAACTAGCACACCCCTAACGACTACTGTACTCTTACCCCCAGAGTGCAGTAGTCGTTTATTTTTCCTGCCACCCCCTCCATTACAGCAGCCTTACCACCAGCACTTCTTTCAAAGCTGTAATGCGTTGGCTTTATTTTTTAAACGTAGTATAATAACTGTAAATCAAAGTAATTATAGGTAATTAAAGGGGGCCGTGTTATGCGACACCAAAAAAATATTGTTAGACTATTCTTGCTACTGGCACTAAGCGTACTAGTAGTCGGCACCATTTGGGATTTTTCCCGTCAATTACAGCGTACTTTAACTAATGAAACTTACCAGACACTTGCCGATGTTTCCATAGATTACAATAAGGCTTTTGCAGAACGCATTACTTCTGATGTGAGAACGCTCAAAATTCTTGCCGTCAGCTTGGAAAGTCTGGAAAACGTGGATCAAGACGATATCGTCCCCATCTTAAAAAAAGCAGTGGTTCACGGTGGTTTTACCAAAGTCGTAGTTGCCAATGCACAAGGTATGAGCTGCTCTAATGAAGGCAGATTGGTAGAAGTTACGCACCGTGACTATTTTAAACAAGCCATGCTGGGTCGCACAACTGTTAGCAACCCACTTGCGGATGCCGTTAATGGTGAAAAAGTCATCATCATTTCCGTCCCCCTGCTAAAAAACGATACCACCATTGGTGCTCTTTTTGGAATCTATCCTTTAGCTACTGCCAGTTTTGAACTCTTAGACTTTACCTATTACAGTGAAGGCTACGGTTTTATTGTGGCTCCTAATGGTAATATTGTCCTAGCTGCCGAACACACGGAGCGTTTGTCCAATGAGCAAAATCTCTTTTCCTTTTTTGCCAAAACCGAGCTACAAAACGTTTCTCTCGCAGAAATACAAACTGCTATTAATCAAGGGGAAAGCAAAAGTTTCGCTTTTACCTATAATGGCAAAAAACGTTTCGTCAGTTTCATGCCCGCAGGCGTTAATGATTGGTATACCTTTAGTATTGCCTCTGACTCCCTCATGCGCCTCCAAGAAGCTAAAACTCGTCAAATCGTGCTTGAACTTGTGACGAAGCTGGCACTAATTGGTCTTTTCCTAGTTTTGTGGCTTGTTTGGTGGAATAGACGACATAATAAGGCCATCGTCGCTGCCAGCCAACAATATCAATCCCTCCTCTCCCATATTAACGGTGGTATGATTGTCGCCATCCATTCTAAAGTAGCCGAAGGTACAATTGTTACCTATGCCAGCCCCGGCTTTACCGCAATGACCGGCTATACTTTGGAAGATATTAAAACCCTGTACCAAGGGTGCTATCTTAATATTATCTTAGAAGAAGATCGCAAGCAGGTCTTTGCTATTTATTTAGAACAGCTGACACATGGCAATACCTATTGGATGCCTTATCGCTTGCACAAAAAAGACGGTTCCTTCCTTTGGGTCATGGACAATGGCTATTTGGTGGAAGACGCTAACGGTCTACATAATCACAGTATTATTACGGATATCACCGTTATTAAAAAACAAGAAGAAGCTTTGCGCTTAAGCGAGAAACGTTTTTCTGTGGCAATCAATGCTTCCAGTGGTACTTTGTTTGAAGTGGATTTGAAAAAGCAGTTGTACACTCATTTTGAAAATTCAGAACGCATTTTTGGAACTTCCGCTACCCAGCTCTTGGCTGACACCAGTGCTTTTGCCTCCCTCTCCCATGAGGACTTTGTGGCTGCTGTTACTAGGTATTTTTTCCACCCCGCAGACCAGCTGCTCACCCAAAAAGCCTTGGCAGCCGTCCTCATTAGCACCACCACCAGCTACGAAGCTAGGCTGCGCCGCTTTGATGGCAGTTACCTCTGGTGTCATGTCGATTTGAGTTTAAGTTTTGATGAGTTTGGTGCACCTGCTAGTTTAATTGGCTTTATTTCAGATATAGATGAGATTAAAAAGCAGTCAGAGCTACTGGCAAACAAGGTACAAGCTGATCCAATGACCGGTCTGTACAACAAAATTGCGATTGCTACCCTGTCCAATGAAATGCTCAAAAATACTGCTCATGTACAACACGCACTCATCCTTTTAGACATTGATAACTTTAAAGGCATTAATGATACCCTAGGTCATGCTTTCGGCGACTTGGTGCTTATTGAAATCAGTACCAAGCTCAAAAATTCTTTCCGGGACAATGATTTGGTAGGACGCCTAGGTGGGGACGAATTTGTAATTTTTATGAAAAACGTGGCCGGCGTCAATAGTGTCCTCAAAAAGGTAACGGAATTATCCGCCGCTTTCCGGCAGACCTATAGTGGTGAAAAAGATGCTTATACCATCTCTTGCAGTATGGGCGTCGTCATGGTAAAAGACCCGCACGAAAGCTTTGCCGCTTTATGCCGCAAAGCCGACGCTGCCCTCTATCAAGCTAAACGCAATGGTAAAGACCAGTTTGTCCTCTATCAAGAAGACCAAGCTGACAGTTATCCCCTGCAAAACACGCGTACTGACGATGAAGAATTGCAAAATCTGAAAACCACCCATAGCATTGAGGGTCAGATTTTTGAATTGCTCTACACCTCCAAAGATTTTAATCTCACCATTAATATGGCGTTAGCCGCTATTGGTCAACAATACCATGTCAGCCGTGTTGCCATCTTTGAAAATGACGAAAACGACCTAACTACCAGCAATACCTACGAATGGTGTAACGAGGGCATTATCCCCGGTCTTAGTCACTTGCAGCAAGTACCGTTAACCTCTGGCTCTAGTTCTATCTTTGACAGTTTCGACCACAATGGCCTCCTGTATTGTAGTGACGTCAAAGAATTACCGGCGTATTTCCGAGAAGCCCTTGCTCTCCATAATATGCTTTCCACCCTGCAAGTAACCATCGTCAATGATGAAAAAGTCTGTGGTTTCATCGGTTTTGGTGAATGCAAAGGCTACAGAGTCTGGACGGCAGAAGAAGTTGAGAAGCTTGCCTTCCTTTCCAAAGTCCTCAGTGTCTTCCTTTTCAAGAAAAAAGCAGAGGTTACTTTGCTGGAAAACCTTCATACTCGGCTCAAGATTTTAGATGTGCTCCCAGATTATATCTGTGTAATCAATCCGGAAACCCATATGTTAGTCTACGCCAATAGCAAAATGCAGCAGCTTTTCCCTAACGTCAAGCCCGATGCTTTTTGTTTCAGAACCCTCCACGGCGGCAACAGTGAGCCTTGTACAGTCTGTCTTGCAGAATTTATCGCCCGTGGCGAAACTGATAATTTGGAAATTCTCAGCGAAGATCATGCTTTGAGCCTAAAAGTCAATGTTTTGTCCATCAATTGGATTAACGATAAGAAAATGGTCCTTTTGTATGGCACGGATGAAAATCACTGCCAACTATAAGTTGACCAGAAAATAAAACAGCGACGTTACCCACTAAGTGGGTAACGTCGCTGTTTTGGTAGGTAGGACTCAACTAGAGCGCAAGCCTTCCCAGGTCATAACCAGTAGCGCCTGGTACACTGCGGTTTCACGTTCAGTATTAGTGGTGTCCTTGGACAAGCGTTCAAACACAGTTAGTGCTACTCTTTTAATTTTTTTCGTCAACCCGTGTTGGCGTACACCATGTGCTTTGACCGATTGCGTAACACCGTCTAACACCGCTAAAGTAGCTTTTTTCCCCTCCGCCGTTAACTCCTCAGAGGTTCTAATTTTTTCTCTTATAACTGCGGCTAGCTCCAAAAATTCCTCCGCACCCATTTCTTGTGGTGCAGAGCCTTGTGCTGTCGCTACTTTTTCCTCGGTCATCTCTCAGCCCTCCATTAATTATCTTTTTGGCTTTTTTATTATACCACACCTCACCTGCAATACCGGTTTAGGCTACAGACTCTTGGCAAAAGTAAGTACCGCTTGATTAAATTTCTCTGCCACCAAATAAAAGAAAAGGTGTCCACCAGTTTGAAAAGGCACAAACTGCCCTTGAGGTATTTGCGCCGCTATCTGTCGTCCCTGCTCAATGCTGGCAGGAAAAATCTGACTATTGGCAGCCAAAACTAACGTTGGCACCGTAATCGTTGGTAGAACATCAGTGAAGTCACCATAAGCATACGCCGAATAAAGGGCAATCCCAATATAGGGCGGTAATTTCATGCACTCTGCATTAATCCACTGAGTATTTGCTTCTTGCACGCCCTCAGGGAACATTTTTTTAACAAAACCATCAACAAAACCCTGCTGATCCGCTAGCAACGCACTAACCATCCCATTAAAAGCTTCGGCATTATGCTCCCGCAAGCCGTGAGAATTCCACGGTGCCGCCCCCATGGGAAACGGTGTCATATCAATAAGCCCCAGACCGGCCAAACGACTGTCTTGCTTAAATTGCCTCCAATAAGCTAGTAACAGCGGTCCACCCAAAGACCAGCCCATCAAAAGGACCTCGTGCAAATCAAGGTACACCAATAATTCCCGCACATCTTGGGCTAAACGTTCTAGGGTATAACCCTGTAGTCCCTTGGAAGATTTACCATGTCCCCGTAAATCCAAAGTTATGACTTGAAATTGCGCCTGTAAACCTGCTACGTTGCGAGCATAAAATTTACTGGAACAGGACCACCCATGTACCAAAACCACCGGTTGTCCTTCCCCTGCCACTTCGTAGTAAATAGTCGCTTGGTCACTGGTTTGTAAATAGCCGCTAACTGCCACTTTGCTCCCCCCTAATAATACCTTTAATAATAACTACTTCTCTATAGGAGGGTTTTTTCCTGCTAACTTAAAAAATCCCCCTCTTAAAACTAATAACTTTTGTGCTATAATAACGTCATAATCAAATTTGGGAGTTTTGCCTTTGCTACCCTCCCTTAAAAACAAAAAGGAGACTTGTTACCTATGGAACGTTATGGAATAATTACTGAGAAAAACCCCCGCGAAATTGTACTTTTACGTGGAAGCGGTTGTTTTTGGCGACGTTGCCGCTTCTGCGATTATCATCTAGACTGCTCCGCCGACACTGACGCCAACGCCAATTTAAACCAAAGCATTTTAAACCAGGTTACCGGACGTTTTGGTATTTTAGAGGTTATTAATTCCGGCAGTCTGCCCGAACTAGATGCAGCGACCTTAGAGGCCATTCGTGCCTGCGCGGTACGTTGCCACCTTAAACAGCTCCACTTTGAAGCCCATTACCATTATGTAGCACAATTGCCAACTTGGCGGACTTTTTTCGCCCAAGTCGGCCTCACCACCAAAATTAAAATTGGTGTAGAAACCTTTGACGAAGATTTTCGTGAACGTGTACTCTGCAAGGGAATGGGCTTCGTTAGTCCCGCCACCCTGGCTCAAAATTTTGAAGAATGCTGTTTGCTCTTTGGTTTGACCGGACAAACCTTAACCTCTATGAAGCGAGATATCGCTCTCGGCCTAGAACATTTTGAACGCCTCTGTATTAACCTGATGCAAGCTAATACTGCCCCCCTCCAACCGGACGCCGCAGTCTTACGCTTGTTTATGGAGAAGCTTTATCCCCAATGCGTTGCCAATCCCCGCATTGACCTGCTTTTGAACAATACAGATTTTGGCGTAGGCGGTGCCGACCATGAGTAATGAAAGTCTTCTAATTCTCAATATTCTTGTCATCTATGGTGGCATTCTTGTTTTCTACAAACTTTTTGGCCATGCCGGCCTTTTGTGCTGGACGGTCTTTGCCACCATCGCCGCTAATATCGAAGTAATGATTCTCATTAATGCTTTCTCTTTGGAGCAAACCCTAGGTAATGTTGTTTTTGCCTCTACCTTTATTGTCACTGATATTCTCAGTGAAGTCAGCGGCAAGAAAAAAGCCAATGAAGCGGTTAACATGGGGGTCATGGTTTCTGCTATGTTCATCGTAGTCAGCCAGCTGTGGCTACTCTACACGCCGAGCGCTAACGACCATATTTTCCCCCATATTCAAGCAGTGTTTTCTAATACACCACGCATGATGATTTCGGGGCTTGTGGTCTATTCCATCGTCCAACGTTTTGACGTTTGGCTTTACCATCATCTGTGGTCGCTAACCGCAAAACATACCGGCAATCCTCATAGCTACCTATGGCTACGCAATAATGCTGCCACCCTAATTTCCCAAGCTCTTAATGCGGTGCTCTTTACCTATGGCGCCTTTTACGGTACTTATGATAATGCCACCTTGGTCGATATTATTTTAACCAGTTACTGTGTCTTTATCGTGACCAGCCTGGCTGATACACCCGTCCTTTATTGGGCACGTAAAATTAAACCTCTAACAAACGACTAAAATAAACACCACGACAACGCTCCTGCGTTGTCGTGGTGTTTTATAATTTTAATAGTTTAATAGTTTTAATAACAATAGGCAGCCGCTACCCAGCCCTCACTACCATTAGCTCTGCGCACCTGACACCACTCTACCTCGCCCACATTTTGACGTGCCAGAATTTCCACGCTTTCACCGGCAGTAAAATAGTCGAGAATATCAGAGTTAGTACTAGGTTCGCTCCGCAGCCGTACTTCCGTCCCTTGAATGGTCGCCGCCTGTGGTTCAGTAGCGGCGACAGTCGTCTTAGTAGCGGTAGTGGTTGGCAGGAAATATTCAGCTGCCATCCAACCGGTTTCACCGCTAGTGCGGGTAACTTGGTACCAAGTCATCCCCTCTGCTACTACTTCCGCTTTTTTAGTCACCGTTTCACCGTTGTTAAAATAACCGCTGACCACGGTCTTAGTACCAGGTGCTACCCGTAGCCGTACCTCCAACCCTTTGACCACGCCCTGCTGTTCGCTACTAACCGTAGTTACGGCCGGCTCTGCCTGTGTGTCCGCCGGTTCGGCTTTAACAGCTACCGGTTCTTCAGGGGTGCTCGCCGGTTCAGCTTTAGTACTTTCAGCCTCTACTTTAGCAGTTACAGGTTCGGCTTTACTAGCTATGGGCTCTACCTGTGTATCCGCCGATTCGGCTTTAGTTACTGCCGGTTGTGCCGGTGGTGTTACCTTTTTATCCGCTTGCTCAGGAATAATAATCGGGTGCCGCTCACCGGTAACCGCTGTCGGTGTCGGTTGATTGGAAATCACCGGTTTAGGTGCTGCCTGCGCCGCTGCTAAACGCTCTTTAAACGTAGTGCCAGGCGTTGCTGTAGCTGCTTGCGCTGGCTTAGTTGCCGGTTTTTCTGCCTGTCTTACTACCGGTTTTACCGCCGGTTTGACCACCGGTTTTGCTACCTGTTTGCTTACCGGTTTTACCGGCTTCGCAACTGCGCTAACCCCACTTGTGGACCCACCTTCTAACGCCGACAAATCTATTTCCAGTTCGCCTGTCGCCTGCGCTGCCACTTTACCCGCAGCGTAAATAGCAATAATATGTCCATCTTCATCAACATAGAAACTATCCGGCTGTCCTACCGTCTGTTGGGTACTAATTCCATGTACATACTCTAAACCCTCTTTAGCTCTGGCCGCTACTTCCGTACTACTAAAATACTCGGACAAACTAATCGTCTTCCCCGTATCCACATGATAGTTTAGACCCACCGTTTTATTTCGTGGTTCCGCTTGATTTTGCGACCAGTCCGACACAATAAAGCTCATGCTCAAAATATTCTCGCCATTTTTATGCACGGTATATCTAGCTTTGGCCTTACCGTCTTCTCGGGCCGCCACTTTATAAAAGCTCTGCACGTGTTGGTCAATATCTGCATTAATCGCATTGCGGGCGGCACTCTTAGCTACATCATAAACTAGAGGATACTCCACATCGTAAATACCCTCTGTCCTACTCACCGTGCGGATAGAAGCTTGTCCCGGCGTTGCTGCTGTCGCCACACTAGTTGTGAATAATCCCACTGCCAGTAACATAGCCAGCAAACTTTGTTTGCTGAAGATTTTTCTATTCATATTTTTACCTGCCTTTATTGTGTAGTGGTCTTACCTGCTCATATTTTACGCAGGATTTACCCCGCCTGTCAAGCTTTCTCACCATCGCCCTTACTAAGGGCTTGCTCGCTAAACCCAGTCGCAATCAGCTCGATACTAATCATCGTATTGAGTGTTTCCGTCAACCACGCTTCTACCTGTTGTTGCTCTGCCAACGGTAGCCTCAACAAAATAGTTGCCGGCTGTCCATACACCACCTCTTGCACGGTGAACAACCTTTGCTGATACAAAGTATTCAGCACTTTGCCAATCGTTTCTAGTTCCTGTCGCAGAGCAAAAGTTCCCATGGGCACTATTTCTGCCAGACCTGCTGCCTGCACCGTGTCATTAACACTTCCAGCATAGGCACGCACCAAGCCCCCCGCGCCTAGCTTAATGCCACCAAAATAGCGCGTAACCACTGCCGCTACATTTTGCACCTCCCGCTTGCGCAAAACTTCCAGCATCGGTTGCCCTGCCGTTCCTACCGGCTCCCCATCATCATGAGCGCGCTCTCTGGTTCCCCCAGTACCAATAATATAGGCCGAACAATTATGCGTAGCATCCCAATACTGCTTTTTCAGGCTTTTAATAAACGCTTGCGCGTCCTCTTCGCTGTTCACTTTGCGCAAAGTACAAATAAACCGCGATTTCATGATGACACTTTCCTGCTGATAATCGCGAGCAATAGTATAGATTGCCATTTTACCAACCTCCGTTACTTACTTGCTGTTCATATTATACCACAAGCCCCCTGACCCCTTGCTTTTTGTTAATTCTGTACGTTTTTCTGGTCTTTTAAGTTTTCCCGGCTAATTTCCCTGTTTCCACTTTACCTAAGCCAAGGTTTTGTGTATAATTATGGCAACTTCTGCAAAGATTAATCACCCCTGCTTACAAACAGGGCATAGGTGACTGCCCGCAGACGCACTCCTTTTAGCATTGGTTTGACCGGCCACTGCTAAATACTATTTTAAGAAAGAAGGTCCTGTTTGATGAAAAAAATCTGTGCTTTTATTGGAAAATATTTTGGTCTTTTTGCCGTACTGTTTCTAGTACTGGGTCTGACTTTACCGGCAGAATTTAAGTGGGTTACTGGGCAAGTCGGTGGCGTAGCCATTTTATCCCTACTCCTAGGCGTCGTCATGTTTGGTATGGGCATGACACTAAACCTCAGCGATTTTGCTTTAGTCCTCAAACGCCCTGGCGATATTGCCGTCGGCGCACTCGCTCAATTCCTCATTATGCCCTCTTTAGCTTTCGGCATCGCTACCATGTTTGACCTCAGTCCTGCCCTAACGGCCGGCGTCATTCTAGTTGGTACTTGCCCCGGCGGGACAGCTTCCAATGTTATTACCTTCATGGCCAAAGGCGACCTGGCACTATCAGTAGCCATGACCAGTGTTTCTACGCTCTTAGCTCCTATTCTCACGCCTTTTATCACTTATCAACTCATTGGCGAAAAAATTTCCTTCGACCCGATTGGAATGTTTTGGAGTATTGTTCAAATCGTTATTATTCCTATCTGCCTAGGTTTAGCTGTTAAAGCAGCGTTTCCTGTTTTTGCAGAAGAATCACTATCCTACACTCCTGCCGTATCCGGCATCGCTATTTCCTTAATCATCGCCGGCGTAATTGCTTCTAGCCGTGACAATATTCTGCAAACCTCCGGCACTATTTTACTAGTGGTCATGCTCCATAATGTTTTAGGCTATATGCTGGGCTTTACCGTAGCACGCATGGTGGGCATGAGTTGGCGCAAAGCCATTGCCCTCTCCATTGAAGTCGGTATGCAAAATTCCGGATTAGCCACGGGACTCGCCAAAACTCATTTTGCAGCTATGCCTATGGCCACCGTTCCCGGTGCGATCTTTAGTGCTTGGCATAATATTTCCGGTGCATTACTGGCGCTTCTTTTTGAAAACTATCTCACCCCTAAATATGGTGATGAAGCCGATAAAAGCAAACTAACCGACGTATCCCTGTTCTAAAAACAAAAAATTAAAAAGCCAAGAGCTTCCCTTGTAGCAACAAAGGAGCCTCTTGGCTTTTTCTATTCTGCAATGACTTAGCTACTATAAACAACGCTCCGATGTTTCCCCTGCCTTTTAGCTTGGTACAAAGCAATATCGGCGTGTTCATATAATTGAGCAAAGGTACTACCATCTTGGGGTGCAATTGCTACCCCAAGGGAACATGAAATTGGTGGGAAAATGCCGTCCGCAATGGCTTCGGCGCAAAAATTATCACAAACTTCATCAACCTTGCGATAAATAGCAGACCGCACTTCCACGTCACTCATAAAGATAATAAATTCGTCGCCACCCAGGCGGCCAATCAAATCTTCTTTGCGGAAACAACTTTTGAGATAT
This sequence comes from Acidaminococcaceae bacterium, assembly GCA_036659415.1. Classification (GTDB taxonomy): domain Bacteria; phylum Bacillota; class Negativicutes; order Acidaminococcales; family Acidaminococcaceae; genus JAVXCQ01. The sequence continues at coordinate 30,621 of JAVXCQ010000018.1, forward strand.
TTAACCGTTTCTGTTAACACCAAGTCGCCACAAGTATGACCATGGTTGTCGTTAATAGTTTTAAAATTATCAATATCTAGGATAATCAAAGCGTGTGCACTTCCGCTAGCACCACTGGTAAGCTGATGATCAACCAGCGCTATCAGTGCTTTACGATTATAGCTGTCCGTCAAAACATCCATCTCTGCCTGTTGCTTAACCGCCAAGGCTAGCCGTTTTTCTGTATCCGTATTCTTAATATAAAAATGACAGCAAATATGCTCGCTGACAATATCCTTAAGTAAATAGGCAAAAGCCGTCACCCACACTAAATTAGAACTGGAACCATTTGCTACCCGAAAATCCAAATGAAGTTCTGTGTTCCCGGCACTAAAAGCGCTCAATAAATTGGCGCAAGTTAGCTGTGCTGTAACCCGCTGGCGGTCACTAGCTTCTACATAGGTGAGGATTTTGTGCGTCATTAGTTGAGTCCAAGTGGTAGCTGTAGATTGCTCATCTACATAAAATCCTTTTTCCGTAATACTAAGCACTTGGTCGGCAGTGAGGTCAACCTCACTGCTCATAATACTATTCGCCATTAAAGCAGCTCTAAACTGGAGTCCTTTCATACTTTGCAGTTTTTCCTCAGTAACATCGCGGGAAATGCCTGCTGCATGATAGGGCACGCCCTCACTGTCTAAGATGTTGGTATAAGAAATAAAAGTATAGCGATAATTAGCAAGGAGTTGCTCTACTTGGTCGCTGTTTCTTACTCGCACCACGGCAGACACCGTGTGCTCACCCTGGGCTAATTTATGATAGAGTTCCCGCACCTTAGCCACGTCGTCCTCGTGGTAATAGCCGGCTGCAATTAGGGTTTCCGGAACATCTTTAATTACACGTCCAAAATTGGGGAATTTGGGTGCTCCCGCCGTTTGCAAAATACACTTCGTGCGCAAATCATAGTCCCACACAAAAACGTCCTTGCTACCACCGTGTTTGCGTGTGGCGCTACTAGCCGCCACTATCTGCGGTTGGCGGTAAGCCACTTGAGTCAAAGTTCCGGCACCAACAGCTCTATAGCCGGGATGTAAAAGAGCAAAAGAATTAATCGCATTATTAATACGCCGTGCCGCAATATGAAGGTCAAAGGGCTTAAAAATTAGTTCAATCGCCCCTTGAGAAAAAGCACGTACACCTATTTCCGGTTCGTCCGTCACCGCAACCACTACTACCGGAATTTGCGAAGACAGACCTAGGGTACGCATATCATGTAAGACCGTAAAGCCTTCTTCCTGTGGCATAATAATGTTCAGCAAAATGAGCGCCACGTCGTCCGCATAACGTTGCAGCAAAGTGTAGGCTTCCATACTGCTGCCAGCTTCTAAAATCTCATATTGGGAGGAAAAATAATTTCTGAAAATAGCCCTGTCCACTTCTAAGTCCTCAATTAGTAAAAGTTTCCGCCGCAGTTTCATTGCTTAAGATCTCCTCTTCTAAAAATTCCGACTAATATCTGTAGCTCAACGAAATATGTCTTTTCTAATATGTATATATTAGCACAAAATAGCAACTATTGTTATCCTATTAGACAATATAAACGTTCCTTCTCAAAAGAGTAACGCTCGCTTCCCGTGCGGTTAGACAACTGAGTATTTCTAACTCGCTTTTTCGGTAGCCACCCAAGGTAAAAACATGCTCCACATCAAAACGAGGACTGGGGTTCACGCTCCCCCAGTCCTCGTTTTGATGTATAAAAAATAACAAACTAGCCCCACTAGCTAAAGCACTCTAGCAAGATAGCATATAACTGCTGGGGCTCAATCGGCTTGGACAAATGCTTGTCCATTCCAGCTACCGCACTTTTTTGAATATCTTCTGCAAAAGCATTGGCAGTCATCGCAATAATAGGAATAGTTGTAGCCTGCGGATGCCCACAAGTTCTTATGGCACGAGTAGCTTCATAGCCATTTAAGAGCGGCATTTGAATATCCATTAAGACACAGTCAAATTCTTGAGGCTGGCTCTGGGCGAACAGCTCGTAGCCTACTTGCCCATTAGACGCCACCGTCACGTTCATGCCTGCTTTTTCCAAAATTCGTTTGGCTACTAATTGATTGACAGGATGATCTTCGCACAACAAAATATGTTTGCCAGCTAAACTCAAGGCTGCGCCCATAGGCTGAGCACTTGTCGGCAACACCAATCCGTCCTGTTCCAGTCGTAGCGGCAATTCAATTGTAAAAGTAGTACCCACCCCCGGTGTGCTGTGCACCGCAATAATACCACCCATGTAATCAACAATGCTTTTTACAATGGATAAACCAAGCCCTGCCCCCTCCGCCTGAGCGGTCATTGCGTTTTCCACTCGGTAAAAAGGTTCAAAAATATATTGTTGTTGTTCGGCCGTCATGCCAATGCCAGTATCAGTAATTTCAAAACGATAAAGGCCCAGCTTTTTATTTTCCAAAGCCGACTCCGTAATTCTGTAAGTAATCTTCCCACCCTCCGGCGTAAACTTCACTGCGTTCGCCAAAATATTATCAATCACGCGATGAATTCTGACAATATCACCACTACAGCAATCATGAGTAATCTCCAAAGCCAGCTCAATTTGTTGCCTTTTTTTTCTGGCCAGAGCCCGTGCTCTTCCCATCGCCAATTGCAGCTGTTCTGCCACAGAAAAACTTTCATTAGTGAGGACGAGCTTGCCACTTTCAATCCTATTCATATCCAGAATATCTGTAATCATAGCCAGTAATAGCTTGGAAGACTGAGCAATAATTTGCAAGCTTTCGTGCACTTGCTGCTCATTATGTTCATCAGTCTGTGCCAAACTGCACATACCAATAATGGCATTCATCGGTGTTCTAATATCATGGCTCATAGACGCCAAAAACCTTGATTTGGCGTTATTGGCCTGTTGAGCCAGCGCCAGTGATTCCGAGAGTGCAATTTTTTGTTTTTCTTGCTGAGCCAACATTTCTGTAACGTCCACCCGACTAAAAATCACAATACCAGTTGCTCTGTCATACACAGCAAATCTAGCTTGCTTAGTCCGTATTTCCTCGTTTACTTCCTGAAAATGATACGTAAACTCATAGCTGTCTGTGTCCTGTAATTGTTGCACCACATTGGCAATGGACATTTTTGCCAAATACTGTTCCCGCTCCTCGGCTAGAACATAGCCTTCGGCTGTACGCTGGATCGCTTCCTTGTAGGAATAGGAAACACCATATTGGTAGCCCTTAAGCTGGTCGCCTTGCGTTTTACTCTTATAAAATACCATACTATCAGTATGAAAATTTAAATGTGCCACATAATCATAATCGAACTGAATAACCGTGTTTAAGACCTGTTCCTGCATTTTGCTGGCAGAAACATCTGTCACCGTTAAAAAGCCCACTATTTCATTAGTTTGCGGTTGCAAAACGGTGTCAATATGCGTTGAAATCCAGCGCAAACCCTGCTCCGGGCCCAAATTAACCATGCAAGAATAGTTGTGTTGGGTAATCCCGAGCTCAAAACTATTTTGAATATTTTCGTTCAAAAAGGTTTTGCAAAAAATCTGTTGTTGCTCGCGGTCGGGGATTAGTGAAGCCACACCGCGGTAAAAATTCTCGCGCACTAGCCCAAAACGCTGCTTCAATTTTGAGCCGGTTTTATCTTCAACCTCCAACATCACATTGCGCGTTACATTGCAATGCCCCGCTAATATTACATTTTCGCTCAAAGTATTATAACGATATTTAAGAGCATCGGCATATTTTTGTTTGGCCTCCACTTGGTCACTCACATCTACAGAGCTACCCAAGGCATAACGTCTCCGGCCTTGGCGGTTAGGCAACACAGTATAGGTACTGCGTTTCCAAACATAATGCTGCGTCCGCAAGTCCCACACTTTAAAGGTTTCAGACAGCTCAGTTACACCTTGTTCCAACTTTTTATAAAACATCCGCAAACGCTGAATGTCCTCAGGGTGGCACAAATTATTCTCAATGAGTATTTCCGGAACATTAGGTACTTCCCGATTGTAGAAACCATAAAGTGGTTCTGTATTGTAATTTTGAATAATCGTCTGCCGCTCCAAATCATACAACCAGGTTTCAATATTATTTTGCTCCATCACCGTAGAAAATCTATTTTCCAGTTCCTTATAATCATCAAGACTAGTTGCCGTAGCAACCGCCCAGGAAGGGTTACCATATTCATCAAAAATGGTATTAAAACGCACGCGTTTCCACACGACCTCCCCTTGAGCATTCTTCGTTTTAATATCTGCCATAGATAGCGGCTCGCCGTTTTTAACTGCCTGTATCAACTCTTCAAACTGCTGAATGCTCTCTTGTGGCAAAACCGATGTAGCATAAAAACTAGCTGGGTAGTTTTCCAGGATGGGCGTAAGTGCATACTCCGCTGTAGCAACAGTATTGAAATACGCTCTGTCGTGAGCGAGGTCATATTCCCAATAGGCAAGACCGGCATGGTCAATAGCTGCGATTAACTTTTTTTGCGTTTTACTAAGTTCCACTTGTGCTTGTTTTTGCTTACTAATATCGACAAACACGCAATAAAAATTCTGTCCCACCTGGTCACTATGCCCCAGCTGACCACGAATTAGACCCCATTTAATGGAACCATCTTTACAAATAAGTCGTTGTTCATGTTCCACCACTGTTTGACCGGTTGCTAACTGCTGGTTAATAACCGGCATAACCTCGGGGAGGTCTTCCGGGTGAATGACCGCTGCCATCTTATTACCCATGGCAGCAAATTCTTCCCGGGTATAACCGATAAATTCAAATAAACAGTCATTGGCCGCAACAACTGTCCAGTTAGTATCAAATTTACAACGAAAAACTGCCCCCGGGATATTATTATCCAGTTTTCTAACTATTGGCGAAGAGTTCTTCTCGGTCGCACTCGCTGTAAAATAAATAGCATAGGCCGGAATCCCATGCCAAGTAATAGTATGGGAAAGGACAGAAAAATATTGGGACAAAAACTCAATATAGACTTCATGGAGCTCGCCCTCTTTTTCCGCAAGATGTGCCAAGCAATGCTCACAGGGTGCTTGGCGTTGCCGAAAAATCTCATAACATTTGCGCCCCAAGTAATCATTAATGCCAACCTTCGCAAGGAGCTGTTGTATGGCTTCATTAGCATAGACTAATTTATAGGAGCTTTTCTCAATCACGTAGTAGTTATTCTTCACCTGCAGCTACCCCTTTCTTTGGTAATAGCCGCCCTATCGTTTGATAAAGCAGCTCAGCATCAATAGGTTTAGCCAGATGTGCATTCATTCCGGCATTTTTAGATTTAGCTATATCCTCCGCAAAGGCATTAGCACTCATCGCAATAATAGGCACTGCTTGCGCCCAACGGTTAGCCAAAGCACGAATACCCTTAGCCGCTGCTAGCCCGTCCAGCACCGGCATTCTGATGTCCATCAGCACCAAATCATAAGTATGCTCTGGGCTGGCGGCAAACATATCTAAACCAATTTGCCCGTTTTCCGCCACCTCTACGCTAGCGTGCTTAAACTCCAAGAGCTTTTTAGCCACTAACACATTAATCTGATGGTCTTCCACCAATAAGAAACGTCGTCCGCTAAAGTCGTAGGTAACATTGTCTGCTTCCTTATCCCATTCCTCGCCACTAAGTACCTCGGTAGCATCCATGATTTCCAAAGGTAGGACAACACGAAAAACAGTGCCCTCACCTAGCACGCTACTAACAGTAATATCCCCACCCATGAGTTGGGCAAGATTTTTGGAAATCGCCAGGCCTAGTCCACTGCCACCATAACCAGAATTAGCACCATTGTGTTCTTGGGAAAAAGGCTTAAAAAGATTAGGCAAGAATGCTGGGCTAATACCAATCCCAGTATCACTGACTTGGAAACAAAGTGTTGCCCGCTGACCAACTAGCTCCCTTTGCGTAATATCTAAATGCACACTCCCACCCGTAGGTGTGAATTTAACGGCATTGGTCAAGACATTAATCAATATTTGTTGCAGTTTAACCCCATCACCCCAGTAATTATGTGGGCACCCCTCAAATTTTGTCACGGTGAACTCTACGCCCTTGGCTTCTGCCTGGGCTTTAATAATCGTACTAATTGCTTCCAAACATTTTTGACAAACAATAACGTCATTTTTAAGGGTTACTTTACCACTTTCGATTTTCGACATATCCAAAATGCCATTAATGAGCAACAGTAAATACTGGGCGGCATAAAGGGCTTTTTCAAGACTATCCGTCACTAGTGCGCGGTCGTCCACCCTTTGCAGAGCAATTTGCTCCAAGCCAATAATAGCATTCATCGGTGTGCGTATTTCATGACTAATGCGGGAAAGAAATTCCGATTTAGCCGCATTGGCGTGTTCTGCCATGGCAACAGCTGCAACCAGCTCCTGATTTCTTTGCTCTTGCTCCGCCACTGCCGCCGTAATATCGTTACGGGTCATGAGAAAATTTTTAATTTCCTTGTTGATATAGCTGAAACGTAATTGTTTTTGTAAAATATCACCGTGAACATTGGGTACACGATAAAAAATATTATAAGTAGCATAAGCATCTAGTTGAGCAAGAATGTTTTTAATCGTCATTGCTTGTGCTACCCGCTCGGCATCTTCCGCACAAACATAGTGCCGCACATAGCTTTGAGTTTCCTCTTCAAAGTGCACACTTTCATGTTCATAAACATTACCCAAAGCTTTCTCACTGTAACGCACTGCGGTGTTTTTTTCTCCATCCACTACCACCAAAAAATCATAATCTGTTTTGATAATAGTGTTCATTACGTTTTGCATAGTTCTTTCATTCGTAATATTAGTAGAATAGATAAAAGCCACCACTTCATTGGTTTCTGTCTTTTTCATCATATGGGCAGTAACAACCGTCCAATAGCGCCGTCCACCCAGCTTCCGTGTCAGTTCCAGGGTTAAAGTTCTGCTACCAGTGGCGAATTTATACAGCATCGCCTCCCGATTAAAGGTCGCCCGACATTGCTCTTGCATCTCCGGCGTCGCAAGCTCGGTCGCAACTTGGTCAAAATACTCCTGGGCAGTGGTTGCTGCGCTCATGTGTCCCATGATTTCCGCAAAAATGCTTTTATAATCCAAGATAGTATTCTTGGTCAGATTAACGTTAATAGAAGCCATTGTCGCCTTTTGTATGGCTTGTCGATAAGATAGCTCTTCCCGATATCGTTTTTCCGCTTCTTTTTCTTTCGTAACATCCTGCCCCACACAGTAGGCTTTAGCAGGCTGACCATTTTCGTCAAACATATTAGTATAAGTTACCCGTTCACACCAAAATTCTTCCTCCGGTCGTTCTCTAATCCACAGTTCCTCCGTCACCTCTAAGACCCCATGTTTTAATTTTTCTATCATGTCAAAGAGTAAAATTTTACTATCTTCTCTAATATGTCCTTCTTCCGTAACTGAGCGTAAATAGTTGGTAATCACAGGATTTGCAGAATTTATTCTCGGAGATGTGGAAAACATCGTCATGGTATCTGTCTTATAAGTATATTCCCAGATATTAATATTGGAAGCCTTGGCCGCCATGGCATAGCGCAATTGACTTTCCCGCAAAGCTTGCTCAACTTTAATCTGTTCATGCACGTCCGTAAAAACCGTATAAAGCACCGGTTCGCCTTCTTGTAAGTTCATTACTTGGCCGGAAACTCTCAGCCAGCGATAATTACCAGCTTTTTGCACAATCCGGTGCGTATAAGTAAATTTTCCTTTTTCTTTAACTGCGGTTTGGATAACGTCAATTAAACCTTGCCTATCAGCAGGGTGCAAAATGTCCAAGGTTGATTGACTGGTTGCCTTTTGGTATTCTTCTAGGGTCATGCCGCAGAGCTTGTTCAAACCGGCACTGATAAACAAGGGGGTAAACTGTGCATTAAGTTCATATACCCCAACGCCGCCGGGAATAGCATTAATAAGCGTTTCATATTTGCGCTCATCCGCAAGAATGACTGCTTCCAATTGTTTTTGGGCCGTAATATTTGTATAGTAGGCGAAGATCAGCTCTTCACCCTTTTCATTAACAATATGGCGAGAATTTTGGTTCACCCAAATATAGCTACCATCTTTTTTCACTGCTCGATAAACAATTTCATAAGGTTCAAAGTGACCAGTGCGTTGAGTTGCGGCCACTTTAATCTGAGGTAAGTCCTCTGGTGCTACCAGCTTCCACGCAGAACCTTGATAAGCTTGAGTTAGCTCTTCCGCATCAGCAAATCCCAGCATGGTAGCAAACATGGCATTCGCGAAAACAATGTGAAGGTCAGCAGAAGCTTTTACCAGTAAAAGTCCCAAGGGCAAAGATAGCTCCAGTAAATCCACTTGGCTTGCAGTAAGCTTTTGCATCACTTCATTCCTCCTTTTGTAAAAACCTTTGTAGCGTTTGATATAATAGTGCAGGTTCAATCGGTTTGGCCAAATGAGCATTCATACCGGCAGCCTGCGTTTGCTCAATATCTTCCTCAAAGGCATTAGCTGTCATAGCAATAATAGGAATAGTTGTAGCATCAGCCTTGCGCAACTGGCGAATAGATCTGGCTGCCGTTAAACCGTCCATAACCGGCATCCGAATATCCATCAAAATAGCATCGTAATAACCTGTTTCATGCTGGGCAAAGTTTTCAATCGCCTGCAAACCATTTTCAGCGACCTCTACCTGTAAGTTTTTCTTAAGCAGCAGCTTTTTAGCGACTTCAATATTGAGCAAGTGGTCTTCAACTAACAACACACGCTTGCCAGAAAAGTCCAGTTCTTTCGCCGCTATTGGTGCTAGCCCCTGCTGTTTAGCCGTATAGAGTTTTTCAAAAGTCGAACAAAGGGAAGCTTTAAACAAAGGTTTTGAAATCAACATATTGACCCCAGCTTGTTTGGCTTCCACTTCAATCGCCGCCCAGTCATAGGCAGTCATAATAATAATCGTAACCTCCGGTCCCACAATTTTGCGGATTGCCCTTGTCGTAGCAATGCCATCCATATCCGGCATCTTCCAATCCACCAGGATAATATCGTAGCACTCCCGTTTTTCCCATTTCTCCTCTACTACTTCCACCGCTTTAGCTCCGGAAATCACGTATTCTGCCTGCATCCGCATATCTGCCAATACTTGTTTCGTATGTTGGCAAATAATAATATCATCATCGACAATTAATGCCCGCAGGTTTTCCAAACGCACATTATTTTTTGCTTTGACGGCTCGCTTGCTCGCCTCGGAAATACCTAGTTTAACTGTGACAGCAAACTCGCTACCGACACCTTCAATACTATTCACGCTGATCTTCCCATCCATCAAATTAATTAAGTTTTTACAGATAGCCAGCCCTAACCCCGTACCACCATAGGGACTGGTAGCACCGATGTTGACCTGCTCAAAAGGCTCAAAAAGCCGGGGCATGAAATTGGCACTAATGCCGATACCGGTATCATTAACCGTGAATTTCATCACAGCCTCTTCTTGGTTAAGCTTTTCTTGATGTACAATAAATTGCACTTTACCCCCACGTGGTGTAAATTTAATAGCGTTGCTAATGAGATTGATTAAGATTTGTTGCAATTTCATGGCATCGCCTATATATTCCTCTTCAGTAAAGCTGGTTAAAATCGCGTCATATTCTACCCCTTTTTCCTGGGCTTGCAGATGACAAATACTATTAATCCCCTTGATGAATTCTTCAAAGGGAATTTTATCCTGACGTAGTAGTGCCTTGCCACTTTCTATTCTGGACATATCCAAAATATCATTAATAAGTGACAGCAAAAACCGCGCCGAAATGCCCACCTTGGACAGATATTCAGCGACCTGCGTTGGGTCATTGACACAACCGGCAGCCAAAGTAGACATACCAATAATAGCATTCATCGGTGTTCTGATTTCATGACTCATGCGAGAAAGAAATTCAGATTTAGCTTGATTCGCCTGCTCTGCCGCCAATAGTGCATCTCTGAGCACTGCATTTTTGCGTAGTTCGTCATTATAAAGGTTAGTAATATCTGTGCGCGTCAGCACGATTTTCGTCTGCCGCTGATCGAGATAGGAAAACTGCAACTTTTTGTAACTAATACTGCCATCAGCTTCCTTGACACGGCAATAAGAAGTATAAATATCCTGCTTGTCTAGCTGGGCAAACACATTAGCATAGGACATTTCTTGAATATTGCGCTCAATATCTTCCTCCACTAAAAAAGCATGGGCAAACCTGGTCACTTCCTCTTCATAGGTTCGAGCATTAAGAAGCGGTAACGGTGTTTGAGCACCGTCTTGGCCAAAAATCGTATACCCGCCAGTCGGGATATCCAACAGTGCCAGATAATCATAGTCGATATTCACAACTTTATATACCAGGGCACGTGCCAACTTCTGTTGGTCAATATCCAGGGCATAAATATACGCCTCAACATCACTATTTTGAGGATTTTGGAACATATCTAGTTCAATGCGGATCCAAAGGATTTTGTCAGGGGAAAATTCCACATAAGAGTCTTGCACCAAACTGGTTTTACCGGACCAAAAGCTTTTCAGCAACTGCTCACGATTAAAAAGACTTTTATATTGAGCCAATTCTTCCGCATCCAGGTGCGTCGCATATTCTAGTTCAAAAAAGCCATCCACCGTGCCCTTGTCACTAAAAGTTAAAATTCTCGGTACGTCGCTTTGACCGTCTTCGCAAGTGTTATGCGTTAAATTCATCTTAAAAGAACCCAGCACGTCTTTATTATGAACCTTGCGCCATTTAATTTCTTCTTGATAGCGTTCTTCCAGCCGAACCCGTTCGGAAATATCAATCGCCGTCCCAATCGCTTTAAACGGCTTACCCAGTTCATCAAAAATGGTTGTATAGGCAATTTCATACCACCAACAAAATTCATGGTTATCATCCCACCAGCGACCGACACTTTTGGCGGTCGGCTCTCCAGCCAAAACCTTGTCAAACATAGCCATAAACGCCGGCACATCCTCTTTATGCAAAGGGCTTATTGCTTCTGTAAACACTTCCGGCACCCTTGGAATAACCTTCATCGTATCAAAAATCTTCATATGAGTGGAGTTATTTAGATCATAAATCGTCCTACTGGCAAAATCAAACATCCAAATAGTAACCCCGCACTGCTTCGCCGCCTGTGCATAAGTTGCTTCTATTAATTTAATGTTTTCCTCTGGCGATCGCCTAGGATTATACATTACAGCTCGCTCCCCTCTTCAACTTCGCATCCTGTTCAATTGTTGAGATATCCACTGCCACTTCCAAGTGCAGCAATGCTCCGTTCCGCTCAAGGTCTTTGCCCCGCATTAAAAATACCCGCCCGCTGTTGGGTGACTGAAAGACTCTCGTGTAGACTTGCTGCACAGACATTTTAGCCCAAGAACAAAATTCACAAGGTGCCTTCTTATGCATTAAAACTTCATAACACTTTTTACCTTGACACTCATTTTGCGTCACACCGGCAAATTTACAAACATTATCATTAGCGTAAAGTAATTCATAAGTGCTTTTATCACAAACATAAATAAAATCGTTAATCTCCGCCAGCACACTTTCCGCATCAGTAAGCCACTTACTATCCACCTGCGCCTCACCATAAATCGCCGCCGTATTCCTGCCATTACATTTTGCATTGTAGAGCGCTTTATCCGTATTTTGGTACAAGGCCGCAAAAGAAGGTACCTCTTCCGAAGAAACCGCTGCACCTACCGAGCAAGTAATTCCTGCGTGCTTGCCGTCTAGCTCAATACTAGCAATGCTATCACACAATTGTTTGGCTTTTTTTTCAAGCAGAAACTTTTTAGGCATATTTTCTATAAAGATGGCAAACTCATCGCCACCCATACGGCCAATAATATCTTCTTTTCTAAAAACCTGGCGTAACTTTTCAGCCACCGCGCAAATTACCTTATCACCATAGTCATGCCCTGAGGTATCATTAATCTTCTTAAAATTATCAATATCTAGCATCAACATCACACAAGGAACTTTGGTATTAGCTAAACGTTGAGAAATCATAACCTCAGTACTAACTCGATTGAGCAAACCTGTCATCAGGTCTGTTTTGACCTGCTCCGACATCGTATTATATTCACGTACCATTTCTTTAAACCGATGGTTCGCCTCTAGCACATTCTGCACTCTGCGCACTACTACTTCTGGAATAAAAGGCTTCACAATATAGTCATTGGCGCCTAGTGTAAAAGTACTAACCTGCTGCTGTGCACTATCGTCAGCCGTAATCATAATGACAGGAATACCATCTAATTCTGGCGACTTTTTCTTGTACTGCAAAAACTCTTTGCCATCCATCAGCGGCATACTAATATCCAATAAAATTAAATCTACATTATTTTGCTGATCGTGTAAACATTCAATGGCCTCAAGACCATTGGCAGCTTCTAAAAAAGTAAATCTATTTTGGAGAATTTTCTTTAAAATAACCCGATTAATCGCCGCATCATCTACAATGAGCACCGTATTGGTTTCTTGACGGTTGGTAAGTAGTACTTCCCTATATTTTTGCAACTCGGAATCAAGTTCTTTGCGCATGGTAATATCCGTCAATTCGCCGATTAAAATATGCTTATTCCCCGCTACAGACACATACCGTAGCCGAGCATGGAGCCATAGCGGTGTACCCATGACCCGCCGGCGCATATATTCACATTCGGCAGTCCCCCTTGTGGCCACACAAACACGAAAAGCATTGAGTAGCGCCTCACGGCTTTCCTCATCAATTAAGTTCAATAAATCAGGCACCTTGGTCAGCATAGCGTCAGAACCTAACAACGCATAATAAGCTTCGTTGACCCGCAGAATTTCAATCTTTTCACCCACGAATTCATAAATAGCCGCTGCTTGCAAGGCATCACTAAATAACCGTTTCATCTCTTGATTAACGGTAAATAAATCATTATAGCTATAATAGGTTTGTTCTTGCTTCGTTACTATTTGCTTCGTAAGTGCCGACTGCATACACAGTTGCTCGTACTCCAGCACAGGCATCGGCCGGGCAAAATAATAGCCCTGAACATAATCACAACCCACACTGCGCAAAAACTCCACTTGCCTTGCCGTTTCCGCTCCTTCGGCAATAACAGGAATATTAAGCCATTTAGCCATACGAATAACTGACGCAACGATATTTTCACCACGTCCGGGAATTTCTGTAGCCGATAAAAACCGCATATCAATTTTTAAAATATCAATCATAATATCTTTTAAAATAGCTAAAGAGGAATAACCGCTACCAAAATCATCCATCATAATGGTAAACCCATGACTTTGGAGCTGAGCCATGACTTTTTTCATCGTCACCGGGTTATCCGTATACGCACTTTCCGTCAACTCCAAATTAAGAAGTGCCGGTTCTAGCTCGTAACGCTCTAGCAATTCTAAAAGATTTTCTACTAAATTAGGATTGTAAATATTAACCCGAGAAACATTCACTGAAAGCGGCTCCGGTACAATACCCTGTGCTAGCCACCCATGCAAACATTGACACGCCTGTTCCCACACATAATAATCCAGCCTGGTAATAAACCCATTGCGTTCAAAAACCGGAATAAATTCATTGGGCATCCGCAACCCCTTTTGTGGGTGCAACCACCTAACCAAAGCTTCTGCCCCACAGGGTAAATTCGTTTGAATATTATATTTAGGTTGTAAATAAATTTGAAACTGCCCATTTTCTAAGGCAAAATTCATATCGTTAGTTATTTCCTGCTCCAGGGCTAACGACTTACTCATGCTCTCATTATAATAAGCATAAAAATCCACGTAATTACCTTTACAACTTTTAGCCGCCAGCGTTGCCCTGTTATACATTTCTTCCACAGCAATTGTCGGCTCATCAATAACGTAAATGCCAACGGACGGTACTATATCATAATCCGGATTGTACAAAGCCAGCGTTTGTTTAGATTGTTTAACCATCGCTTCCAGCTCTTTTTGCTGATACGGAACGCACAACCCTACAATATCGGACTCAATTCTGCCGTACGTAGCCGGGACACATTTTTCAGCATCGACGGCCATTTGCTCAGCGATGTAGATTAAGAGCTTATCGCCCTCAGCTGCACCAAAAAAAGAATTAATTAGTTGAAAGCGATCTACATCAAAACGCAAAAAAGCAAACTGTTGCCCAGGGTTTGCGTCCAGCATTTCCCGTGTCACAGCAAAAAACTTGGTTTTATTATAAATACCCGTTAAGGCATCGTATTCCGCTAAATATTTAAGTTCCTTCAATGCCGATAGCTGGCTTTTTTCAATCGCATTATTCAAGCGGAACATGATGATGTCAGGATTGTAGGGTTTAGAAACAAAATCCCATGCACCCAAGGTTAAAGCTTTTATTTCATTATCACTATTGCGGTCGCCAGTAGTAACCACTATCGGCAAATTACGATAACCGCCATCATTTTTAAGTTCTTGCAAAACAGCATAGCCGTCCATAACAGGCATCACTAGATCCAGCATAATAGCAACAATTTCATCTGCATACTCCCGTAGCAATTCCAAAGCTATTTGCCCGTTTTCCGCCTCTAGCACTGTATATTTTGCCGCTAAGATTTTTGCCAGAAGTTTCCTATTAACAATATCATCTTCTACCAGCAAAATAGTTTTTAACGCAAGCATTGCAGTACCCCCTTAAATTTGCGTACCAAAAGTACACATTCCCCTGTTCTTTTCCCCAACTTCTTTGCTCCTCATTGGACTGTCGCCGCTCTTCATATATAAAAACACTATTATACCCTAATATTACTTCGATTTTGTAGAACAAGCAATACTTTTCAAGTTGCTAGTGGTAACATATTAGACCCCGCCTTGCACAAAGCTCGGTATTGCCACTTAGTCACCTAAAATAAAAAAGCACTATAATAGGTTGGGATGTGACCAAAAGGTCATATTTCCAACATTTATTATAGTGCCCAATAAAAATAGGGCCTTGGATTTTCATCCAAAGTCCTATGCGTTAGTTAGGTGGCGGAGCGGGTGGGATTCGAACCCACGCAGGGTTTAATCCCCCTAACGATTTAACAATTTGCTGCCCCACATTTTTTTATATTTTGTATATTTTTTCTAGTTTCAAGAATGGCTTAAAATGGGCATTCTCGAGTTTTTTATTTGCTATCTTTTTTATTTATTGGCTACCTTAAAGCCTTTAAATTGTTTCCTTGTTCTCTATCTAGTCATTATGTACTCAACATTATGACTAATTATTATGCAGATTTATTTTAATAGCCGTTATCGGCATATTTGCATCGTTTTCCTCTCTCCTTTTTCACTTATTCTTGCCGATATCGTGATATAATAGATACAGAAAGTGTAGGTGATTTTAGATGAAGTATTTATCTGTCGCAGAAACAGCTAAAAAGTGGGGGTTATCCGAGCGCAGCGTGCGTAACTATTGTGCTAACAATAAAATTGTTGGTACTTTTATTACTGGTAAAACTTGGAATATCCCAGAGAATGCACAAAAGCCGACTAGAGTCACTAAAAGCATCGCTCCTAAAAACCTACTAGAGATTTTAAAAGCAGAGCAACTAGCTAAAGCTAATGGCAGTATTTATCATAAATTACAAATTGAACTGACCTACAACTCGAATCATATCGAAGGTAGTACACTTACCCACGAACAGACACGCTATATTTTTGAAACTAATACTATTGGCGTAACTAATGATGCTTTGAATGTTGATGATATTATTGAAACAGCAAATCATTTTAAGTGCATTGATATGATTATCGCTAGTGCTAGCTATGCTTTGTCTGAAAAATTTATTAAAGAACTGCATTTTACTCTTAAAAATGGTACTAGTGATAGTCGCAAAAATTGGTTTGCTGTTGGTAATTATAAAAAACTGCCTAATGAAGTTGGTGGCAAAAACACTACTCTACCAGAAGAAGTTGCTGATGCAATGAAGCAACTTCTTGCGGATTATAATGCAAAAAAAGAAAAATCCCTCACCCAAATCATAGCTTTTCATGTCCAGTTTGAGCAGCTACACCCTTTTCAAGATGGAAATGGGCGTATTGGTCGCTTAATAATGTTTAAAGAGTGCCTAAGAAACAATATTGTACCCTTTATTATCAGTGAAGATAAGAAAATGTTTTACTATCGTGGTCTGAGCGATTGGGATAAAGAACAAGGCTATTTAACCGATACTTGCCTTGCCGCTCAAGATGTTTTTAAAACCTATCTTGATTATTTTAGAATTGGTTATGAGGATTGCAACAGAATGTAGATAATATGAAAAAAATAAATTGACCTATAACAAGTTGCGTTATAGCTCCTTATTATAGAGCCGAGCTTTTAGCTTAGTCACCTAAAATAAAATAGGACCTTGGATTTTCATCCAAAGTCCTATGCGTTAGTTATGTGGCGGAGCGGGTGGGATTCGAACCCACGCAGGGTTTAACCCCCCTAACGATTTAGCAAACCGTCCTCTTCAGCCGACTTGAGTACCGCTCCAGTGCTTACTTGCAATATTATAGCGTATTATTAGAAAAAATTCAAGCATATTTTAAAACTAAATGGCGGAGAAGGTGGGATTCGAACCCACGGTTCCTTGCGGAATCACTAGTTTTCAAGACTAGCGCCTT
>JAVXCQ010000019.1:0-42355 GCA_036659415.1 Acidaminococcaceae bacterium
TTTTTTTAGTTGAGTTCAGTGGCCACTAGCTCTGCCAATTGTTCTTCATAGCGATGGTAGTGGGCTTGGTAGTACGCAATATGTTCGTTGATTTCCGTTTGCTTGGCTAGTAACTCACTAGCGTTTCGGAGGAGGGGGAGTTTATTAAACGGGAAACCTTTTTTTAAGAGGGTTAATTGCTCGCTGACAGCAGTAATGGCTGCGGGCCACGTTTCTGCCTGTGCCGCCAAGGCTGTTGCGTCCAGTTCAGGCACTTTAGCTTCTTTGACGGTTTGTGTGAGCTCGCTTAAAGCTACCAAATCTTTTTTACTGTAAGCTGCTACCGCTTGCCGGAGATAGGGCGCTCCTTCCGGGTAGGCTTTGCTAGTGAGCGCCGGGTGCAAGCTCCATAATAAATCGTGGTAGAGCTTGGACAGTTGTTCTTGTTGGTTCGCAGATAGTGGCGGCAGCTGTCCGTGTGCCAGCGCCAGTTTCATCAGATTGGCTTGTTCTTGCAAATTAGTCAGGTAGTCTGCAAAATCGATGTCGAGAATTTTTTCGACCAAAGCTAAATCTACTACTCGTTTTTGCTCGACCAAGTCCTTTACAATTTCCAGTTTGCGGCGAATACGCAGAATATCACATTGGCTCACATAGGATTGGAATTCTAGTTGCCCCAGGGTAACCATATATTCGGCTTCTAGGTTTTGGCTGTCGTGAAAAATCGTTTGATCTAGTTCAAAAATTAGAGCGGCCAGCTGTTCGCGCAGGTTAGCCTGATTGGTTGTCGTTGTCGTCATGGCGCTTATTCACTCATTCCCTTTTAGATTACTTGCTATTTTAAATATTATAGCACGAAAACGACCGTACTTAAAAGCACTTAGAGCAAAGGACGCTACCGGTAACTACCGGTAGCGTCCTTTGTTTGTTGACTTATTTAATTAAATCCATACCTAGGTGAATAGCCTTGGTGTTAATTTCTTCCGTGCCTTTTGGTACTCGATTAAGAACAGCCTTAATTAAAGAGGCTTCGCTCACGATACCAGTTAGTTTGACGATAGCACCGAGTGCAATAATATTGGCAAATAGTGCCTTGCCCAGTACTTCTTTAGCGGTATGCGTAATGGGTAACTCATAGACTTTACCGTTATGTGCTGGCAATTCTTTGACAAAGAGATTGTCTGTGACTAGCACGCCACTGGCGGTTAGGTCATGGGAATATTTCGCTGCTGCTTCTTGGCTCATAGCTAAGAGCAAACCGGGTTTTGTAACTTTAGGGAAATGAATGGCTGCTTCCGAGATGATAACCTCGGATTTACTGGCGCCGCCACGGGCTTCAGGTCCGTAGGATTGGGATTGAATTGCCAGTTTACCGTCTAGGAGTGCGGCTTCCGCCAAAATAATACCGGCCAAAATCAAGCCCTGTCCACCGGTTCCGGATAAACGCAGTTCTTGTTTCATAATTATTTACCTCCCTGTGCGACAGCAATCAATTCGTCGTAGGCTTCTGTATATTCTTTGACGCCTTCTGCTTGATAGAGTACGCCAATGGGGAATTTGCCCACTTTTTGCTCCGCTGTCATTTTTTCGTAAGCGACGAGAGGTACAGCATGGTCACGTTGCCATTTCATCATATCAGCAGGACCGCCCATTTTATTTTGACGACCGAAGGAAATCGGACAAGCGGTAATTGCTTCAATTAAGCTAAAGCCCTTGTGCTCAATACCCTTAGCGATTAGGTCAGCTAGCATGGGAGCGTGGAAGGTTGTGGCCCGAGCTACAAAAGTGGCGCCGGCTGCTTTGACCAGCTCAGTAACGTCAAAGTCGCGTTCAATGGTAGCATAAGGAGCAGTGGTGGCTTTGGAGCCTAGTGGGGTCAGTGGGGAATATTGACCACCGGTCATACCGTAGATACTATTATTGTACAGCACCACGGTGAGATTAATGTTACGGCGAGCAGCGTGAATGAGATGATTACCGCCGATGGCTGTAGCATCGCCGTCACCGGTAATGACGATTACTTCTAGACTGGGGTCTGCCAGTTTGACGCCGGTAGCCACAGGTAGCGCACGACCATGTGCTGAATGGACGGTGTTAAAGTCCAAATAGCCGGAAGCACGGCTAGAACAGCCAATACCGGAAATTACAGCTACATTATCTTTTGGTAAGTCTAATTTGGCAATTGCTTTGACGATACTGCTGGTCACTACGCCGTTGCCACAACCGGGACACCAAATGTGAGGCAAGCGACCCGGACGAAAATATTTATCAATCATTTCTTCCATACTCATAAGAAAATCCTCCTCATTTGAATGCTTTTTTTACTTCCGCTAACAATTCTTCCGGAGTGGCTGGCTCGTTGTTATATTTACCATAGAAAGTTACCGGGATTTTGCCGGCAACCACACGTTCTACCTCTTCTACATATTGACCGTAGTTAAGTTCGTGTACTAAAATGTGTTTAACTTTGCTGGCCAAAGCTTGGATTTGTTTGGTAGCAAAAGGCCAAATGGTGATGGGACGTACTAAACCAACTTTGAGCCCCTCGGCACGGGCTAAGTCCACAGCTTCATAAGCAGCTCTGGCAGCACCACCGTAGGCAACGATGGCATACTGGGCATCGTCCATTTGGTAGTTTTCCACTTCCACAATATCG
Organism: Acidaminococcaceae bacterium; assembly: GCA_036659415.1. GTDB lineage: Bacteria > Bacillota > Negativicutes > Acidaminococcales > Acidaminococcaceae > JAVXCQ01. The sequence goes on from JAVXCQ010000019.1 coordinate 2,636, forward strand.
TCTAGATTATTAAAAAGTTTATCATGTTGGCGATTGGTAGCGGCTACTGTAGCGGCCGGCGTACCTTTGGGGAAGCCAGTTTCGTCATGTACTAGCCCCGTTACGTGCCAACGGTACCCACTGCCAAAAGGTGGCATTGGTGGTACTAGGGACTCATCTGTAGCATAGGCTTTAAAGTCAGCTGGTGCACAGGTTGGCAATTTGCGCTCCGCTTGAGGTATTTCATCGTAGTTATCCGGCAATTCGATTTTTTCCCGCATATGACCGATTACTTCGTCCATGAGGAGAATAACAGGTACACGGTATTTTTCGCTTAAGGCATAAGCACGCAAGGTTAAGTCAAAACATTCAGGTACACTACCAGGTGTCAAAGCGATGAGCCAATGGTCACCGTGAGTACCCCAGCGTGCTTGCATTACATCACCCTGAGAAGGGGAGGTAGGTTGTCCTGTAGACGGACCAACACGTTGTACGTTGACAATGACAAGAGGTACCTCGGCAGCACAAGCATAGCCGATTAATTCTTGCTTTAAGGAAAAGCCAGGTCCGCTAGTTGCAGTCATAACTTTTTTACCAGTGAGCGAAGCACCGATAATAGCACCCATACTGGCTATTTCGTCTTCCATTTGAATAAATTTGCCGCCAACTAAGGGCAATCTTTCCGCTAAAGTTTCGGCAACTTCGGTCGAAGGGGTGATGGGGTAACCACCGAAGAATTTACAACCGGCGGCAATGGCGCCTTCAACTACAGCTTGATTGCCTTGTAACAGAAGTATTTTAGACATTAAGCTTCACTCCTTTATCATTTTTCCACAAAAATTGCATAATCGGGGCAACGAGTTTCACACTGACCACATTGGATACAGTCTTTTTCGTTAACAATTTCTACTTTTTCTATTTCGCTGAGAGCCAAAACTTTCTTTGGACAGAAAGCAACACAGATACCGCAGCCTTTGCAACGTTTCGTAATGATTTTGAGACTCATAGGACGACCTCCTTTGTAGAATTTATCTTGTTGAAACCTAAGGTAAAACTTAAAGCTAGTGGAGAACAAAAGATTCTCACCTCATTATACCCCAAAAGATTAGGGCTCGAAAGCCCTTGTTGATAAAATACTTCTTAACGCAGTGCCAAAAACAATTCTTAATGGTATAATGGAAAAAACAAGGAGGAAGACCTATGCTAGAAATCGACAAATCATTACCTAAAGCTGAAAGAATTCTTTTGGCGGCGGAAGATGTTTTTTCCCGTAAGGGTTATGTGCAGTCAACCTTGGACGAAATTATTAAGCTGGCTGACACTGGTAAAGGCACAGTCTATAAGTATTTTCAAAGTAAGGATAATCTGTTTTATGTTCTCATCAAGCGCAAAAACGAAGGCTTTGTTGCTGCGCTACAAAAGATTATTCTGACTGAGGGGACCATTCACCAAAAATTGGCCGCCTATTTGGAAACCATGATTATTTTCTTTACTGCCAACAGCACCTTGTGGCAAATTCTTTTTTACGAAAGAACTGGCGGCAGTCGTGGTTGGCATATGGTTAAAGATGAGGAAGGAAAACCAAACATTGTTGTGTCTTGGGGTGCTCAGCCTAGCGAGGAAGAGGCTGAACAAACACAACGTTATTTTGAAATTATTTTTTCCAGTATTAGCTTACTAGAACAATTACTGGATGAAGGCGTAGCCCAAGGCATTATTAAAGGTGATCGCAAGATGAGTATTCCCGCCGGCAATCTCTACGGCGGCCTAGCGATGACGATGTTTCACGGCAAAGAAGAACAGGAAGAAGACCCCTGTGCTTTGGCTCAGCTTATCACGGATCGCTTTTTGTATGGACACGCCAAAGTTTAAACGACAAAACAAAACGGCTGTTACCGACCTAGGTGTTAGAACCTAGCGTCTGGTAACAGCCGTTTTGTTTTGTTTTATTTATTTCCAGCCGATAATGACTGAACCTTGGAAGTGGTCGGCTACATATTTTTCGATTTCTGGTGATTGGTAGATTTTTTTCAATTGGGCGATGCGTGGGTCGTTTTTATTTTTGTCCTTGGTGACGAAGATGCACACATAGGGTGACTCCGGCGATTCGATAAACAGCGAGTCCTGCACCGGATTGAGCTTAGCATTCAGAGCATAGTTGGCATTAATGACTGCAAAATCAACGTCCGCCAAACTCCGGGGAACGGTAGCCGCATCTAGTTCCTCAAATTTGTAGTTATGAGGATTAGCGGTAATATCCGCTACCGCAGTAGTCACGTTTTTAGGATCTTTGACCGTAATGAGTCCCTGTTGGGCTAGGAGTAATAGGGCACGACCGCCATTGGACGGGTCATTGGGAATAGCCACGGTGGCACCGTCAGGCAGGGCTTCACCCTTTTTGATTTTTTGGGAGTAACCGGCCATCGGGAAAGTTACTGTTTTGAAGCAATCGACTAAATCGAATTTAGGGTCTTTTTTATTGGTGGCATTTAGGTAAGGACGATGTTGCATACTGTTGGCAAAAAGTTCTTCTTGAAACAAGGCTACGTTAGGCGTCACAAAATCTGTAAATTCCACGACTTCGATTTTGAGGTTTTGCTTAGCAGCCAGCGCTTTGACTTGTTCTAGGATTTCGGCATGAGGGCCAGCGGTAACACCAATTTTAATCGGAGCAGTTTTGTCAGTGGTAGCTTTGGCTGGTTCGCCACCGCAACCGACGAGGAGGGTCAAAGTTAGTAGTGAAGCGGCCAGTAAGGCCAAGGTTGACTTTTTCATAAGAGCAGGACTCCTTACGTTTATAGTTTAGTTTTATTTAGCTTGTGAGAAATGAAGTCACCGATGGATTGCACGATTTGTACTTGCGCAATGAGGACGATGACCGTAGCAATCATAATGTCCATGCGGAACCTTTGGTAGCCGTAGCGAATAGCTAGGTCACCTAGACCACCGCCACCCAAAGCACCGGCCATGGCTGAGTAACCAATAAGGCTGATAACAGCTAGTGTTATTCCTAGCACGATGGAGTGCATGGCTTCAGGGAGTAAGACCTTCATAATGATTTGCATAGGGCTAGCACCCATGGCTTGAGAAGCTTCAATGACCCCGTGGTCAATTTCCAGTAGCGAGGACTCAATGATTCTCGCAATAAACGGCGCTGCCGAAATGGTTAACGGCACAATGGCGGCCGTAGTACCAATGGACGAACCAACAATCATGCGGGTCAGTGGAATAATCGCCACCATGAGGATAATAAAAGGTGTAGAACGGGCAGCATTGACAATAGCGCCTAAGACACTATTAATAGCTGTGTTTTCTTTAATATGGCCTTTACCCGTGATGGTCAAAATCACACCTAGCGGTAAACCCACTAGAGTGGCAATTAGGGTAGAGGCCGCCACCATATAGCAAGTCTCCCAAAAAGATTTAATTAATAAGCCGATAATTTCAGGCGACATAGCCGATCACCTCGATTTTTAGATTGCGTGCGTGAAGATACTCTAGGGCTGCTTTCGTGGAAACACTGTTGCCATACAGCTCAATGAGTAACGTTCCGTAAGGCGTATCTTTGATACTGTCGATGTTGCCGTAAAGAATACTCACGTCTACATCAAACTTTTTGACCAAGCTGGAAATTAGTGGTTCGCCAGCCGAGTTGCCGATAAAGGACAAACGGACAATGAGCTTGCTGCCATCAGTATAGGTTTGGCTCAAAGGAACGTTTTTGAGTAGTGCCGGTAGCTCTGTATTATTTACACTCTTAATGAAGTCTTTGGTGGTGGGTGTTTGCGGACTGGTGAATAGGTCAAACATGGAACCCTCTTCAATAATTTCTCCGTTTTCAATTACGGCCACACGGTCGCAAATTTCTTTTACCACTTCCATTTGGTGTGTAATCATGACAATCGTTAAATTCATGCGCTTGTTAATATCCTTGAGCAGATCCAAAATGGACTTGGTCGTTTGAGGGTCGAGAGCGGAGGTCGCTTCATCACACAGGAGTACTTTGGGGTCACTGGCCAGCGCACGGGCAATGCCCACTCGCTGTTTTTGACCACCGGATAGCTGGGAAGGGTAATGCTTGCAGCGATCTTCCAGTCCGACTAATTCCAGTAGCGGTTCTACCTTGGCTTTAATAGTAGCTTTGCTTAACCCCTGAATTTCTAGAGGAAAAGCGATATTATCATAGACTGTTCGTGAAGCCAGCAAATTAAAGTGCTGAAAAATCATACCGATATGTTGACGGGCTTGACGCAATTCGGTATTACTCATGGCCGTTAATTCTTTGCCATCGACGATGACTTGCCCAGAGGTAGGGGTTTCTAACATATTGATACAACGAATGAGGGTGCTTTTACCGGCACCGCTTTGTCCAATCACGCCAAAAATTTCTCCTGCGTTTACGTGCAAAGTGGTTTTGCGCAGGGCGTGAATATCACCGTGCTTACTCTGATAGGTTTTTTCTACTGCTCGTAGTTCAATCATGCTGTGCCTTCTTTCTTCCCGAATATACTAAAAAAGCCTCTTCATTAATGAAGAGGCACTATAAACTAGGTTTAAGTACTACTTCATCTCTCAGGATTGCTTCCTGGTGGATTTAGCACCGTTCACAGTTGTGATGGTTGCCGTAGCGTCATGGGGCCATTCCCTCAACTACTCTCGATGAATACTTATGAAGTTGTTATACAAAATAATATAGGTATTTATTTTATTTGTCAACAAAAATTAAAAAAATCTTGCAATTTCACAAGATAAAGTGTTAAAGTAAGAAGCAGGACAAACTATGTTCATGGAGGCAACCGTATGTCATTGAGAAATAAATTACAAGATGGTTTAACCGACCAATTATTTAAAGCCGTGCGTTCCCTACAAACCGAAGAGGAATGTTACCAATTTTTTGAGGATATTTGCACCGTTAGCGAAATCAAAGCCATGGCTCAGCGCTTGGAAGTGGCACGGATGTTAGACGAAGGCTGTATCTATGATGCTATCGTTGAAAAAACCGGCGCTAGTACGGCAACGATTTCTCGCGTTAAACGGTGTTTGATTTATGGTGCCGATGGTTATAATAACGTTTTGGCAACTTTGAAACAAGGTGATAAAAAATAAACGTCGACTAGGGGGTGCGCCGTGGATACAAGAACTAAGGGTATATGGATGATTTTAGTGGGCGGCTCCTTGTGGGGTGCTTCCGGCACCGCTGTGCAATACTTGTTTGAAACCAAGCATTTGACGCCGGAATGGCTTCTCATGATGCGCATGATGGTGACCGGAATTTTAATGTTAGGTTACGAATTTTTTCGTGGTGGGAACCTGTGGGCTCTTTGGCAACACCCCAAGCATCGCTTCGCAATTATTAACTTTGCGGTCTTTGGAATGATTTGTTGCCAATATTTTTATTTTCTAGCCATTAAATACGGTAATGCCGCCACAGCTACCGTATTGCAATATTTAATGCCGGTGTTGGTGCTGCTGTACTTTTTGTGGCAGTGGCGGCGGCGTCCGCAACAGGTAGAGGTCATCTCTGTTGGGTTGGCCATGTTAGGAACCTATCTCCTTATTACCAAAGGTAACTGGAGTGCGCTGTCCATTTCCGAGGAAACTTTATTTTACGGAGTGCTGTCGGCTTTCGCTATGGCGTTCTATACTATCTATCCTCGAGAAATGTTAAACTATTATTCCTCCACCATGGTTATTGGTTGGGGTATGCTTATTAGTGGCGTGCTTATGAATATTTTTCTTAGCCCGTGGCCGTTTACTGGTATTTTTGATTGGCAAACGGTACTGGGTATGTCCGTTTTGATTATCTTTGGTACCTTCATTGCTTTTTATTGCTATTTGGAAAGCACCAAATACATTAAAGCTTCGGAAGTCGGTGCCCTAGCCTCGGTGGAACCTTTGGCGTCTGTGGTTTTGGCCATGCTTTTTCTTCATATTAGCTTTGGCCCCGCAGAGCTCTTAGGGATTGCTTGTATTATTAGTACTGTTTTTATTCTTGCTCGTCAAAAGTAAAATCCACAATAAGCCGCCATCTACGGCGTTACAAGTTCCGCGGCCTAGCTCGCATACCCTTTGTATGCGTCGCGTCGGCTTGCTCCTTGTGCCTTGTAGCTAACGACTTCTTGTGGATTTTAGAATTTAAGGAACAATAAGCCGCCATCTACGGCGTTACAAGTTCCGCAGGTACCTACCTTTTTTTATTCTTGGGTAGTAATCGATTTTTACTTGGCGGCGACTAACTAAATAGCTTCTTTTTGGCAGGTTTCCTTTTGAGGAAACCTGCTTTTGTGTTATGATAAAAACATAGTATTTCACGACAAAGGTGGGAACAAGATGCAAAAACCGATTTTAGTGCTGGGACATCGCAATCCTGATACAGACTCTATTTGTTCAGCTATTGCTTATGCGTATATGAAACAACAACTAGGAGAAAACGTGGTCGCTGCTAGAGCGGGCAAGGTTAATCCGGAAACAGCTTTTGTGCTGGACTATTTTGGTGCAGCGGCACCCCAGCTGGTAGACGACCTGTATCCCCGTTTAGGTGATAGTAGTTTTGTACAACCGCCGGTGGCAGCGCCCCAGACTTCCTTGCGGGACTTAGGCCGCCTGTTTGTAGAACAGCGTCCCAAAGCTATTCCGCTGTTGCACCCAGATGGCAGTGTCGCCGGCTTAATCACGGTGAATGATTTGGCGATGCGTTATTATGATGAACTTTCCATTCAAGACTTAGACGATGCAGAAGTAAATTTTCACAGTATTGTCGCCACGTTGGAGGGAACTTTACTCTGCGGCGAGGTTACGCAGGTTTTTCACGGCAATATTCGTATTGGCGCTTCCCATGTGGACACGCTTACCAGTGCCCTTAACCCGGGGGATTTGATTATTGTTGGTGACCGAGAAGAGGTACAGCTGGCGGCGCTTAAAGGTGGTGCCGTGGGGTTGGTGCTAACCCGGCAGACTGTGCCCTCGGCTGCAGTTCTCGCTTTGGCACAGGCGCAACACGCACTTCTCATTAACACCGCTTACGATACTTATACCACGGTGCGCTTAATTCACCAAAGTATTCCCGCTTGCTTTATTATGCAAAAAAACTTTTTAGCCTTTAAAACTACGGATTTAGTAGCAGATGTTAAAAAGCAAATTATGAATAGCGAGGCGACGGCTTTCCCCGTGCTGGAATGGGGCAAATATGTGGGTATGGTGGATCGGGGGAGCTTACTCACCTCGGTGCCGCAGGAAGTTATTTTGGTGGATCATAACGAACGCAGTCAGGCAGTGGAGGGTATTGAGCACGCTAAACTTTTGGAAATCATTGACCATCACCGCTTAGGGGGCTTAACTACCGGCAATCCGATTTTTATTCGGCAGGAACCTGTTGGCTCTACGGCTACCATTGTGGCCAATTTAACCTGGCATCGGCAGGTGCAAATGACGCCTACTATTGCCGGCCTACTCTTGGCGGCGATTATCTCTGATACCTTGTACTTCAAATCACCAACAGCGACGGCTTTTGACCGCACCACGGCGGCAGAATTGGCGAAGCAGGCAGGTATTAGTCAGTTGGAAACCTTTGCGCTGGCGGTTTTGCGTGCCGGCTCGCTTTTAAATAATATGCCGGCGGAGGAAATTGTGCGCAATGACGTGAAAGAATTTGATTTGGCGGTGGGCAAAGTCACCGTAGGACAAGTAACGGTCATGGACGGCGCCCAAGCGGCGGACAAATTGCCGGAGCTGTTAGCGGCGCTACAGGCGCTAGTGGATAGTGGTGCCTGTGCGTTGGCACTTCTCATGGTAACGGATATTATGGCGGCAACTACGGAATTGCTCTGTGCCGGCAGCCAGCAACATTTGCTGGATCCAGCCTTTGGTACGCAGGTGACTGGTGGCCATTATCATTTGCCGGGGGTGCTTTCCCGCAAAAAACAAATCATTCCTCCCCTTACGGAAGTTTTGCGTTAGCAAGTTAAATAATTAGAGTCTGGCAAGTGAACTATTTGTTCACCTGCCAGACTCTGTTTTTTTTATTTTAGGGCAGTTTTTTAGTTAAAGTTACTTGGTCAAATTGAACGCCGCTTTGGTGGAAAGCTTGCACTGTAGCTGTATTCCCCTGAATTTTCAAGGTTAAATAATTGGGCTCGTTTACCGGATTGAGAAAAAAATCCTCCTGGGGGCGGGCATGGTTTTTGCGGCGTACCTTGTCGCCACTGCGTCCGGTGACGAAGTAGACTGTTCCCTGTGCTGCCCGTTGACCGCCCACGAGGGGAGCTGTCCTACCGTAGGCATGGGAATGACCGGCGAAAAGCAAATCCACTTCATATTGGTCGAGGAGGGGTACCAGACCTTGCCCCAGCTTATTAAGCGGCTTGGTAGTGGTCATGCCCAGAGGACTGCGGTGGAGTAACACGATTTTCCACGTTTCCGTACTGTGAGCGAGAGCTGTTTTTAGCCAAGCTAGTTGTCTAACCCACAAGTCGGGGTGGTAAGCGGCTAGCTCTCCCACCTGGGCATTGAGGACAAAAAACCTCGCATTATTTTGCACAAAAGTGTAGGCATGACGTTCCAGTCCTACGGGACCGTTGGCTGGTACAGGAAAATAGGCTAAATAAAGATAGGGCTCCATAAAGGTATGCTGGTCGGAATAAGTTTCGTGGTTACCACACACTGGTGCGATTGGCGTTTGCGTCACTAGTGGTTCTGCGCCTTGGTACCAGCCCGACCATTCGTGGCTGCGTTCGCCGTTGTCGACTAAATCTCCCAGGTTTAGGAAAAAGTCCGTTTGGGGGTTGGCACGGGCAGCTTGGGCGGCGGTTTTAGCCCAGACTTCGTAATTTACGCTCTGGGAATCGGGGAAGATAAGTGCCGTGAGTTGTTGGCTGTTGGGGGTACGCAAGTCATGCCAGGCGGAAAGTGCCGGGTAGCTGCCCACACGATAGTGGTAGTTGTTGCCTGCTGCTAGCTCGGTCAAGGTGACGGTATAGATGGTGCGCAGACCTTGGGGCGTAGTAAGGGCGGTAGCAGTAGGTAAGAAGAGTCGTGGCAGGAGCTGCTGCTCTGCTCTTAGCTCCAAATAAGGTGTAGCATTTGAGGGAGTATTTTGCCACGTGACGGTGCGGCTGGTATTATTATCGCTAGAGATGACCTGCATTAGCATTTGCGGTGCAGGCGCCGGCAAGCTCGGTGGTGCCACCGGTTTCAGAGCATAGGCGGTACTGGCGAACAAGCATTGTAAACCTAGAGCGAGGGCGAGTAATTTGCGCATCTTAAGCCTTCCCTTCGTTGCTTTATTTTTCTTTAGTATAAACTATTTTTAATTGAGTACCAAATTTTGCGCAAAATAAAACGCTCTGCCCCGGTCAGTGGTTACTAGAGGGAGAGCGTTCTTAGTTTTTAGTAGGCTTGGAGGGCTTTGATGAAGGCGTGTACTTGTTTTTCTTCGGTAGCCCAGCTGGTACAAATCCGAACGGCTAGGGCATCTTCGCCGTAGGTTTCCCAGGGTGCAAAGACAAAATTTTTACTAAGCTCTGCCAGCATTTGTGCTGGGAAAATCGGGAATTGTTGGTTCGTGGGGGAAACAGTGACCACAGGCAGCCCCTTGGCAGCGACCGCATCTCGTACCAACATTGCCATGTCAATGCCATGGCGACAAATCTTGTGGTAGAGGTTGTCTGTAAAGAGGGTTTGAAATTGTAGTCCTAACAGACGCCCTTTGGCGAGCACGGCACCACCCTGTTTCATAATGGTAAAAAAGTCACTACGCAAGGCAGGATTACTAATGACGACGGCTTCACCGAAGAGGGCACCGCATTTGGTGCCGCCGATGTAGAACACGTCACAAAGGTTCGCAAGGTCAGCCAAAGAAAGGTCATTTGTATCGGCGGCTAGAGCATAGCCTAACCGTGCACCGTCGACAAAGAGATACAGCTCATATTGACGGCAGACCGTGGCTAGCGCCGTTAGTTCGGCCTTGGAATACATGGTGCCGATTTCTGTGGGTTGTGAAAGATAGACCATTTTCGGCTGCACCCAGTGTTCTCGGTTCGGGTCGTGGGCATAGCTTAGGTAGGCCGCTGCCACTTGTTCCGCAGTTAGCTTGCCATCAGTCGAGGGCAGAGCCAGCACTTTGTGACCGGTTCGTTCAATGGCACCGGCTTCGTGGGTATTAATATGCGCCGGTACTGTGGCAAAAACTCCTTGAAAAGGTCGCAGAGCCGCACAAATCACCGTAAGGTTGGTTTGGGTGCCGCCGATGCAAAAATGTACTGCCACCTCGTCCCGGCCGCAGGCCGCCTTAATGAGTTGGCGGGCTTGGTGGCTGTAGGGGTCATCGCCGTAGCCGTTAGTTTGTTCTAGGTTGGTAGCCATCAAACGTTCACCCAAAAGGGGGTGACAGCCTTCTGTGTAGTCGCTGGTAAAATAATACATTTGCTCACTCTTTTCTTTAGCTATTGTCGTAGTTTTATTTTAGCAAGTTGTGGGATAAAACTCAATCTTTGCCGGCTCCTCCCACCGTGGTTATGTCACAGCTTTGCCACAATTGTTCAGTTTATTACGATGTGGCAAGAAGAAATAAAGAAAATAAAAAAACTTCCTGATACTTATTACTAATTAGTTTTTATTTAGAAACTTTAATGCTATAATTTAGGCAGAGGTGATCAAATGTTAAGCTTAACCAAAATGTTGACCGATACACCGTACTTCGGCGATGAGCTCCGCTATACCGCCGAGGCCAAAAATCAAAAAAACGGTGTTGCCCCCGGACGAGGTCCGGTCGTTGTTTGGAATTATACCAGAACGTGTAATTTGCGTTGTGTTCATTGCTATTCCAGCTCAGAAGCCAAAACCTATGACCAAGAGCTGACCACTATAGAAGCCCTTAAACTCATTGATGATTTAGCGGCATTTCAGGTACCGGTACTGCTTTTTTCCGGTGGCGAGCCGCTGTTACGACAGGATTTTTTGACGTTGGCACGCTATGCGGCCAGCAAAGGTATTCGTCCCACCGTGTCTACCAACGGCACCGTCATTACTGCCGAGCTGGCGGCTCAGATTAAGGACGCCGGTATTGGTTACGTCGGTATTAGTTTGGACGGTTTAGAAGCTACCAATGACCAATTCCGCGGTGTACCTGGCGCTTTTGCCTTAGCTCTCGCCGGCATTCGCAATTGTTGTGCTGTAGGCCAGCGGGTAGGTTTACGCTTTACTTTAAACAAGCATAATTACCACGAAGTTGCCCAGATTTTAGATTTATTGGAAACAGAAAATATTGACCGTATTTGTTTTTACCACTTAGTATATTCAGGGCGTGCCACAGATTTGGCGGCTAGTGATTTGACCCATGCAGAAACCCGTCAGGTGTTGGATTTGATTATTGAGCGTACTTTGGACTTTGCTCGGCGTGGTCTGCACAAAGAAGTATTGATGGTAGATAATCATGCCGATGCTGTTTATCTCTATTTGCAATATCGTAAACGTGACCCAGTGCGTGCGGCGTACATCTATCAACTGCTACAAAATAACGGCGGTAATCGTTCCGGTATGGCTTTTGCCAATATTGATAATGTAGGCAACGTCCACCCTGACCAGTTTACTCAGCATCATACTTTGGGCAACGTTAGGGACAGAAGCTTTGGAGAGATTTGGACGGATGAAACTATTCCCCTGTTGGCAGGACTCAAAAACCGCCAACCCCTCCTGCAAGGTCGTTGCACCAAATGCCAGTGGCTACACGTTTGTAACGGTAACTTTAGAGCTAGGGGCGAGGCGGCTACCGGTGATTTCTGGGGTTATGACCCCGCCTGTTTCCTCACCGATGCCGAGTGCGGTTGTGAGGAGGAGCCTCGATGATTATTTCTTGGAATAGCACCAACAAATGTAATATGTTTTGTGCTCACTGCTATCGGGAGTCCGGGCAGGAAGCTCAAGGCGAATTAACTACAGAGCAAGCTAAAAAAATGCTTACTGAAATCGCCCGTGCCGGTTTTAAAATTATGATTTTTAGTGGCGGCGAACCACTACTGCGTCCGGATATTTTTGAATTGATTGCCTTTGCTACGGCGCAAAAATTGCGTTGTGTGCTGGGCACTAACGGTTCCTTACTCACGCCGAAGGTAGTGGCACAGCTTAAGGCAGCTGGCCTTATGGGTGCCGGTATTAGTCTAGATAGTCTGGACGCTGCCAAGCACAACCGCCTGCGTGGTTTGGATAAGGCTTGGGAGCTGGCCGTAGCAGGGATGGACAATTGCCGTGCCGCCGGACTGCCTTTTCAGATTCACACTACAGTGATGGACTGGAACGAACAAGAGGTAGAAGCTTTAACTGATTTTGCCGTGGACAAAGGTGCCCGTGCACATCATATCTTTTTCTTAGTGCCTGTTGGTCGGGGCGAAGCCCTAGAGGGGCAAGCGTTGAAGCAAGAAGCGTATGAGGAGCTTTTGCAGCGGATTATGCGCAAAGCACAAACTGTACCTATCGAAGTGAAGCCCACCTGTGCACCCCAATTTATGCGGATTGCTGCAGAAATGAAGCTGCCGTTACGTTTTAGTAAGGGTTGTTTAGCAGGGACGGCTTATTGCATTATCGGGCCCCAAGGACAAGTCCAACCCTGTGCCTATATGAAAATCAATTTGGGTAATGTGAAAACGACAGCTTTTGACCAGCTGTGGCGGGAGCACCCTTTGCTTCACACCTTGCGTACTGAAGCGTACCAAGGCACCTGCGGTACTTGCCAACACCAGCATATTTGTGGCGGTTGCAGAGCCAGAGCCGCCTATTACAATGACGGCGATTATATGGCGGCAGATCCGCTGTGTATTCTCCACCGTGAGAGGTAGGGGCACGCCATGTACCAATTAGACGAACAAGATAAAAAGCTTTTAATGCACCTGCAAAAAGGTTTACCCCTGTGTTCTAGACCTTACGCCCAGTTGGCAGCGGATATTGGCTCCTTGTCTGAACAAGAAGTGCTTGACCGCATTAGCAGACTTAAAGAGGTCAATATTATTCGGAGAATGTCCGGCTTTTTTAATTCCGCTAAACTAGGCTATGTGGCTAACCTGTGTGCCGTTCAAGTTGCACCGGCGGATATTCCTGCTGTAGTGGCGGTGATTAATGCTTTTCCGGGGATTACCCATAACTACGAACGGGACTATACCTACAATCTTTGGTTTACGCTGTTGGCGATTTCGCCCCAAGCTACAGAGGCAGTTTTGAGTACTATTGCTGCTACTCCCGGAGTGCAAGGATTACTGCGGTTTCCCGGTAAAAAAATGTTTAAACTTAACGTTACGTTCCCATTATAAATAGGCTGCGAGGTAGAAAATATGCAAAGCCCCGACTTAACACCATTGGAAATTAAAATCATCAAAGCCTTACAGGCGGAGTTCCCCCTCGTGCCAGAGCCTTACCGCATTTTAGCACAGGAGCTGGGCTTAGCAGAAGCGGAGCTTTTAGCTATTTTGACCACTTTACAGCAGCGAGGCCTATTAAAACGTATTTCCGTAGCCTTACGGCACAACAATGTGGGCTACACCACCAATGTGATGCTAGTGTGGGATGTTCCGGCGGCACAAGTAGCAACAGTTGCTCGCCTTTTGACCGCCGATAGTCATATTACTCATTGTTATGAACGGGCGAAATCGGCGGAATTTGACTACAACCTGTATTCTATGACTCATGCGACCGGTGAGGAAGAATATCAAGCTTTTTTGGACACCATTACCAGCGCCGTAGGCTCGTTAGCTACTAAATATTTAGCCCTGCGCACGAAGCGTGAATTAAAAAAAATCGGCATGAAATATTTTGAAGAAGTGCCTGTGGATATGCCTAGTGCCGCCTTTGAGGTAGGTAGTAGCTCATGACCACACTAACCGGTGGTAAACGGTGGGCACGGCTGGTAGAAACGCTGTTTAGTGCCACATATTTAGTCGTAGTTGTGGCAGTCGGCTGGCATTTAGTTACCGCCGATAATGCCCTGCAGCGTTTGTATGGACTCATGGCCTTAATCTTAATCGGAGGTGATTGTTTTCATCTGTTACCACGTCTTTATTATCTGTGGTTAGGAGCAGGTGCTCAACAAGCTTTGTGGTTGGGTCTGGGCAAATTAGTAACTTCTCTGACGATGACAGTGTTTTATGTCTGTCTGTATTGGGTGTATTTACTTTATTATGGACTAACGGCTACGCCCTTGGTACAAGGGTTGGTTTATCTCTTGGCTGTGGTGCGCTGCGCTATCTGTTTGCTGCCGCAAAATCAATGGTTTTGTGGTGGAGGGACTACTCGTTGGCGCATTTATCGCAACTTACCTTTTCTCCTATTAGGACTGTTGATTATAGGCCTTTATGGTGGGCAAGTTAGTAGCGGCGGTGTTAATCAATTCAGTACTATGAGTGTTGCCGTCAGTTTGAGTTTTGCTTTTTATGTACCGGTGGTGTTATTTGCTACTCGGTATCCTGCCCTCGGGGCGCTGATGCTCCCCAAAACTTGTGTTTATGTTTGGATTGTTTTATTGGGTCTATAAGATCCGGCAGTACCGGTGGGGCGGACACCGGCTACAGCACAAGCACTAGCCGCTAAATATGCAGTAAGCAAAGGAGAAAATCATGGACAAGAAAACAACCAGCAAGGAAAAAGTGATGGCAACTCCGGTGGACAAAAGAAAACTAACTAATGAAGCAGGTGCACCGGTAGCGGACAATGAAAATTCGCAAACTGCCGGCCCTCGTGGTCCAGTGCTTTTACAAGACGTGTGGCTCTTAGAAAAATTAGCTCACTTTGACCGCGAAGTAATTCCTGAACGGCGTATGCACGCTAAAGGTAGCGGCGCTTATGGCACGTTGACCATTACGCACGACATTTCTGCTTATACCAGAGCCAAAGTTTTGCAAAAAGGTAAAAAAACTGACCTCTTCGTGCGTTTTTCCACAGTGGCCGGTGAACGCGGCGCTGCTGATGCTGAACGTGATATCAGAGGCTTTGCCTGCAAGTTTTATACTGAGGAAGGTAACTGGGACTTAGTTGGTAACAACACGCCTACTTTCTTTATTCGTGACGTACACAATTTCCCGGATCTTAACCGTGCTGTAAAACGTGACCCGCATACTAATATGCGTTCTGCCCAAAACACTTGGGACTTCTGGACCCTTTTACCGGAAACTTTCCACCAAAGAACAGTGGTTATGTCTGACCGTGGTATTCCTGCCTCTTACCGTCATATGCACGTTTTTGGCGAACATACTTTCAGCTTTTTCAATGAAAAAAATGAGCGTGTTTGGTGTAAATTCCACTTCAAAACTCAGCAAGGCATTAAGAACCTGACTAATGAAGAAGCCGCCGAACTCATTGGCCGTGACCGTGAGAGCCATGGTCGTGACTTGTTTGACGCCATCGAACGTGGCGATTTCCCCCGTTGGACTATGTATGTACAAATCATGACTGAAGAACAAGCCAGAACTCATTACGAAAATCCGTTTGATATTACCAAAATTTGGCGGCACAAAGAATATCCTTTGATTGAAGTCGGTGTACTGGAATTGAACCGCAATCCTGAAAACTATTTTGCCGAAGTAGAGCAATCCGCTTTTACCCCAGCTCACGTAGTACCAGGTATTGGTTTCTCCCCAGATAAATTCTTGCAAGGCAGATTGTTTGTCTATGGTGACGCTCATCGCTATCGTTTAGGTGTTAACCACAATCTTATTCCTGTTAATCGGGCTAAATGCCAAGTGAATGATTATCATCGTGACGGCTTTATGCGTACAGACGGTAACTATGGTGCAACTGTAGCCTATACGCCAAACAGCCAAGAAGTATGGGCAGCACAACCAGAAGTAATGGAGCCGCCTCTACAATTAGACGGCTGTGCCTATACCTTTGACCCTAAAGATGACCCTACGGACGATAACTTCCGTGCTGGCGGCGACCTTTATCGTGTCATGACCGAGGATAAACGTGCTTTGCTGATTAGCAATACGGCTGCCGATACGGCGTCTGTTACCGAGAATGTTAAATATCGTCATGCAGTACATTGCTTACTGGCGGACACAGAATACGGCGAAAGAATTACGGCTGCTATGGGTCTGTCCCTAGCCAAAGTAAAGAAATTGTCCAAACTGAGCAATGCCGAATTAATTCAAGCCACCCTCAAAGCTTAACCAAAATTTAAAAGCCGCCGTTAGTTGCTCCCAAGAGTAACTAACGGCGGCTTTTGCTTGGCTATTTTTTATTTGTGGCGTTTACTACGCACTACTTCAAAAATAATCGGTAAGAGGGAGAAGAAGATAATCCCCATGGTAACATAGGAAAAATTATTTTTAATAAAAGGCATATTACCGAAGAAATAACCAGCACCGACAAAAAGTCCCACCCAAGCGAGGGCGCCAATGACGTTGTAGATAATGAAGGTACGGTAATGCATACTGCCAATGCCGGCAACAAAGGGTGCAAAGGTACGAACGATGGGAGCAAAGCGGCAGAGGAAGATAGCCTTGTGTCCGTGTTTTTCGTAGAAGAGTTCCGCCTTGTGAATATGTTCCGGTTTAATTAGTTTTTCGTGTTTCGCTAGGAGCTTATGACCGAATTCTTCCCCAATCCAATAGTTGCAGCTGTCACCCAAAATGGCAGCCACCAAACAGATGAGGGTTAGGGTGGTCAGGTGTAGACTGTCTGCTGTAGCTGCCAGTGCACCGCAGGCAAATAAGAGGGAGTCCCCCGGTAAAAACGGCGTTACCACCAGTCCTGTTTCGCAAAAGATAATGGCGAAAAGCAAAAAATATACCAAAGAACCATAGTTTTCCATCACTAGCGGTATATAACGGTCAAAATGCATAATATATTCGCTAAAATAGTAGAGTAAATTCTCCATAAGCACGCTCCTTAATTCAAATTATCATTACTATACAGTTTATCATGTTTCCACTGAATTTTGCATGAAAAAGTTAACCGGTCAAAGAATTGTCAAAGTGCCAGGCGTATTTGTGGTATAATACCAATAATATCTAAAATATCGTAAAGGAGCAGGTCATGACGGAAAATAGTGAATTATGTTGGTGTGGTAGTGGGCAAAGTTATGGCGTGTGTCACTTGCGCCTCGAAGAAAAAATCAAGCACTATGCGGCTCAAGGGCATCTAGTACCTGAACGTTGTATGCTAAAAACACCGGAACAAATTGCCGGGATTAAAGCTGCTTGTGCAATTAACACGGCTGTGCTGGATTTAGTGGAACGTCAGCTCAAAGTCGGTATGACGACAGAGGATATCAATACCCTGGTTTATGATTATACCGTGGGGCAGGGAGCTATTCCCGCACCGCTTAATTTTGAAGGCTTTCCTAAAAGTGTTTGTACCTCGGTGAATGATGAAGTTTGCCACGGTATTCCGTCTAAACTGGTTGTTTTAAAAAGCGGCGACATTGTTAATGTGGACGTTTCCACCATTTATCACGGGTTTTACGCTGATGCGTCCCGGATGTTTATGTTGGGCAAAGTTGATAAACAAAAACAAGATTTAGTGGCCATTACCAAAGAGTGTTTAAAGCGGGGGCTAGAGGCCGCACAACCCTGGCACTTTGTTGGTGATATCGGCGCCGCTATTGGTAGCTACGCTCACAAGCACGGTTATTCCGTGGTCAGGGAGTTTGGCGGTCATGGCGTCGGTGTTGATTTTCACGAAGAACCTTTTATCTGTCACGTTGGCAAGAAAAACACCGGTATGCTTTTAGTTCCGGGTATGATTTTCACCATCGAGCCGATGATTAATGCCGGCAAAAAAGAAATCTATGTCGATGGTACTAACGATTGGACAGTGTTTACTGTTGACGGCAAGCCTTCGGCACAATGGGAAAACACCGTCCTCATTACAGAAAATGGTGTGGAAATTTTGACTTACTAAGAATAAACCCGAGCTTCTGCACTTGGTGGAGAAGCTCGGGTTTACTGCCTTTTATTCTTGGCTTTTCTGCCAAAAGGCACGAAAAGCTGTTACTAGCTCCTTTTGCTCCGGCTCTGCCGGCCACAGTTCTTGTTGGGCGCACGTGCGCATGGCGGCACCTAGGTGTTCATACACCTCCGGAACCAGTGCCCCCAGTGCAACAATTTGCTCCTTGACTGCTTGGCGCTTGGTATGACCGTCAAAAGGACAGGGATTTTTGAGTGGGGTTAGACCTAGAAGCTGCACCGCCTGTACAATTTCCGCTTCTCGGTAGTACACCAGTGGCCGCAGGACAGTGAGTCCTGTCCGTGACAGCGGCGTCACCGGCAAAAAAGTACGCAGCTGACCGGAAGTCAGCAGATTGAGCATAAACGTTTCCACGGCATCATCGTGATGGTGTGCCCAAGCAATTTTATTACAGCCCAGTTCCAAGGCTTTGCGATTGGTGGCCGCGCGGCGAAAATAGGCACAGGTAAAGCAGGGCGTAGTACCACGTTTACTACCACGTCCCTGCCAAGCTTCTTGGACGTTTACCTGTTCGTGGTAATGAGTAAGCCCATAGTGGGCACAAAAATCCGCCAGCTCCGCTTGAGGAAAGTCCGGGCTAAACCTGGTATCAACCGTATAGCACACTAGCTCAAACGGCAGGGGGGCATATTGTTTGATTTCGGCTAAAGCGGCTGTGAGAAACATACTGTCTTTACCGCCGGAAAGACCAATTAAGATTTTGTCCCCTGGCGCAAGCATTTTAAATTCAATGAGCGCTCGCCACAATTTAGCGAGCAGCGTTGCCGGGACGTAGGGAATTCTAGGCACCGATAAAACCACCTTTAAGTAAAAAATACAGTCGGTGCGGGGGAGCTTTTGGACGACGCCGCAGCACCAACCTGACTGTGAGTTAATTATGGCATAAATTTGGCCAAAAAGCATTAGAATGAACTAGAAAAATCTGCTAAAATAAGAAGTACAGGATTTATTTGAGCAAAGAAATAGCGAGGGAAAAATGGACGAAATTTTAAAGAACTTAAACCCAGAACAACAAAAAGCAGTGCAACATACCCAAGGACCAATGTTGATTTTGGCAGGAGCCGGTTCCGGCAAAACCAAAGCACTGACCTGCCGGATTGCGTGGCTATTGCAGCAAGGGGTAGCACCTTACAAAATTTTGGCAATTACCTTTACCAATAAAGCCGCAGCAGAAATGCGTGCTCGTGTGGACAAGCTGGTGGGAGCAGCAGCCAAGGACGTATGGCTCTACACTTTCCATGCTTTTTGTGCACGTTTTTTGCGTTTTGAAATTGAACATTTAGGTGGGTACAATTCCCATTTTGCCATTTATGATACCAGCGATACCAAAAATGTTCTTAAAGAAGTACTCAAAGAACTCAATCTTGATGAAAAGCATTATCCTTTGGCGGCGATTATTAACAATATTTCCACGGCTAAAAATCAAATGCTGGACGCTAGCGCCTACCAAAAAGCGGCTCAAGATTTTTACACCCAAAAAATAGCAGAAATCTATCTCGGCTACGAAAAAAAGTTACTGCAAAATAATGCCTTGGATTTTGATGACTTGTTACTGTTAACCATTAAACTTTTGCAACAAAATCAAGACGTGCGGGCAAGATACCAAGAGCGTTTTCAGTATGTACTGGTGGACGAGTATCAAGATACTAACCACGTGCAATATTTGCTAGCCAAAATCCTCTGCGAAAAACATCAGAATTTGTGTGTTGTGGGCGATATTGACCAAAGCATTTACGGTTGGCGGGGCGCAGACATTCAAAACATTCTCGATTTTGAAAAAGATTACCCTACTGCTAAAATCGTTAAATTGGAACAAAACTACCGTTCTACCCAAGTTATTTTGGATGCAGCCAATGCCGTTATTGAGCATAATACTGCCCGGAAACCCAAAAACCTGTGGACGGATAATTCCAGCGGTACGCCTATTACCTACTATCAAGCGGTGGACGAACGAGGTGAGGCTCGTTTTGTCGTGGAACAAATGCTGGAATTACAGGCGAAAGAAAACTGTGCGCTAGGGGATATGGCGATTTTGTACCGTACTAACCCCCAATCTCGTATTTTTGAAGAAATGCTGATTAAAAGCGGTATTCCCTATACCATGGTGGGCGGTCAAAAGTTCTATGAACGCAAAGAAGTTAAAGATATTTTGGCGTATTTGCGTGTAGTCTTTAATCCCAATGACACCTTGAGTATGATGCGCATTATTAATGTTCCCCGTCGTGGTATCGGAGATGCTACCATTGCCAAATTGCAGACCTATGCTACTGCCAACGATAAAACCCTCTTTGAAGTAGTTTCCAATTCTGCCTTGGTGGCTGGTTTGAGCAGTCGTTTTGTTACCAAGCTGGAAGATTTAGCCGCTACGATTTTTGCTTTAATGGAAATGTCGGCAACCATGCCTATAGAAACTATTATCCAAGAAGTGATGACACGTACCGGTTATTTGGAAGAATTAGAAAACGAAAAAACACCCCAAGCACAGGGACGTATTGACAATCTGCAGGAAATGGTCAGTGTAGCCAAAGAATTCTCCGACGTGGAAGAAGAAAGCACGCTGGAAAACTTCTTAGGTCACGTTGCACTGGTGGCGGATATTGACGATGCTAAGCTGGGCGAAGCCGCTGTTACACTTATGACGCTTCATGCTTCCAAAGGCTTGGAGTTCCCTACAGTGTTTCTTGTGGGCGTGGAAGAAGGAATGTTCCCCCACCAACGCACCCTCATGGACGAAAACCAAATCGAAGAAGAACGTCGTCTTTGCTATGTGGGTATTACCAGAGCCAAAGAACGGCTCTATTTAAGTAATGCTCGGATGCGCATGGTTTTTGGTCATACCGTCATGTATCCGCCCTCTAGATTTTTGCAGGAAATACCCCGTGCCTTAATTGAAGTGCGGCGCAAAGAAATCGAACATAATATTCCTACCGCCAGACCGACTACGGCTAAACCAAAACCGTCCTATCAATGGTCCATTAGTACCCCCAATACTTTTTCTCCCAAAGCCGCTTGTGCTAACGGTGCCGGTGCTTTTGCTCCGGGAGAAAAAGTTAACCATGCCAAATGGGGCGTGGGCACAGTAGTTAGTGCTAGGACAGCTCAAGATGGACAGGAAGTCAAGGTCGCCTTTGCCGGCGAAGGGATTCGCAGTTTACTAACGAAATATGCAGTTCTTACCAAAGTTCAAGACTAAAACAGCTAAAGGAAGTGGCCTAGGATGGATTTGTTTCAACCGCAGGTAGCAGAAGAAATTGAGCAGCTGCGCCAAGAGATTAGACACCATGAGCATTTATATTATGTACTGGATCAGCCGACGCTGACCGATGCAGAATATGACCTGCTCATGCAACGTTTGCGGTCGTTGGAAGCAACTTATCCTCAGCTGGTGACACCGGATTCTCCAACGAACCGTGTCGGTGGTAAATTAAACCCCGAGTTTACGGCGGTGACCCATGTGACGCCACTGCTTAGTCTGGGTAATGCTTTTTCCTTAGAGGAAATGCAGGCTTTTGACCAACGGGTACGCAACGGCTTACCACCGGACGCTGCTGTAGACTATGTTGTAGAGCCCAAAATCGACGGCTTAGCTTGCAGTCTGATTTATGAACACGGGCGCTTAGTGCGAGCCGCTACTCGTGGTGACGGCTTAGTGGGAGAAAACGTCACCAATAACGTGCGCACTATTCGTAGTATTCCTCTAACCTTACGAGTAGCTCCCGGCACTGCTGTACCGGAGCTTTTGGACGTGCGGGGCGAAATCTATATGCCACGCCGAGCTTTTATGCGGCTTAATGCTGCCAGAGTATTGGCGGGAGAACCGGAGTTTGCCAATCCCCGCAATGCAGCAGCAGGCTCTTTGCGGCAATTGGATTCTGCTGTGACCGCCCAAAGGGAGCTTAGTTTTTTTGCTTACGCTGTGGGCACCGGTCGCCAAGCTACCCACGCCCATTCGCTGGAGCTTTTGGAACAGTACGGGTTTAAAACCAGTGAAGGCTGGCAGCTGGTTTCTTCGCTAGCAGCCGTCTGGCAGCTCATTGAGGCTCACGACGCCAAACGGGCACTTCTTGCCTACGATACAGATGGCGTCGTCACCAAGGTAAATGCCCTCTGGCAGCAAGAACAGCTAGGCGCTACCGGCAAAGACCCCCGCTGGGCCATTGCCTTTAAGTTCCCTCCCGAGCAGGCAGAAACCCTGTTGGAGGACGTAGTCTGGCAAGTGGGACGGACGGGAGTTTTGACTCCTACTGCAGTGCTTACCCCTGTGAAATTATCCGGTAGTATGATTAGTCGTGCTACCTTGCACAATGAAGCTTTTATACAAGCTAAAGATATTCGCTGTGGTGACCACGTCGTGATTAATAAAGCCGGGGAGATTATCCCCGAAGTGCTGTGGGTTGTCACCGCTAAACGGACTGGTAGCGAACAAGTCCTCACCAGTCCGCAGGTGTGCCCAGAATGTGGACAGCCTACTCACCGAGCAGAGGGCGAAGCCGCTCTGCGTTGCCTAAATCCCCATTGTCCCGCACTGGGAAGAGAGGGACTTATTCATTTTACTTCTCGTGACGCTATGGCTGTTGAGGGGTGTGGCCCTGCCGTCATTAATCAGCTGTTAGACGCAGGTCTGATCCAAGACGCCGCAGATTTATACAGTTTGCAACGGGCAGACCTAGTACAGCTGGCAGGAATGGGCGCTAAGTCGGCGGACAATTTGCTGGCCGCTCTCAGTGCCAGCAAACAGCAAGGCTTGGACAAGCTTTTATTTGCCCTGGGCATTCGTCATGTGGGCGCCAAAGTCGCTAGACTTTTAGCCCAAGCGTATGGCTCCTTAGCCAAACTGCAACAGACAGATACAGTAGCATTGGCAGCACTACCGGAGATTGGTCCCAAAATAGCGGCTAGTGTGGTGACCTATTTTAGTTTACCGGCTAACCAAGATTTGGTGGCACGGCTGGCAGCTTTAGGACTGACCACAGAGCTAGCAGCTGCTGCTGCCCTTAGCACTCAGCACCCCTTGTACGGTAAGACGCTGGTTTTTACCGGCACCTTGCCGACACTCGAACGCAAAGCTGCTCAGGCACTAGCCCAAGAGGTAGGTGCCAACCTGACCGGTTCCGTCAGCAAAAATACCGACTATGTAGTAGCCGGTGCGGCCGCCGGCAGTAAACTGACCAAAGCCCAACAACTGGGCGTCACCGTACTGAACGAGCAAGAGTTTTTAACCTTGCTCCGTAGTAAATAAGCTTAGCGGCAGCCTTGTGCGCCGCACTATTAAAGGAGGCACTTACGATGATTACTGTACACAACAAAGCAACTAATTTCCTCATGGAACTTTCTAACGGCACGACCACAATTCTAAGCGATGTCCCGGCTGACCACGGTGGTGGTGGCGAGTATTTCGCACCGTTTAACCTGCTTTGTGCCAGCTTTGCCGCCTGTCTTGAAGCGACGACCAGAATTATTTTGAACCAACGGGGCATTGCCTATAACGCTGTTAGCGTCAAAGTAGACCTGAAACCAGAAGTCACCGACCAAACAGTTTTTGTCTACGATATTACCATCGACAGCGACCTTAGTACCGCCGAAACTGCCAAGCTCGTCAAAATGGCTTTTGCCGGTTGCCCTATTCACAAAGCACTCTCCAAAGAAATTGTTTTTGAAAAAATGTAAAGACGGCGCAGCTTGTGGCAGGAGCCTTGCACCTTGCATAAGCCCTGCATAAGGTTCCCGCCCTTGCGAAAAAGCCTCTCGTCAAAGAGAGGCTTTTTGTGTTATAATCTATGAGTTAAGTTCTAACTTGTTGTAAACCTACATAAGGTTAATATGATGAAAAATTTAGGATGGTGAAAACATGAAAGTCACAACTAAAGATGTCCAGTACATCGCCGGCTTATCTCGCTTAACAATTCCGGAAGACCAAATGGCTAAGTTTACCGAGCAATTCAACCAAATTCTGAACTATGCCGATTTGCTCCAAAAATTAGATACGACCGGAATTGAACCTACACCGTACGTACTGCCGATTAGCAATGTTTTGCGTGAAGACGTAGCCGTAGTTGGCGTGAGCCACGAAGAAGCACTCAAAAATGCTCCGGCGGAACATTGTTCTGGTTTTAAAGTACCACGTGTCATTGAGTAAAAGGGAGGGAAAACAGTGGATTTATATCAAAAAACCGCACATGAACTACACGAGCAATTAGTCAACAAAGAAATTAGCTCCGTGGAATTAACACAAAACCTTTATAGCCGCATCGCTGCCGTTGACGGTGACGTGCACGCTTATATAACTTTAAATCAAGACCAAGCTTTGGCGCAAGCAGCCAAAGTTGACCAGCTACTTGCCCAAGGGGAAAAGCTAGCGCCCTTGGCAGGTATTCCCGGTGCTATCAAAGACAATATCTCAACTAAAGGTCTGCGCACTACCTGTGCGTCCAAGATGCTGGCTAATCTAGACCCTATTTATGACGCTCATGTCATTACCAAATTGCGGGCAGAGGAAACTATTTTTCTCGGCAAAACCAATTTAGATGAATTTGCCATGGGTTCTACGACCGAAACCTCTTATTTTGGTGCAACACATAATCCTTGGGACCTGTCCCGAGTACCGGGCGGTTCTTCCGGCGGTAGTGCTGCGGCAATTGCAGCTGGCGAAGCCATCTGGACCCTTGGTTCCGATACCGGCGGCTCAATTCGTCAACCGGCGTCCTTTAACGGCTGCGTAGGGATTAAACCTACCTATGGCAGGGTGTCCCGTTATGGTTGCGTAGCTTTTGCTTCTTCCCTAGACCAAATCGGACCTATTACTAGGGACGTTACTGACGCCGCTACCGTGCTTAATGCTATTTGTGGTGTGGACGCTCATGACTCCACTTCTTTGGACGTGGCAGTACCAGATTTCACCCAAGCCTTACAGCAAGACGTGAAGGGGCTGAAAATCGGGTTACCACGAGAATATTTTGCTGCTGGCTTGGACCCTCAAGTTGAAGCCGTCTTACGCAAAGCCATTGCCGATTACGAAGCCTTGGGCGCAGAAATCGTGGAAGTGTCCCTCCCACATACTGAATACGGTGTTAGCACCTATTATATTATTGCTCCGGCAGAAGCCTCTGCTAATCTGGCACGTTATGACGGTGTGCGCTACGGTTACCGCAATCTGACAGCTACCTCCGCCCCAGAAATGACTACCGCCAGCCGTACCGAAGGCTTTGGCGCCGAAGTACAACGTCGTATTATGCTAGGTACCTATGTGCTTAGCTCCGGTTATTATGATGCCTATTATTTAAAAGCTATGCAAGTACGTACCCTCATTCGCCAAGATTTTGAGGCTGCTTTTCAACAATGTGACGTTTTGCTCACCCCGACTTCTCCGGTAGTTGCCTATCCGATTGACGGCAAAATGGATCCCTTAGCGCTCTATTTGCTAGACGTTTGTACCATTCCTGTTAACTTGGCTGGTTTGCCGGGTATTTCCGTGCCGGCTGGGTTTGTCGGTGGCCTGCCTGTGGGTATGCAGCTCATTGGTAAAGTTTTGGACGAAGAAACAATTTTGCGTGCTGCTTACACCTTTGAACAGGCTCATGACTACCACAAAGTTATGGCACCATTGGGGGGTAAATAATTATGACTAAATATATTACCGTTATCGGTCTGGAAGTTCACGCCGAGTTAAAAACTAAATCCAAAGCGTTTTGCTCCTGTTCCACTGAGTTTGGCAGCGAGCCTAATACCCATGTGTGCCCAGTGTGCCTAGGGATGCCAGGCGCTTTGCCTGTGCTCAATAAACGAGTGGTTGAATTTGCGATTAGAGCCGGTTTGGCACTGGATTGCGACATTCAAAAATTTAATAAATTCGACCGCAAAAACTATTTTTATCCTGACCTGTCCAAAAACTATCAGATTTCCCAATTTGACCAACCGATTTGCTTAGGTGGGCATATTGATATTCACGTAGCTGATGCCCAGCCTAAACGCATTGGCATTACTCGTATTCACATGGAAGAAGATGCCGGTAAACTGGTGCACTCCGGTGCCACCATTAAAACCTCCGACTCCTCCGCTGTTGACTACAACCGTGCCGGCGTGCCCCTGATTGAAATCGTGTCCGAGCCGGATATGCGTGGCGCTGCCGAAGCTAGGGCATATTTGGAAAAGCTGAAAGCTATTTTGGAATACACCGAGGTGTGCGATTGCAAAATGCAAGAAGGCAGTTTGCGCTGTGACGCCAATATTTCCGTGATGCCAGAGGGTGCTACTGAATTTGGTACTCGTGCCGAAATTAAAAATCTCAACTCCTTCCGTGCTTTGGAACGAGCGATTGAATACGAAGTAGAAAGACAAATCGAACTTATTGAGGACGGTGGCACTGTCGTGCAGGAAACCCGTACTTGGGACGATGCCAAAAACATGACGCTGTCTATGCGTTCCAAAGAAGAAGCCCACGACTATCGCTACTTCCCGGAACCGGATCTGGTGCCGGTAGAATTAAGCACAGCGTGGATTAATGAAGTCCGTGCCAGCTTGCCGGAATTGCCTGCAGCTCGTCAAACTCGCTTAATGCAGGAAAAAGGACTGTCCGCCTATGATGCCGAAAATATCGTTGCCACAAAAGCCATGGCACAATACTTTGATGAAGCAGCCGCTCACACTACCGACGCTAAAGCCGTGGCTAATTGGCTGTTGGGTGAAGTGTCCGCTTATCTGAACAACGCTGCTCTCACTATTGAACAATTCCCAGTTACTCCCGGCAATTTGGGCGAATTGGTCAACCTTATTAATCAAGGTGTGCTCTCCAGTAAATTAGCGAAAAAAGTCTTTGTGGAAATGGTGAAAGACAACCAAGCACCACAAGCTTTAGTCAAAGCTTTGGGACTGGAACAAGTGAGTGACGAGGGGGCTATTTTGGCCATCGTGGAAGAAACTTTGGCGGAAAATCCTCAATCCATTGTCGATTTTAAAGCCGGCAAAGACCGTGCACTAGGTTTCCTCGTGGGACAAATCATGAAAAAATCTCGTGGCAAAGCTAATCCTGCCATGGTTAATAAAATGCTCCTCGAAAAAATGCACTAAGCACAGTAACGAAGGGAGGTAACGCAGATGAAGAACAGTTTTGAATTTAGGGGTGGTGGCTTTGGCTACATTTGGCTCCTGTTGTGGACTACCGTTGTTTCCACGCTCACCTTTGGTTTGTTTTTCCCTTGGGCTTATTCAGCACAACAGCGTTGGATTTGTGCAAACACCTATGTGGAAGGACGGCAACTGGTTTTTACCGGTAGCGGTATCGGCTTTTTTGCCCAGTGGGTTATTATTATACTTTTGGTGCTCGTGACTTGCGGGCTGTATGCCCCCTGGGGCTATTGTAAATTCAAACGGTGGGAAACCTCTAATACCACCTTTGCTTAAACTTCGGCAAGAGCCGCCACACTTTTAGGTGTGGCGGCTCTTTTTGCTATTTGTTAGCTTGGTTTTGGTGCGAGCCGGGGTTTTGCTTCCGTATTACGTTGTGTCGTTTGGGCGTACACTTCCCTATAATCGTAGAGAACTGCCGTTTTTGTGCTGTCTTGATAGACATTTTTACGACAAAAAATACAGTTTTACAAAATTGTGACAAAATAATCTACAAAAAGATTGTCAGGTAGCGAAATCTTGCTTATAATTAGGTATAAGCTAACTTATAACAACTTATAAGTTACAGTTTAAGCAAAGAAAAGCACGGAACCCTAAAATCTACTTTCTACAAGAGGAAATGATGACGGCTGTTCTTTTTTCTGGCCAACATTTCCTAAACCAGTAAGGGAAGTGTTGGCTTTTTGTGCTTGTCAGTGCTTAAAAAAGATAAGGGAGGTTTTTGTTTATGAGTACAATGGATAAAAGTAAACTCTCAAGAGCAGTAGTACTGGGGTTACTCCTCACCACCGGAGTGTATGGTAGTGCGGAAGCGGTGGCCTACAAGAACGTGGTTATTAATGGGGCTAATGCAATGTATCAGGAATATAATACTGGTACAAGCACATGGGACACAAAGAGTGTAGCTACGGCAACAATTCTGCAATCGGGCAATGCTATTGTGTATGATGCTACTGCTGGTGGAACCGGCGGTACTACTGCCTTAACTATTACGTCAGCGGGGGCAGCTACACTCGACCTTTCTATGGTGACAATTACTGGCGCTGTTGCTAATAATAATGCTAATCTAAACCTTACTGTCGGCACAACAACAGGTGCTATTACTACTAGCGGCGGTACTGTCACTGTCAAGGGGGAGACCGGTCTTATTACAGGTGCTAATGACACCAAAATTGTTATGGATGGTTCTGGTAATGCCGGTGGTGTTAATACCGTGGGGACTGTTACTGTTAACGGCACTACCGCTACCATTGGTGGTACTGGCGTAGACAATGCCAGCGGTACCGTTACTATTAGTAATAATGGTAAGGTTACTTCTACAGATAACGGTATTGATAACGTTACCGGTAAGAATGATGTTAATGTTAGTAACAACTCTACTGTTACCGGTGCTGGTACTGGTATCAATAACGTTAGTGGTAATGTTAACGTTAGCGGCGGTTCCACCGTTACAGGTGGCGGTACTGGTGTCACTGGTACTACAGGTAATGTTACTGTTGCTGGTACAGGTACAACTGTCAAAGGTGGCACTGATGGTATAGCAACCACTGGCGGTAGCGTTAACATTAATGCAGGTGCTGATGTTATCGGTACTAACGGTACTGGTGTCACTGGTACTACAGGTAGCGTTACTGTTAGCGGTACTGGCTCCACTGTTTCAGGTGGGATTGGTATTAGCGGTACCGGTGCAGATGTTAGCGTTACAGGTGGTGCGGCAGTTACCGGCACTGCAGGTGCTGGTGTCAATGGCACGACAGGTAATGTTACGGTTAATTCAGGTGCTCATGTTACCGGTACTAACAATACTGGTGTAGCAACTACTACCGGTAATGTTACTGTTGATGGTACAGGCACAATTGTCACCGGTAACACTGGTATCACTGGCACTGGTGGTAACGTCAATGTTACAGGTGGTGCGGCAGTTACTGGCATTAACGGTGTAGGCATCACTGGTACTACAGGCAATGTTACGGTTACCGGTTCTACTATTACTGGTACTCAAGGCGGTATTTATGCTACAGGTGGTAACTTAGACACGGATAAAGCTATAATTGACGCCGGTGCTACTGGCGACGGCGTTAACGGCGTCAACGGCACTATTACTATGTCAGGCGGTAGTGTTACTGCTACTGGCGGTAGCGGTATCGTTAGCGGTAATGCTCAAACAGGAGCTGTCAATATTGAGAATACTACGGTTAATGCTGGTATTGACGGTATTAATCTTAGGGATAATATAGCAAACGCTGGTGCGGTTACGCTTACTAATGTGGGAGTAACGGCGGTGGGTACAGGTATTGATGTATCTCACCGCAACCAAGCTACCATTAATGGTATTGATGTAACGGCGAAAGGTACTGTGATTATTGATGGTATTGGCATTAAAGCCAGTGATACTAAGTTAGACCTAATTACTACGGCAACAGATCATAAAATTACTGCCGGCACCACCGGTCTTGACCTCTTTGGCAAAACAGTTGCTACCTTAACTGGCGACACGGCTTTAGATATCACCGTCGGTACTGATTTTACCACTGGTATTAGCACAGGCATCAAGGCTGCTGGTGGAGCCAAGCTAGATACCACGAATGCCGTTAATATTATTCTTACAAACGATAATATGAACAGGGGTGTCCTGGCTGAAGGCGCTGGTTCTGCGATTAAACTAACCAATGGGCAGAACATCATTAAAACAGAAGGAACGGTAGCTAACGTTACTGGGCTGAACGCTAGTAATAAAGGCACCATTGAAATTACTGGTGGTAGTATTGATTTAACTGGTACAAACGGTGCCATTGGTGCTTATGCTATTTCTGGCGGTACCGTCACCCTTAATGATTTAGGCAATAATTTCATCGTTAACACCACGACTGGTACTGCAACCGGTGCTTCGGCTGATGGCGGCACAGTTAACCTGAATAATACTTCCGTTACAGTAGCTGCTACCGGTGCAGGAGGCACAGCTCATGGTTTAATGAGTAGTGGTGCCAATAGTAACATCAACTTCACCGGTAACGCTACTACCGGTAACGCTATTACAGTTACTAGTAGCGAGACTAATAGCTACGGTATTATTGCCGATAACGGCGGTAAAGTGACCTTAGACGGTAACGTCACCGGTCTTACTGTTACTAGCACCAGTGGTGAAAATGGTAATGCCATCGGTATTAATGTTGGTAATGCTACAGTTCAAACTACAGCCACTACCGGCACGTTAGGGGGAATTACCGTTAAGGGCGCCCATGTTGCCACCGGTATTGTTGCTCTAGAAAACGGTGGTGCGGCCACGTTAGCCATGAATGGAGCGATAACCACAGCAGTTACTAGTACTGCTGGTGCAGGTGGCAACGCTGACGCTACTGCTCTTGGTGCTGCTAGCGGCGGCAAAATCACCTTGACCGGTGTCACTGGTTTAACCGCTAAAACTGCCGGCGACGATGCCGGCGATACAGCTACTGGTCTTAGTGCTATTGGTGCAGGTTCAGAAATTAATCTCACTATAAATGGCCCGCTAGACGTAACTGCTACTCAGGCCAACGCCAGCGCAGTGGGTGTTAGCGCTGCTGATGCTGCTACCGTTAACTTAGTTGGTGGCACTGGTGAGAATGTGAGCAAGCTTAGTGTAACAGCTGCAACAGCTGCCAATGCTACTGGTTTAGAGCTAGCAAATAAAGGCGTCATTAACCTTACTAATATTATGGCAGATATGAGCGCCACCGGTACAAAATTAGCAGTTGCCACCGGTACTGGCGGTACGGTGAACGCTATTAATACTGACCTTGACGGGGCAATAGAGTATGACGCTACTGGTGTTACTGGTACTGATAATAATGCTGTCAATATCACCTTGGACAAAGACTCTACATTAACTGGTGCAGTGAATGTTACTGGAGATCCTACAAAAGCAACCAATGCTAAAATTAATGTTACCGCTACTGGTGCCGGTCTTGGCGCAGGCAATAAAGCTGACGTCAACTCCTCGGTGTGGGAAGTCACCGGTGATTCTGATTTGCGCGGTAACCTAAATAATACCGGTGTGGTGACTTTTAAACCGCAAACTCCTAATACCTATAGCACCATTACCGCAGAGGCTTTGACTGGTGCTGGTGGTTTGTACGAAATGAATACTACGATTAAAAACCAGACGGCTGGTAGACAAGCTGACCTGGTGGTTGCTACCGGTGCGAAAGAACTTACTACCGGTACCGGAGCCATTGTCATTAAAAATGACGATAGTAAAGTCGCCTGGTATCAAAAACGCATGGAACAAGCTCTGGTGATTACACCTGTGGGCAGTACTGCTAAGTTCACCGTGGACAACTACGGTGCTGGCAATAACAACTACGAATTAGGCGCTTGGAATTACAATCTCAAAGAGGGTATTATTACAAAAGAAGAGCAAACTAAATTTGGTTATGGCGAAGCTACCATTGGTCAAACTGGTTGGCACCTAGCTAATGCTGGTCTGAGCGCCAAAGGCGAAGCTGCTTTGGGTTCTGTCCTGAGCCCAGACATTTGGTATCTAGAAGCCGGAGCTTTGGCTAACCAAATGGGTAAATTTAATGCCAAACGTCAAGGCACAGAAATGTGGGCACAAGCCGTACACAACAAGCTTAAAGTTAACGACACGATTAACCATATCGGCGTTGCTGGCAACCAAGTGGAACAAAGCTTTAACGGCGTGACCGTAGGTATTGACCGCTTAATGAGCACCGGTAAAGACGGTCAGTTCTGGGGCGGCCTCATGTTCGGTTATGGTACCGGCGGTATTGACCACAGCTTTGGCAATACAGATAATAACTCTGCTCATGTGGGTTTGTATGGCGTGTACAAAACTAATAGCGACTGGTATGTTTCCGGTTTAGCTAAATTTAACCGTTATAAGACCGAAGTCGATGTTACCGGCAGAGATGGTATCTTTGGTTCCGACGAATTCAACCAAAACGGCTGGGGCGTAGCTATTATGGCGGGCAAGAAGTTTGTCCGGAGCAATGGCTACTTCATCGAACCACAAATTGAACTGGACTACCACAAGATTAATAGTGTAGACTACAACCTTAGCGGTATGGACGTCAATGTTGACGGAACGACCTCGAAACGGGCACGTCTAGGTTTTGCTCTAGGTCGTGACCATAGCTATCAAGATGGTGCTCAATTAAGCACTTTCTTCAAAGCGTCCCTTGTTCATGAGTTTGATGGCAAAACCGATGTTAGACTCTATGGCGAACCTTTTGAAACTGATTTCAGCGGCACCTGGGGACAATTTAAACTAGGCGTCGACTTCAAAAACGCTAAAAACTTTGGTTACAACGCAGCCTTGACCTACGAAAAAGGCGGCAGAAGAACCTCTCCTGTTGGCTTTGAATTGGGCGCTAACTGGACTTTCTAAACTTAATTTTCTAGTAGGACATGAAACAACTAAGAGCCGGCAACTAACGTTGCCGGCTCTTGGTCTTTTAGATGTTTGTGATAAAAAACTAGGAAAAAATAAGCAAGGACTATAACCGTGTGTATACATGATGAGCTACGGTCAAAGTAGCAGGAAAAAAATCAAGCTTAGCCGAATATACCAAGTAGATTTGGTGTGCGACAAAATTTATTAATTTGTACCATTAGCACCTTGGGGCGAAGGTAAAGTCGGTGCTTTGGCTGGGCAAATTTAAGTGATTGAGTTGTGGGCAAGATTTGGGTATAATATAGTGTATGCTTTTATTAAGGGGGATTGAGATGCAAGATAATTTTGACGTTGCTATTATTGGTGGTGGACCCGCTGCTATTTTTGCGGCTTATGAATTCACCTTGAAATATCCGGAATTAAAAGTGATTATTCTGGAAGAGGGTCACCCTATTGAACAGCGGAGTTGTCCACTGGCACAAAAAAAGGTGAATCATTGCTTGCGTTGCGTTCCATGCAATATTATGCGTGGTTTCGGCGGAGCGGGAGCGTTCTCTGATGGTAAATATAATTTCACCACTGAGTTTGGCGGGTGGTTAAGCGAATACATTCCCGAGGAGGAGGTGATTAAGCTAATCGATTATGTCGATGAGCTTAATTGTCGTCACGGAGCACCGGGGGAATATTTTAGTACCAAAAATTGCCATATTGGTAAGGTGGCACTGGGGCATGACCTGCATCTTTTGAATGCCAAGGTGCGTCATTTGGGTACGGAAAACAATCTGATTATTATGGAAAATATCTATAAATATTTAACTCAGGCGGTGGAAATTCGCTGTGATACGCACGTGGAAGAAATCAAACAGGTGGCAGACGGATTTGACCTAGTGCTTAGTGGGGACGCTCACGCTGTGCATTGTACTTATGCCATTGCGGCGCCGGGACGTGCCGGTGCGGAATGGTTTACGGAGCAATGCAAAAAAATGGGCATGAGCTTTATTAATAATCAAGTCGATGTAGGTGTGCGGGTGGAAGTGCCGGCGGCAGTTTTTCAGCATATTACCGATGAGGTGTACGAGGCGAAGCTGGTCTATCGCACGAAACAATATGGGGACTTGGTGAGAACCTTTTGTATGAATCCCAATGGCTATGTGGTGGCAGAAAATACAGACGGTATTGTGACGGTCAATGGTCATAGCTTCCGTGATCCTGCACTTCATAGTAAAAATACCAATTTTGCGTTGTTAGTGAGTAATATTTTTACTGAGCCTTTTCAAGAGCCACACCAATATGGAAAACGCATTGCTTCGTTCTCTAATATGTTAGGTGGTGGTGTCTTGGTACAAAGGTTTGGGGATTTAATTAAGGGCAGGAGAACTGATGAAAAACGTTTGCTCCGGAGCTTTACCAAGCCTACGCTGGAAGCGACACCGGGAGATTTGAGCTTAGTTTTGCCGAAACGGCATTTGGATAATATTATTGAAATGATTTACGCTCTCGATAAAGTGGCACCGGGTATGACGAACGATGATACTTTGCTCTATGGGGTGGAAGTGAAGTTTTATAGCTCACGTTTGGAGCTAGACGATAAACTGGAAACTAAAATCCCGCATTTGTTTGCTATCGGTGACGGTGCAGGGATTACGAGGGGGTTATCCCAGGCTAGTGCCAGCGGTGTGCACGTGGCTAGGCAGATCGGTGAAAGAGCACGGGTTGCCGCTCAAAGCTAAAGTTAGCTGACCGGATTGGTCAGTGTTTGCCGGTGGTAGTACTACCACCGGGCTAAGGGAATCGGTGGTACGTCTGCCGGTTCTATTTCGCTTTATTTTAGAAAATTTGTTGTGGAGGCAGAGGATGACTACACCATTAATTAGTATGCGCAATATTGTTAAACGCTTTCCCGGTGTTATCGCCAACAATCAAGTTAATCTGGACTTGTATGCGGGACAAATTCATGCCCTGCTAGGAGAAAACGGTTCCGGTAAAAGTACGCTGATGAGCATTTTGACCGGCTTGTATCGCCCTAATGAGGGTGTAATTGAGGTGCAGGGTGAGGAAAAAAAGCTAAATTCACCTCGGGACGCTATCAGCAGTGGTATCGGTATGGTGCATCAACATTTTAAGCTGATTGAAACTTTTACTGTGGCAGAAAACATTGCTCTTAGTAAAACTCAAGGTTCGTTTTTATTGTCCTTGGAAGAGATTGCCGAAGAAATTGTACAGCTGGGTGAAAAGTATGGCCTGGTGGTAGACCCTCTGGCCTATGTGTGGCAACTGTCCGTAGGTGAAAAGCAGAGAGTAGAAATCTTGCGGATGCTCTACCACGAGTCCAAGGTGTTAATTTTGGACGAGCCAACAGCGGTTTTGACGCCACAGGAAACCAGGGAGCTTTTTGTTAATTTGCGCAAAATGGCTGATGATGGTTGTGCAGTGGTCTTTATTTCACATAAATTAAATGAGGTGCAGGAACTGGCTGACCATGTGACGGTATTGCGGGGCGGCGTGGTGACCGGTTCCATTACACGGGCAGAAATGACCAGACAAAAACTGGTAGAGCTGATGATTGGCCGTGACGTGATTAATGTGTACGAAAAAGATACCAGTAACTGCGGCGAGATCGTGCTGGCGGTAGAACGAGTTTCGGCGCTTAATGATATGCACACACTGGGTTTGGACAATCTTTCTTTTAATGTACGGGCGGGAGAAATCTACGGTATTGCCGGTGTATCTGGTAATGGACAAAGAGAATTAGCGGAGGTACTGGCGGGGTTACGTCCGACAATTTCTGGAAGTATTAAGTTCCACGGGGAAGAAATCATTAATTGCACGCCCAAAGAGATTATCGACCGGGGTATTAGCTATGTACCGGAGGATCGTTTAGGTATGGGCTTGGCGCCTAATCTGAGTTCTTGCGAGAATGTGATTTTGAAAGAATACGATCAGGCAAAATTTACCAAGGGGTGGCTGATTGACCACAAGGCGGCAGCGGCGGCGACGAAAAAAATCGTGCGGGACTTTGACGTGAAATTAGGGTCAATTTTCCAGCCGGTGAAAATGATGAGTGGCGGTAATCTGCAAAAGCTGCTGCTGGGACGAGAAATAGCGGGGCAACCACAGCTGATTATAGTTTTGTACCCGGTGCGGGGCTTGGATATTGGCGCCATTGAAGCGGTGCACAAGTTATTGTTGCAACTGAAAGCGGAGAAGACGGCGATTATTTTGGTGTCGGAAGAGCTGGAAGAAATTGCGAAGCTAGCAGATAGGGTTGGGGTTATTTTTAGTGGTAAAATCCTAGGTGAATGTGCGGTTAGTGAGATGAATACGGAAAAAATTGGCGCCTTAATGGGCGGCATCGTGGAAAAGGAGCGTGCCGAATGCTAAAAATCAAAGTAGAAAAAAGTTTGGCACCGAGTAGTATTTCCCGAATTGTGGTTCCCATTGTGGCGGCTTTTTGCGCCTTGCTGTTTTGTGCAGTATTTTTTGCTTTAACTAATCGAAATCCCCTTGACGTTTATACAGCTATGTTTATGGGGGCACTGGGTTCGGAATATGGTATTTCTGAAACGATTGTCAAAACTATACCTCTGGCTTTGTGTGCACTGGGGATTGCCGTGGCCTTTAGAATGCAACTGTGGAATATCGGTGCCGAGGGGCAGTTTTATATGGGTGCTTGTGCGGCAACGTGGGTGCCCTTGACGTTTCCCCAGTGGCCTTTTGCCCTGATGCTGCCGGCTATGATTGCCATGTCGGTGCTGGGGGGCGGCTTGTGGGGCTTGATTGCCGGCTGGTTTAAAACCAAATGGCTGGTTAATGAAATTATTACGACGTTGATGATGAACTATATTGCGATTTTGTGGGTTAATTATTTGGTTTATGGGGCGTGGAAAGACCCGCAAGGACTTAATTTCCCGTTAACGGCGGCTTTTCCAGCGGCGGCGATGCTCCCAACTTTTGGGGCACTACGGGTGCATTATGGTATTTTCTTTGTACTAATTTTGGTCGGGGTATTTCTGGTGGTGTTTAAGGATTCCCGGTGGGGTTATGAAACGCTGGTTATCGGTTCTAATCCTACGGCAGCTCGCTATGCTGGTATTAATATCAGACGCAACGTACTACTGGCGATGTTCATCTCCGGTGCAGTGAGTGGTTTTGCTGGCATGGTAGAGGTGAGCGGGATTGTGGGCAAATTACAGCCAGGGATTAGTCCGGGCTATGGTTATACGGCGATTATCGTAGCGTGGTTAGCCAGGCTGCACCCGGTAGCCATTGTTATTGTGGCTTTCTTGTTTGCTATTATCAGCGTAGGCGGCTTTATGGTGCAAACGCTGGGTATTCCCTCAGCGGCGGCTACCATGCTGCAAGGAGCCATTTTGTTCTTCGTAGTAGGTGCGGATATTTTAACGCAGTACGAAATTAAGCTGGTGGGTAAAGGAGGCGGGGCAGATGAATGAGGCGATTATTGTTTCGATTTTAGCGGCCTCTATTACCGCAGGCACCCCTATTTTATTTGCTGCTTTGGGGGAACTCATTACCGAAAGAGCGGGGGTTACTAATCTAGGCGTTGATGGTATGATGCTAGTAGGTGCAGCCACTGGATTTATGGCGGCGATTAATTTGGGTAATCCCTGGTATGGTGTGGGCATGGCTTTGGTAGCCGGCGGGCTTATGGCACTTATTCATGCTTATTTAACCATTAGTTTGCGGGCAAATCAGGTGGTAAGCGGTCTGGCCTTAGCGCTTTTTGGTAGTGGCCTTAGTGATTATTTGGGTAAAGCGTATGTAGGTATGCGGGCGTCGGCTACTTTTGAAAAGCTGGCGGTACCGGGTTTAAGTGAAATCCCGATTGTGGGGCCGGTGCTATTTAAGCAGGACGCTTTGGTCTATATCAGCTATGTGTTGGTAGCAGTGCTGGCGTTTTTCCTCTATAAAACCCGCGGAGGCTTATTTTTGCGAGCTTTGGGTGAAAATCCGGCGGCTGTTGATGCTATGGGGGTTAATGTTTTTCGTTTGCGTTATTTGTATGTAGTATTTGGTGGTGCTCTGGCAGGCTTGGGAGGAGCCTATTTATCCTTAGCGTATGCACCGTGTTGGTTAGAAAATATGACAGCAGGACGTGGCTGGATTGCGGTGGCGCTGGTTATTTTTGCGTTGTGGGATCCGTGGCGGGCGCTGGCGGGCTCCTATCTGTTTGGCGGCGTTGATGCTTTGGGCTTCCATTTGCAGGTTATGGGCGTGTCCATTTCCATCTTTATTCTCAATATGCTACCTTATATTTTTACTATTTTAGTTTTAACCCTGGTGTTAATTCGCAAGGGCGGTCGTTTGGCGGCACCGGAAGCTTTGGGTGTACCCTATGACAGGGAAGAAAGATAAAAAAGGTTTGGAAAGGGGCACAATATGGAGTTTTTCATTTTTTTGATTTTTATGTCGTTTGTTTCTTTCGCAATTGCCTTTGTGGCCTATGCGTTTGTCGTGTGGATGTTTGGCACCACTAGTACCGTTAGTCGCTATGCACAAATGTTTTTAATTCCCTTATCCATCGTAGGCTATGATTTTGTCACGATTACGGCGCCTTTGGAATACCGCTACGTGGTAGGTGGGGCTCCGATGCTAATGATTGGGTTGATTTTGCTTTATTACCGCTTTGGGCGTGGGGGTACTTTTAATGACGCACCGGAGCCACTGGAAGTGCATAAACCTAGCGTTAAATCCTTGCGGCACGCAGAGAAAAAAAATAAACGCAAACAAGGTAAATAAGCAGGAATTTAGATATTTATCAAGAATTTATACAGTAGATACAAAGATGAGATTATTGGAGGTGCTGTTATGTTTAAAAAGATACTCATTCCAATTGACGGCTCAGAAACAGGCTGGCGTGCTTTGGAACAGGCTACAGTTTTGGGTGAAAAATTCGACAGCGAATTGATAGTGGTTAATGTTATTCAACCCTACAATAATGCTGCTTTATTAGCGGTACCGCTAGACCATGCAACTATTAGTCAAGGCAATAGCGAACTGGAAAAAGTGGGCGACCGTGTACTGGAAATGGCTAAAGAAAAGTTAGCGAAATATGACAAGCCGGTGGAATTTGATTTGGAAGTAGGTCATCCGTCAGAAAGAATTCTTGCTTTGGCCAAAAAAGCCAGTTGTGATACGATTGTGATTGGTAGTCGAGGTTTAAGCGGTATTGCGGAGTTCTTCTTGGGCAGTGTTAGTTCCAAGGTTTCCCAATATGCCACAGTACCGGTTTTAATCGTTAAATAGTTGACTGATTTTTGATGCTGAAGGGGTTGCTTTTGTTTGCGGGGTAGCGCAAAGGAGGCGAGCTTTATGTTAACAAAAATTTTGGTTCCTATTGATGGTTCGGAAACTGCTTATCGTGCATTAGCTTATGCAATGGAGTTGGGTAAAGCTTATGGTAGTGAAATTATAGTGGGTCATGTCAGTGTTCCGTATGATTTCACGAAGTTACCACCACGTAAACCGAAGAATGCGATTGAAGAAGCTGATATGGCCAAAGAGGCTAAAAATCCGACGCCAATCGAAATTGCGCAGGCACAGACGGCTCAAGCCGGCTATACCAAGGTGACTTTTCGTGAGGCAGTTGCTCTTGACCCGGCAGCGAGGATTATAGGACAAGCTAAGTTGCTTGGCGTAGATTTGATTGTGATGGGTAATCGTGGCATGGGTGTTTTGGCCGGTTTCTTGATGGGTAGCGTGAGCACTAAGGTTGCCCAATCGGCGGAGTGTCCGGTGGTTATTGTTAAATAAGTACAGGAAAATCGTGCCGGTATTACCGACACGATTTTCCTATCTCAGTTGGAGGAAATATTAATGTTAAAAAATATTTTGGTCTTAATTGACGGCACTGATAATGCCCTCAAAGCGCTTAGGTATGCGGCAGAGCTTTGTACACTCTCCGGCGGTGAGCTGATTATTATGACGGCGGTGCAAACTTCTATTAAAGCTGGTGCGGCTAATTCTGCTCTTAATCAGGAGCTACTTAATCAAACTAATTCGCCCTTGGTCAAAGAAGGGGCGCAAGTTTTTGCGGCGGCTAAAAATATTATGGACGAGCGGCCTATTAAGGCGACCTATTTACTAGAAATGGGTAATCCAGTGGAGGCGGCGTTAAAGACCATTAATAAATTTAGCTGTGATACCGTGGTCATGGGCAACCGTGGTTTTGGTACTTGGGAAAGTATTCTCAAAGACAGCGTCAGCAAAAAGTTGGCGGCTGCCAGCAAGGTGCCTCTCATTATTGTCAAATAAAGAATATAATA
>JAVXCQ010000020.1:0-40773 GCA_036659415.1 Acidaminococcaceae bacterium
ATTTCTTGACTCGGTCGAAGCTTGCACTTCGACCCGCACATTTGTTTTTGGTATTTGTTCAGTTTTCAAGGTTCTTTGTCGTCGTCGTTGCTGTTGGCGACTTGTATATAATAGCATTGGTAAGCTGTTGCTGTCAACACATTTTTGTAACTTTTTTAATATTTTTTAATGATACACTAGGTTGCGTTGGCATTTACATCCGCATTTTTACAGCTATTCACAGCCCCAATATTTTTAGTGTTTTTGCTAATAATTTTGAAGCTAAGCTGCAAGTTTTATAGTTGCTTTCCTGTTTGAGCAAATTTTCGCAAAGTTTTACCGTTCAAATAGTCACATAATCTGCCTTGATATGTTCCCCGTTCTGCCATTCTGCGTTCAATTTCTTCTTTTATTTTCCACCAACCTGTTCCCCAATTACTAAACTCTGTATGGCTAGCTGGTGCCCGCCCAATTAAACGTTGTAAAGTAATCTGTGGTTCTAAATATTCCAAAAACAAGATGACGCGTTCAATATATTCGTCCATAGTGAATAACTCAAGTTCCCCACTCAGATACTGTTCTGCCATCGTCGTCCCTTTGATTATGTACAAAGCGTGCAGTTTAGCTTCCGTCGTTTGCATGGCCGACAAAACTTTAGCTGTTTCTATCACATCTAGCCTATCGCTCCCTGGTAAATTCAAAATAACATGTGTACAGCTTTCTAACCCATATTTATTAATGCGTTGCAGGGCATCCAGATACTCTGCCAGCGAATGACCTCGCCGCACTGCTTCTAAGAGGTGATAATTAACTGTTTGCAAACCTAGCTCCAAACTAATATCCACCCTATATTCGTTTTTAATATAGGCGAGCATCGCCAAATATTCATCACTAATCGCATCGGGGCGGGTAGCAAAAGCTAATCTCACAACGTCAGCTTGGCAGGCCGCCAAAGCAAAGGTTTTGAGTTCTGCTAAGGGTAAATAGGTGTTGGTAAAGTTTTGAAAATAGGCAATGAATTTTTCTGCCTTGTATTTGGGTATAATATGTTCTTTGTTTAGCATAATTTGTTCTTGCACGCTTAAAGTAGCCGGCAGGTTTTCATACCCTGCCCCTATTTCTCCGCAAAAGCTACAACCCTGTGAACCACAGGTACCATCACGATTAGGACAGGTAACAGGAATGCTAATTGGTAACTTATACACCTTGCAACCATATTTTTGCTTTAAAAAAGTCGAATAATTATTGTACAGCATTGTCATAAAAGTCCGCCTTTGCTATTGTTAAATACTTGGTCGTGCTCTCTGTATAATCAGCCAAAATAATAGTTTCTTCATTAACTCCTGTTTCCGGTTGCCAATTAAAAATCTCAATAGGGAAATATTTGCGCAGTTTACGCCAAGTGCTAAAGTCATACGTCGGTAAATATTTGTGTACCACTTCTAGCCGTCGCCAAAATTCTAAAGTTGATGTTTTTAAAACCTCTTCGTGCCAGGCAAACAGCTGTGGTCTATAATTAGGTTGCCCGACAAAAACATCAAAGCGTAAAATTTCTTGTAGCACAGTCTGTTCCTGCGTCTGCTTTGCTTGCACGAATTGCCACAACAAAAGGGCAACGTTTTTGACGTTATGTCCCTGCGGGTACAGTCCTTGAGCTATCCACCAGTTAGTTAAATCTTCATAAAAAGCAAAAGCATTACTATTGTAACAGTGCTCAACTAAATAAGCCAAAGTATGTGTAAACTTGCCGGTATTATAGGTATGTTCAAAGACGTCTTCGAATATTTTTAAAAATAATAGGTCTTTATATGGAAGATAGTTCGTTGACAAAACCTCGTATGGTGGTTCGCTCATATGAACAATCCCATACTCCTCTAGCTCCCCACTAATTTTAGAACCTTTTAAAATTTTTAAAAAGCCCAGCTGTAGCATTTGCGGTTGCAGTCCATAAACGGCATTAAAAGATTGTTCTAGGCTCAAGCGGCCTTCATAGGGTAAACCGG
This sequence comes from Acidaminococcaceae bacterium, assembly GCA_036659415.1. Taxonomy (GTDB): domain Bacteria; phylum Bacillota; class Negativicutes; order Acidaminococcales; family Acidaminococcaceae; genus JAVXCQ01. Next base: position 1,983 of record JAVXCQ010000020.1, read on the forward strand.
CGATCAAGTCCAAATGCACATGGATAGTACCAAAACTTAAAATTTTGTGCACATTTTCTGCTAGTACCTGCCAGTTATCCCTGCGACCGATTGCCTGCAAGGTTTTAGCATTGGTGGTTTGTACACCAATTTCAAATTGAAACCGTTGCGGTGGTACTGTCGCCAAAAAATCCAAAACGCGTGGTGATAAGAGGTCGGCTTTTATTTCAAAATGGAACATGGTTGTAGTGGTTGCCGCTGCTAAATATTGCATAATCGGCAAAAAATAATCCTCCGCCAGGTTATAGGTGCGATCTACAAATTTAACCAAAGGTACCTTGGCTGCCATTAATCGTGTTAAATCAGCTAGCACTAGAGGTAACGGGCGACGACGTACCTGGTGAGAAATACCCGATAAGCAATAAGAGCAACTAAAGGGGCACCCACGGGTACATTCGTAATAAATGATTTTATGTTCGCTAACAATTTGTGATAGATCTGCGTAAGGGAAGGTCAACGTACTCATATCTTCAACTCGTGCAATAGTGCCGGCATTATGAACAGCTCCGGTGTCGTCACGATAGGCCACAAAAGGAGTTTTCGTAACCTTACCCACCGCTAAATTCTGCACTAAATTGGTAAAAACTTCTTCGCCCTCACCTTGCACAATATAGTCAGCGGCGGTACAAGCTTCCAAACTATCTTGAGCTGTGAAAGCAACTTCTGGTCCACCTAGCACAAGCTTAACTTCTGGTAGCACTTGCCGCAGTAATCCGGCCAACTCAAAAACGTACTGTTTATTCCAAATATGCACGTTCATTCCCACTACCTGTGGTTTAGCTCCTACTACTAAAGCCAAAACAGCTAAAAGTGGTGTTTGGATTGTTTCCTCTCTCAAATTAATGTCCAGTCCTTGTTGGCGCGCATAATTATAAATGGAGTGCATGCCTAACGCCGTATGTATATATTTACTATTAATTGCCAGTAATAATGTTTTCACGTTTACTTCCTTTCGTGCTCGGCACTTATTGGACCGTGCTATAATATATATTAAGCTTTACATCAAACTTATGCAAGGAGTGAACGACCAATGACAGTTAATATTCCTGAACACGGCAGTACTATCGACCGTGCAACGATTAATGCGACTTACCAATGGCAAATAAGTGACCTTTTTACCGACTTATCGCACTGGCAAACAGCTTGCCAAATTTTAAAAACGGCTTTACCAAAACTTACTGCTTTTCAAGGCACACTAAATAAGCCGGCAACCTTAATTGAGTGCCTCACTTACCGCGATCAACTAGCTCAAACAATTGAACGAATCTATGCTTATGCTAGGCTTCAACGGGATACCGATAACGGAAACCAAACCTATCAAGCCTTAGTGGGCGAAGCAGACAACGTTTTAGCTGCCTATACCAATGCGATTTCCTTCATCGAACCAGAAATTCTCTCCCTGCCCACGGCAACACTCACTGACTACATGGATAATATTTGCGGTTTGCATAACTATCGTCACTATTTAGCCGATCTGCTGCGTCAAGCGCCACATATCTTACCTGCACGCGAAGAAGAGCTTTTGGCTCATAGTCAGTTAGCTACTGGTGCTGCTGAAAACATCTTTCGAACGTTAACCGGAGCTGATTTAAAATTTCCTTCTGTTCAAGATCATAGTGGCAATTCCCACTGCGTTAGTGAAGGGCAATACCTTCTCAACATGACCTCCCAAGATCGCACTTTACGTGCCAACACTTTTAGCTCCTTACTGGGAACCTATCACCAATATCGTAATACTCTAGCAGCCTCCCTGGCTGGAAACTGCCGTGCCGCCAATTTCTATGCCACCACACATAAATACGAAGATACATTAGCTGCTAGTTTGGCTGGCGATAATATACCAGCTGCTGTTTATGCTGGTATTATTAGTACCGTTCACGAACACTTAACCCCTTTGCATGAATATATCACCTTAAAAAAAGAGGTTTTAGCAACAACTTCTCTTCAGCCTTATGATTTATATGTACCGTTGGTCCAAACCGGTGCGGAAAGTTTTGCCAACACCTATGAAGAAGCTTGCCTAGCTGTCCAAACCGCACTTGAACCCTTGGGCTCCGCTTATGGTGATGTTTTGAAGCAAGCTCTGTCCTCAGGTTGGATAGATATTTATGAAAACAAAGGTAAGCGTTCCGGTGCCTATTCTTGGGGTATTTATGGCGTACACCCCTATGTACTACTCAACTATCAACCTCGTTATAACAGTATTTCCACCTTGGCCCACGAACTGGGACATGCCTTACATAGTTACTTTAGTAATCAAAAACAAACTTTTATTAACGCTGATTATACAATCTTTTGTGCGGAAGTGGCTTCCACAACCAACGAAAACTTGCTCTTGGAATATATGTTACAAAAAGCTACTAAATCACAAAAACTGTACTTATTAAATCAGTTCTTAGAGACTGTCCGCACCACGCTCTATCGCCAAGTACAATTTGCCGAATTTGAGCAGTTAATTCATGCTGAAATCACAGCTGGCAAAACTTTGACTGCTGCTTATCTAGAAAACCTGTGGTTAGAACTAAACCGCACCTATTATGGTGAAAATCTCACCCTCGAGCCCTTACTAGCTAGCGAATGGTCTCGTATTCCTCATTTCTATACCCCTTTTTATGTTTATAAATATGCCACAGGTTATTCGGCCGCAACCGCTTTTGCCGCCGCTATTTTAGCCAATAAACCTCGTGCCGTAGAAAAATATCTAGACTTTCTCGCTGCTGGCGGTAGTGATTACTCCCTGTCCCTCCTACAAACTGCTGGTGTTGATTTAACTACTGCCGCACCTATTACCGTAACTTTGCAAAAATTTGCCGCCAAATTAGCTGAATTTAAAACTCTATTGGCAGAATAATCTTTACCTATTTCTTACCTTTTTCTACTCTTTTAGCAGGATTTTTCTTGTTGAATACGAATACTATAAGGGTAGAAACTATTGGGGAGGTAGGAAACATGAAAAACAAAGTAACAAGCTTCTTGGCAATTTGCCTTGTGCTCACTGGTCTTTTTGCCGGTGTCGCCAATGCAAACCTTGCTTGGACGCAAACCAGCAAGTATTACCAAGCTGCCCATGTATTCGTTGAAGGGTATTTTACCAACGAATACAAAGACAAGGAAATCGTTGCCCTTAACTATTTTGATGCTCAGCTCGTCTTTTGGGATGTAGATGGCAACAAGGTCAACGATATTGTTGCACGCTCCAATGGCCCCATTAACCTTGGGCTCTTTCCTGGTGAACAATCGCAAGTTTTAACTTTCAGTTTTCCCTGTACTGCCGGTATTGAATTTGATGAATGGGCTCTAACTAAAAAAAGCTACAATTTTTCGTACAAAGTTGCCGCACCTGAAACAGCTTCAGCTCGCTACAAAAGATTGAAAAAGCTCCAGTAAACTCAAAATCCCGACCTTCCGTGTCCTTATGGTCACGGAAGGTCGGGATTTTTTATGTTTTTTAGAGCTTTAATTTGCTTCTAACTACTTCTTCCATTTCAAATTTTTCAATAGTTTCCTTGTGTTTAATCGGCAGTTTTGCTAATTGCAACATTTGCTCCGGCACTGGCAGTCCCGTCATTTCTTCTAGGAGATGTAAGGCACTAAAAGCATCATAACTACTGTAATCAGTATCCGGTTGCAAGGCTTCCAACACAGCAGTGTTAAACTTATAAGGACTAGCCGTAGAAAGCACTACGCAATATCTGTTATCAGAGGTAATTAGGCGATATTTATCGCAAGCCCGCCAGGCTACTGCTGTATGTGGATCTAATAAGTAATTATAATTTCTAAAAACATTGGCTATGGTCTCTTTTGTTTCTATTTCGTCTACCCAAGTACCATAAAAGGTCTTTTTGATTTTACTTAAAACCGTATTTCCCACATTATAAACACCAGTTTCATTAAGTTCACTCATCCATTGTGCTACTTGCACACTATCTTCTTCGGTAATTTGATAGAGCAACCGTTCTAGATTGCTGGAAACTAAAATATCCATAGACGGAGAAATGGTTTTGTGGAAAGTTCTGCGTTTATCATATTTACCAGTGCTTAAAAAATCTGCTAAGACGTTGTTCGCATTGGAGGCACAAATTAATTTATGTACTGGCAAGCCCATGGTTTTAGCATAGTAACCGGCAAGAATATCACCAAAATTACCTGTGGGCACCGCAAAGTTAATCTCATCTCCCGCTTTGATTTTACCTGTTTTAACCGCATCGGCATAAGCACTAAAATAATAAACAATCTGTGGTACTAGCCGCCCCCAATTAATGGAGTTGGCAGAAGAAAAGACAAAACCCTTATCCTTTAGTTGCGTAGCTAGCTCTTCATCACCAAAAATTTCTTTAACTCCAGTTTGGGCGTCATCAAAATTGCCATCGACGGCGACAACAGCAACATTGTCCCCACGCTGGGTTGTCATCTGCCGCTTTTGGATTTCGCTCACACCCGCTTCTGGATAAAAAACAATGATTTCAGTCCCTTCTACATCGGCAAAACCTTCCAAAGCTGCTTTCCCAGTATCTCCTGAGGTCGCAACGAGGATAATGATTTTGTTGCGCTCGCCAGTTTTAGCAATTGCCTTAGTTAAAAGTTGTGGTAAAAGTTGAAGAGCTAAATCTTTAAAAGCTGAAGTTGGCCCATGCCATAATTCCAAAATTGCAATATCATCTTTAAGCGGATGGAGTGGCACTACCTCTGCACCAAACTTATTATGTCCATAAGCTACAGTAGTACAAGCAAGTAACTCTTCTTCACTATAATCAGTTAAAAAACATTTTAAAATTTGGACGGCCTTTTCAGCATAAGGTAAATCACCCATTGCCAAAATTTCCGTTAACGGAATAGTTTCAAATTTTTGTGGAACAAACAAACCACCATCACCGGCCAGTCCCCGCGCAATTGCATGTGCGGAACAAACCATCTCAGTTTGGCCACGAGTACTTGTATAGAGCATTACCTTATTACCTACTTTCTCTTCCTTGCTAATGATTTTATAATAGCACAAGCTGGGAACCCCTGCAAGAAGGTAATTCTAAAATTTACAATTGTCCACACCTTAGCCGTCAGCTTAATTACAGGATTAAAGCGGCTACTATCGCCTTAGTCACAAGCACTAAGTCCTTGGGTGACAACAAAAGTTGCAATCCACGTTGCCCTGCACTAATAGCAATTTGTGGCCATAAATGAGCTTGCTCGGCCAAGTACACAGGATAATCTTTCTTCGCTCCTAGGGGCGAACAACCACCTCTGATATAACCGGTCAAGGGTAATAATTCTTTAAGATGTATCAGTTCTGTTTTTTTATTGCCACTAGTTTTAGCCAGTGCCTTTAAATCTAGCTCGGCATCGCCGGGGATAACCGCAAATAATAGGCCTGTTTTATCACCCCGTACGCACAATGTTTTAAAAACTTGTCCCGCCGGTAAGCCGACTTCCTTTGCCACCTGCACGGCATCTAGCTTATTTTCATCAACAGCATACGCTAGCAATTGGTAACTGATCTTGTGCTCATCAAGTATGCGTGCTGCATTAGTCTTTTTAATTTTCATGCTCACTTCGCCCCCATGCCGCTAGTAGTAATTAATAGCATTGCAGCGGCTAATTTGCTATAATTATTATCATAACACAAAGTTCTGTTGTTTTTCCAGACCACTAAACTATAACGTTGCCAGTTGCTCATCCTCATTAGTTCAGGATTGCGTCAACTTGCACAAACTACCAGAGGTGCTACCTTGAATATTAAATTTTCTCTTGCTCAAATAGAAATCATTGCCGGCCGACCTGACCTTAATACGAAACGTATTTTATGTGCCATTGCTAAAGCCAAGCAAGCACAGGTAGAGGTCCTTCTCTTGCCTGAATTAGCTGTGCCTGGCTACCTCATCGGCGACCTGTGGGAACAAACTGCTTTCATTAATGATTGTGAACGCTATGGTCAGGAAATCATTGCCGCTACCACAGATATTTGTGTGCTTTTTGGCAACGTGGCAATTGATCGTAGTAAAAAGAATGAAGACGGTCGTTTCCGCAAATATAATGCAGCTTTTGTCGCCCAAAACGGTCAGCTGATAGGTGGTACGGCTACCTATCCGTTTTTTGTGAAAACGGCTTTACCCAATTATCGTGAATTTGACGATAGTCGGCATTTTTACAGTCTAAAACAGTTAGCACAAGAGCTAACCACAACACCTGCAGATTTGATTACTCCCCTTGAGCTAACGATTGGTAGGGAACAACTCAAGCTGGGCGTTATGCTCTGTGAAGACGGTTGGGTAGAAAACCATGCACTTAATGTACCGGCAATTTTAGTAGCTCAAGGTGCGGAGTTACTTTGCAACCTTAGTTGCTCACCCTTTACCTTAGGTAAAAATGCCAAACGTCAGGAACTTTTTAGTGCCCAGGCCCGTTCCTATCATACACCACTTTTATATTGTAATAATATCGGTGTACAAAATAACGGTAAAAATATCTACACCTATGATGGTTGCAGTTGTGTCTACACTAATGACGGTCAAGTTCTCTTAGCGTCTAATAGTTATCAGGAGGAAACTCTGACGCTACAAGTTACTCGGAGTGCCACCGGTCTTAAACTAACTACCCTGAGCCCGCATTCCCTCCCGCTTGCTCCACTAACTGCACCTGCCCAAATCTATACTACTCTGCGCTATGGTGTGCAAAACTTTCTAGCGCAATTAGGCATTAAAAAAATGACCATTGGCGTTTCTGGAGGAATTGATTCTGCCGTTACCGCTGCCTGTTATATTGATATTTTAGGTCCAAGTAATGTCTTACTGGTCAATATGCCTTCCAAATATAATTCTTCGTTAACGCAAAATTTGGCAGAAACCATGGCTCTGGCTCTAGGGGCTAATTATACTGTAATGCCCATCCAAACCTATGTCGATGCTACCATTAGCCAATTAACAACAACAACGATTCATAATTATACGGACAACCATACCTTCCAGCTTAAGCTTTCGCCACTGGCACAAGAAAACATCCAAGCTCGCGACCGTGGCGCTCGTATTCTTGCCGGTCTAGCTGCCGGTTTTGGTGGCGCTTTTTCCTGTAATGCCAATAAAACCGAGTTAACGGTTGGTTATGCTACTTTTTATGGTGATATTGCCGGTTGCCTAGCTATGCTTGGTGACCTTTGGAAATATCAAGTTTACCAACTTGGGCACTACCTTAACACTCACGTTTTTCACAAAACTGTAATTCCTGAGGCCGTCTTTAACATTAAACCTAGTGCGGAACTTTCCTCCGCCCAAACTGTTGGAAGCGGCGGTGACCCTTTAGTTTATCCCTATCACGACTATCTTTTTCAAGCCTTTGTGGAAAGTTGGTCGCAAATTGCTCCAGCGGATATTCTCCTATGGTATCAAAAAGGAATTCTAGCAGCTAAACTAGGTTGCCCACCAACAGTCATTGCCCAAGCTTTTCCCAACGTGGAAGCTTTCATCACCGACCTTGAACGTTGGTGGAGGCTTTTTTGCGGCTTTGCTGTTGCCAAACGCTTACAGGCACCACCTGTACTCAGCATTTCTAAACGCGCTTATGGTTATGATCGCCGTGAAGCACAGCTCTCACCTTATTTTTCACAAGACTATTACCACTTGAAACAACAACTTCTGACACCTTTAAGCAAATAGAAAATAAAGAAAGTTGGTCCTATCTTATGCGTTTATTTTCCACGCTTACTTCGCTATGCGTCCTTAGCTGGCTACTGCTAGGCGGTGCTTTTGTCCTTCCCCTACTTCTAGCTGAAAAAATGCTACATGAGCGCAAGCTCTACTGGAGCAAACTTCCTTACTGTCTCCCCTCTCTTCTCTTACTCTTTTATCTGCATCAGCAACAAGGTGTTTTTCGCGGTACCCTCTTCTTTATCGGTGCAATGCTTTGTATCCGTCTTTTTGACCGTGCTGTACCTCGTGCCGTTAATAAAGCCCTGAGCTAAAAATTAAGCCAAAAAGGTTCGTACCTATATGGTACGAACCTTTTTGGCTTAATTTTTCAGAACTAGCTATTAATATTAGTCCGTAACTGGATAGCTTCTCCTAGGTGGCTAGAGGTAATAATTGGGCTTGCTTCTAGGTCAGCAATGGTTTGTGCGACTTTAATAATGCGATCGTGACTACGAGCACTAAGACCCAATTTAACAAAATATTTAGCCAAGAGCTGTTCTGCCGGTGCGTCCAGCTGACAATATTGTTTTAGCTCGCGATGTCCTAATTCAGCATTACAATGCAGTCCTGTTCCGCGCAATCTGAGAGATTGTCTAGCTCTGGCTTGAGTAACCCTAGCTCTAATGGTCGCCGAGCTTTCCGTAGGCAACGTACATTTCATATCTGCATAATCTAGCCGCGGTACTTGAATCTGGATATCAATTCTATCCAAAAGCGGTCCGGAAATTTTTTTATGATAACGAAGAATATCACTAGCCCGACAAGTACACTCGTGCACCCCATCATGAGATCCAAAAAATCCGCACGGACACGGATTTTCCGCAGAAACGAGAATGAAAGAAGCTGGGAAAGATAGGGACGCCTGCACTCTACTAATGGTAACCACTCCATCTTCCAGCGGTTGCCGCAAAACTTCCAAGGTCGTTCGTGAAAATTCCGGCAATTCGTCTAAAAATAAAACACCATTATGGCTCAGCGTCACCTCCCCAGGTTTAGGAATACTACCGCCACCAATTAAGGCAATAGGAGAAATCGTGTGGTGCGGGCTACGAAAAGGTCGTTCTAACACTAATCCTTGTTGCCGTGGCAATAACCCAGCAATACTGTAGATCTTAGTTACTTCCAGCGCTTCTTCCTCGGTCATCGGTGGCAAAATACTAGGCAATCTTCTGGCTAACATGGTTTTACCAGCTCCTGGTGCTCCCACCATCAAAACATTATGACCGCCGGCCGCCGCTATTTCCAGGGCTCTTTTGGCCACTACCTGCCCTTGTACGTCGGCAAAATCCAAATCTGAGGTTGTTCGTCCATCTAGTTGCAAGGTTCTTTTGGGTAAGAGCGGCAGTCGCTGTCGCCCGCTTAAGTGTTGTACCAGTTGCCCCAAATCAGCCGGCGTATAAACATCAATGCCAGTTACCAATTCGCCTTCCGCAGCATTACCTGTAGGAATATAAATCTCCTTTTTGCCCAGTGCTTTGGCCTCAATAATCATTGGCAACACACCGGTAACCCCTCTAATTCCCCCATCGAGAGCTAATTCACCGACAAAAATTCTCTCCTCAATTTCTTCTGCCGCTAATTGACCGCTACTGCATAAAATTCCAATAGCAATAGGCACATCCAGTCCGGAACCATCTTTTTTTAAGTCTGCCGGTGCTAAATTAACGGTAATGCGCGTAGTAGGAAAGCGAAAACCAGAATTTTTGAGTGCTGCCCGTACTCTTTCTCGCGATTCCTTAATAGCCGTATCCGGCAAACCTACGATTTCAAAAGCTGGCAAACCATTGGCAATATCCACTTCTACAATGATTTGTTCCCCATTAACGCCGCACGTGGTTTCCCCATATGTTCTTGCATACACTAGCCCTCGCCTCTTTTATAATTTAACTGGTTAAAAACATTTTTTCAGATGGTTAATGGTTACTTGACCATCTTGACGCAAGATTTCAATCACATCAAAACCAAAATCACTATAAAACTTATCCACCGCCTGCAAATACTCTAATGCCGTACGATGAATTTTCACCTGCTTGCTACGAGTTACCGCCGCCGCCGGTGTGCCGAAAAGCAAGTTTTGTCTGGTTTTAACTTCCACAAAACTTAGCTCGCTACCTAATTGAGCGATAATATCAATCTCGCCGTAAGCCGAGCGATAATTGCGAGTAATAATTTTATAACCCTGTTGCTGTAAATAAGTACAGGCGGTAGTTTCACCCCATTGTCCCAACTGTGCTCGTGGATGCATACCACCACGACCTTTCTTTAACTTTCACTGTTGCTTTTCAAAATAATTATTTGGCTGGTTCCTGCCGTCGGTATTTGCAACTGAAAACTTTTAACCGGTTCGTAACTGTGCCGATGCCAAGGAGTTGCCCCATATGTTTCTAATGCTGTCAAATGTTGCACGCTACCATAGCCCTTATTTTGAGCAAAATGATATTGTGGGTATAGTGAATCCAAGGTGCACATCAGCCGATCTCTAGTAACTTTGGCAATGATTGAAGCTGCCGCAATAGAAGCACTCAAACTGTCGCCATGAATAATCACTTCCGTTGGCATCGCTACCGTTACCGGCATCGCATCAATTAACGCCGCTTGTGGTTGTGGCGTCAAAGCTTGCAAAACTTTAGTCATATAGAGCTTGGTAGCTTGATAGATATTGTAGCAATCAATTTCCTCCACCGCCACAATACTCACCGTAATCGCCACCGCTTGCTCCATAATTTCCCGATACAAGGTTTCCCTTTTACTAGCAGTTACCTGTTTAGAGTCATTAAGTCCAGCGATAAATACCCCCGGCGGTAAAATAACAGCTGCCACCACTAATGGTCCAGCCAAAGGGCCACGCCCGGCTTCGTCTACGCCAGCTACGTAACTAAAACCTTGCTCCCAATAAATTGTTTCATAACGCAAGAGTGTCTGAAAGCGTTGCTTTTCTGTTACAACGGCCGCTAAACGCTTGTGATAGGTGTCCAAGAGCTGCTTTACACCCTTACGCTTGTCGCACGCTAACGTAGCAAGTGTTTCCACACTGGGCTGACTACCCAAAAGCTCTTTTATTTCTGCTATTTTCATGCTCGCTCCACCTCAAAAAAAATAGAACCGCGCACGGTCCTATTTTGGTTATTTTTTCTCTGGGTCGTCAAGAGTAAAGCTTCCTAAGCGCCCGGTTCTAAAATCACGTAGCACCAACTGAATAACTTTATCAATATCTAGCACGCCACCTACTCTAATACAACCACGAGCAACGGCAATTTGAGCTAATACCTCCTGTGCCGTAGCACCGGCACTAAAATCAATTTTATACTTATTGCTCAACTCCTGGGGATATTCAGCGGCCAAACGCTCAGTGAGTAATTCTACTGCTAACTCCCGGTCAAAAACGTCTTCTCTAATAGCGCCGGTAACAGCCAAGGCAAAACCAACCTCCGGATCTTCAAACTTGGGCCATAGGACTCCTGGCGTATCCAGTAGTTCCAACCCCTTGGCAATAGTAATCCACTGTTGACCACGCGTAACACCCGGACGATCTGCAGCGACAACCTTAACTTTCCCTACTAGACGATTAATGAGGGTTGATTTTCCTACATTAGGCACACCCACAATCATCACTCTAATGGAACGATTACGTACGCCTTTTTTAGCCCATTTTTCTTGCATCGGCTTAGCAACCTCTTGAATCACCGCCAGCATCTGCTTAATGCCTTTACCGGTAACACAATCAATTTTAACCACGGGCAACCCGTTTTCTTTAAAACGTGCTAGCCACTGATCAGATTTAGCAGGATCAGCCATATCCATTTTATTTAAAGCAATAATTTTAGGTTTAGTCCCCAACATTTCTATCAGCATTGGATTACTACTAGAACGTGGAATACGGGCGTCCAACATTTCAACAACCACATCTACCAATTTCAACTGTGTTTCCATCATGCGTTTAGCCTTAGTCATGTGACCGGGAAACCATTGAATTTTAAAATCCATAGCAGTTACTCCTTTGCTCTATCTCATCAAGGCAGTGTCCGCATTTTATCAAACGGCCAAAAAATCACACTTGCCTTGCCTTTAATCAATTTAAGCGGAACGAAGCCCACGTCAGCGTAACGACTATCTTCCGAATTATTTCTGTTATCACCCAAAACAAATACGTGGCCTTTAGGCACAACTGCTTTGCGATAGGTGCTATGGTTACGTTCCTTGGTGTAAGTTTCTTTTTTTGCCACACCATTAATATAAACCTGTCCATCACGTAACTCGACAGTATCACCGCCTACAGCAATAACACGTTTAATAAAATCTCGACTTTCATCCATGGGATACTTAAAAACGATGATTTCATCTTTTTGGGGGTCGGTCACAAAGTAAATAAATTTATTTACCAATAACCGTTCTCTATTTTCAAGCGTGGGGAGCATGGAAGGACCCGACACCATATATGGTTCCACTATAAACGAACGAATACAAAACGCCAAAACTACGGCAATAATAATTGAGTATAACCAGTCACTAGCGGTATCTTGCCAGGCTGTTGTGCTTTTTTTATCCATCACTTTGCTCCTTTAAAAGAAATAAATAAAAGGGACTGTCTTCACAGTCCCTTTTAGATTCCGATTAGCGACGTTCTCTAATACGAGCTGCTTTACCGGTAAGGTTACGTAAATAATAAAGTTTTGCTCTGCGCACAATACCGCGACGAGAAACTTCGATTTTTTCTAATCTTGGGCTATGAACAGGGAATGTTCTTTCCACGCCAACGCCAGAAGCAATACGACGAACAGTGAACATTTCACGAACGCCACCGCCGCTACGAGCGATGCAAACACCTTCGAACAACTGAATACGTTCTCTGGTACCTTCGACGATTCTTACATAAACTTTCAGGGTATCTCCTGCACGGAAATCTGGGATGTCGGAACGAAGTTGTTCTTGTTCCAATACTTCAATAATATTCATAATTTCCTCCTCAATATCGAGACGTTCATGTGTGACCTCGCCAACAGCGGACCGTCCGTTTTACATACGCATAGATTATATCACAAAGTGCCTTAGCAGGCAATAGTTTTTATCTTGTTCAATGCTCTGCCTGTTTAACCTTGTTGTGGGTGCTCTTTCCACCAGCTTTCTCCGGCTAAACGATCTAAAATAATAGCAACTGCGGAACGCACACAGAGATGATTATAATCACCTGCACCATAAATTGGTTCTAAAATATAATCAAAGCTATTCATCACGCTTTGTTCAATTCCAAACCCTGTACCAAATAGGACTAACAGCGGTTGCTCCTCTGTTTGCAATTTAACACGCATTGCTTGGTAACTAACTGTATTAGGGTAAGTTCTGGCATCAGTGGTAATCGTTAACGGTCTTTGTCCTTCCAAGGCGGTGACCGCCTCAATGGCTTCAGCAATACTGGGTAAGTACTGCACCCGTTCTAAGGCATTATTACGATCGGGGTTATAAGTCTTACCATAACCGTGCTGCCAGTACTCAGTAATCGTCTTAATGATTTCTGCCTGAACTTCCAAGGGGTGAATTAAAAAATAACGTTTCACATCATAGGTTCTGGCTGTACGGGCAATATCATGAATATCAAAATTAGTCACCGCTGTCGCGATAACCTCCATATGTTTGTTATAAATAGGATAATGTACCAAGCCGATATATAGATTAGCCATTCTTTTCACCTTTTAGTTCTTCAACTACCGCTAGCAACAGCTTACCATCACCTTTTTGTAAGGTAGCTTGTGCCAACAAATCCGGTCGTTGACAATAAGTGGCACGTAATGCCTGTTGGCGCCGCCACTGTTTAATGTCAGCATGATTACCACCTAGTAATACTGCCGGCACTGTTTGACCTTCAAAATCGACTGGCCTAGTATATTGAGGATATTCCAAAAGCCCCTCACTAAAAGATTCATCTGCGGCACTTTCTGCTTTACCCAAAACACCAGGAATAAATCGTGCCACCGTGTCCATAATAACCAAGGCTGGTAATTCTCCCCCAGTCAAAACATAATCGCCAATGGAAACTTTCTCATCCACCCAAGCAAAAATACGTTCATCGAAACCTTCATAATGACCACAAAGAAAAATAAGATCGCGTTTTTGCCGAGCATAAGTTTCCACCAACTCTTGTTGCAACTGCTTACCCCCAGGACACAGTGCTAAGACCAGTGCCTGTGGCAATCTCGCCTTAGCAGCCCTGAGAGCTGCCACAAAGGGCTCTGGTTTTAAAACCATCCCTGCGCCACCGCCACAAGGAGTATCGTCAACAGTCCGATGTTTGTCCGTAGTATAATCACGCGGATTAATACAAGAAACACTCAACAGCCCACTTTCCCTACCTCGCTTAAGAATGCTATAATTGGTAGCCTGCTCAATCAGTTCGGGAAACAAGGTTACGAAAATAAATTCCACTTTTAATCAGCCCATTTCGGCAGAATCACCGACACACGTTGCTCCGCCATATTTATTTCTTGCACATTAGCCTTGAGTGCCGGTACTAAGATTTCCTTACCTGTAGCATCAGCAATAACAAAAACATCATTACTGCCAGTAGTAATGATATCTTTCAGCTTACCTAGTACTTCATTGTTTTCATCAAATACCACAAAGCCTAATAAATCAGCCACATAGAACTGGTCAGCTTGTAAAGGCGGTAAATCCGCACTGTTAATCAAGACTTTCTTACCACGTAAAAGTTCGGCCTCATCCATGGAGTTAACCTCCGCTACCTTTACCAGCAAAATATTTTTGTGAAAACGTGCCCCCAGGATAGTGAGCTTACGTCCGCCTTCCAGTAGCAAATATTTCAACTGCAAAAATTGTTCCGGATTTTCAGTAAGGGGGATAAGACGAAATTCGCCCCGCACACCATGCGGGGCGATAATGCTTCCGATTACAACTTGTTGTTCCATCAGTTAAGCCCTAAAAGCAACAATTTTGCCATCTTCTGTTACAATTTCAGCACCAAGTAATTCATCAAGGTTAGTACCGATTTCCAATTCAACAGTGCGTTCCAATTGCCCGTGCCCAATTTCAGCCCCAAGTTCTAAATTTTCAGCTCTTTTTAATTTTGCTTCCGCTTCAGCTACTACACTGTCACGTTTTTGACGTTCTACTTCTATATGCTGTTTTAGTTCAGGTAACATGTCATTATTTTCATTTGCCTGTTCATTAATAGCACGTTTAGCATTGAATTCGAATTGCTCCGATTCAAGATGGATTTGTTTTATGCTATTTTGGAGGTCTCCAATAATTTTCGCTTTTAAAGTTTCAGTAACCTTTGCTTTGATGGCAACAGGCATTCTTACAGTCATTTTATCCATTATGATAAACCATCCTTTTTAAACAATTTCAACGATAATTTTTACGTTTTCACGAGTGGCTACTGCCTTCATTACAACACGGATTGCTTTTGCAATACGTCCTTGTTTGCCAATAACTTTCCCCATATCCTCAGAAGCAACATGGAGGCGAAGTACCGTTGTCGTACCGGTAGTTTCTTCCTCCACGACTACTGCTGACGGATTATTCACTAGAGATTTGGCCATTACTTCTACCAATTCCTTCATGTTAATCACGCCTCACTTTATTTTGCTTTTGTTGCTGCATATTTTACCATGATACCGTCTTTGCTGAACAAAGATTTAACTGTATCAGTAGGTTGAGCACCTTTAGCCATCCATGCCAAAGCTTTTTCTTCTTCGATTTTTACGACTGCAGGTTGTACTGTAGAGTCATAATAACCAATGCTTTCAATAAAGCGGCCATCACGCGGAGCGCGAGAGTCAGCTACAACAATACGATAGAAAGGGTTCTTTTTAGCACCCATACGTTTTAAACGAATTTTAACTGCCATTTTTATTTCACCTCCTTAATATTCTTGAACAGAATTAATTATTGCATAAAAGGTAATTTGAAACTACCTTTTGAAGCGAACTTGTTCATACCTTGCATTTTTTTCATCATTTTTTTGCTCTCTTCAAAGTTTTTGAGCAATTTATTCACATCCTGCACTCTCATCCCAGAGCCAGTAGCAATACGTTTGCGTCGGCTTCCATTGAGAATATTAGGATTTTTTCTTTCTTTCACAGTCATAGAACGGATAATAGCTTCTACCCGTGCAAATTCTTTTTCGTCAACATTAGCATCTTTGAGTTTTTGACTAATATTACCCATACCTGGAATCATGCTCAAAATCGACTCAATGGAACCCATTTTTTTAATTTGTTGCATTTGTTCTAGGAATTGATCCAAAGTGAACTCTTCCTTACGCAACTTTTTAGCCATTTCTATAGCTTCATCAGCATTAATGACTGACTGTGCTTTCTCGATTAAGGATAAAACATCACCCATACCTAGAATACGAGAAGCCATTCGTTCCGGGTAAAAAGGCTCGAGGGCATCTAGTTTCTCGCCCATCCCGACGAATTTCACTGGGCAACCTGTGACAGCTTTGACAGATAAAACTGCGCCGCCTCTGGCGTCACCATCTAGTTTCGTCACAATCAAACCATCAATACCCAGCTCCGCATGGAAGCTTTCTGCTACCGTAACTGCGTCTTGACCGGTCATGGCATCAACCACCAAAAGAATTTCCTGTGGTTTAACTGCGGCTTTAATATTTCTCAGTTCGCCCATTAACTCTTCGTTAATATGCAGGCGACCTGCTGTATCGATAATAATTGTATCACAGGCCAAAGACAAAGCTTTCGTTATTGCTTGTTTGGCAATATCCACTGGTGACACTTGATCACCTAAAGAAAATACTGGTAAAGCCAGTTGTTCACCCAATACCTGTAGTTGCTTAATCGCCGCTGGTCGATACACGTCACCTGCTACTAAAAGCGGCTTTTTGCCAGCTTTGCGCAAATGAGTAGCTAATTTACCCGCCGTAGTTGTTTTACCTGCACCTTGCAAACCTACCAGCATGATAATAGTTGGTGGTTTAGAAGCAACTGTCAATTTGCTTTGAACGCCACCTAAGAGAGCAGTCAGTTCTTCATTAACTGTTTTGATAATAAATTGGCCAGAAGTTAATCCGGCTTGAACTTCCTGTCCCATAGCTCGTTCTTTAATTTTAGCAATGAAATCTTTAACTACTTTAAAGTTAACGTCCGCCTCTAGCAAGGCCATGCGCACTTCACGTAAAGTAGCTTTTAGATCTTCTTCGGTAACTTTTTTGCTACCCCGTATTTTTTTAATTGCATTTTGTAATCTATCAGACAAGCCTTCAAAAGCCATCGTCTTACCTACCTTCACCGCTTAACTCGTGCAGTATCTTTTGTACACTGACCAAGTTTTGCATCTGTTTCTTATCCTGGAGATAATCTCTTAATAACTCTTCTGCGTGAAGAAGCTGTGCTGCTTCTTCCTCATCTCGTTGAAGTAAACCTAATTTACTTTCTAAGCGTTCCAAGGTTTGTTCCACTCTTTTAAGTAAATCATGGACAGCTTGACGCGATACAGCATATTCTTCGGCAATTTCCGCCGGTGATAAATCATTGTAAAAATGCATTTCCATACATTTTTGCTGGCGCTCAGTTAAAAGTCCACCATAGATATCGTACAAACGCCCTAAGCGCATTCTTTGTTCAAATTCACTATCTGCAAGCATTTCATCACCAAAGTAACTTTATATTTTACCAACTTCGTTATTATACACTACAAGGGAAAATACTGTCAAGTATTTTCCCTTGCAACTATTATTTATTTATTAAATAAAGCTTCCACAAATTTATCCGGTTCAAAAGGTCTAAAATCCATTAGCCCTTCTCCTATACCAATCCACTTCACTGACAGTCCCAGTTCCTCTTTGATCGCTATGACAACGCCGCCTTTAGCGGTACCATCCAATTTAGTCAAGGCTACACCGGTCACCTTGGCAGTTTCGGTAAAGACTTTAGCCTGATTAATAGCATTTTGACCAGTGGTAGCATCCAAAACCAAAAGTGTTTCGTGTGGTGCTTCCGGTATTTCCCTTTTGATAATACGATGAATTTTTTCTAATTCTTTCATCAGATTGGATTTATTGTGCAAGCGCCCTGCGGTATCTATAAAAAGAATGTCGACATCTCGGGCAATCGCCGCTTTCACCGCATCAAAAACCACAGCAGCCGGATCAGCGCCCTCTTCATGGCTAATAATATCAGCTTCCGCTCGTTCAGCCCAAATTTTTAATTGTTCGGCTGCCCCTGCCCTGAAAGTATCACCTGCTGCCAACATTACTTTGTAACCCAACAACCGATAATAATTACTCAGCTTGCCAATAGTAGTCGTCTTGCCAACACCATTGACCCCCACCACAAGAATGACCGTGGGATGACCACTAATGCGCATCCGTTGTCCCTCGTCTTTTAGTAAGGCCCCCACATAGTTTTTCAAAAAGGGCATTACTGCCTCCGGCGACTTAATCTCGCCACTTTTAGCCGCTTGTCGCAAGGCCGTCATAATTTTACCTGTAGTTTTCACTCCTACGTCCCCGGCAATCAACACCATTTCCAATTCTTCTAGAAAATCATCATCAATGGTAGTCGCAACCCCTATCAGTTCTTCAATTCTTTCAGTGAAATTCTGACGTGTTTTATTTAATCCTTGTTTTAATTGCTCAAAAAAGCCCATATTTACTCCTGTTCTGCTAGCTTAACTGATAGCAAGCGTGAAATTCCTGATTCTTCCATTGTTACCCCATGTAAAACATCTGCCGCTTCCATGGTACCTTTACGATGAGTAATGACGATAAATTGTGTTTTTAAAGCGTAGTCAGCCAAAAAAGTTGCAAAACGATCAACATTAGCCTCGTCCAAAGCCGCATCAATTTCATCTAGAATACAAAAAGGCGCCGGTTGATAGGACAACAGGGCAAACAGCAAGGCAATCACAGTAAGTGAACGCTCGCCGCCGGAAAGCAAAAATAAATTTTGCAATTTTTTACCCGGTGGTTGCACAATTATTTCAATGCCTGAACCCAAAAGGTCGCTGCTGTCTTGCAATTCCAAACGTGCCGTCCCGCCGCCAAATAAACGCACATAAGTTGTAGAAAAAAATTGATTGATTTGGTCAAAGGCGATGCGAAAACGCTTCGCCATATTAGAATTAATATCGCCAATCACGTCTTCCAGCTGATTTTTAGCCGCGCAAAGATCTTCATATTGAGCGGTTAAAAAATCCCACCGCTCGCTAACTTCCTGGTATTCTTCCACCGCAGCAGGGTTTACATTTCCTAGCTCTTCAATCGCTCGCAGCAGGGTTACTTCTTGCTTACGTAGGGCTGTTTCTGATAACTCGAGAAAAAGTTCGCTATTTTTAGCATCGTCCAAAGAGATTTGGTAATTGCTGGCCATTTGTTCCAGTGCCGCCTCATACTCTGTCACCTGCTTTACTTTTTCCAGTTCTGCCTGGTGGAGCTTCTGTTGACTAGCAGCTAATTGTTGTTTAACTGCGTTCAAATCTTCCTCCGCCGCTGCCTGTGCTTCGATGATTTGTAAGCGCTTGGCCGTAAATTCTTCTTTGCCCCCGCTAACTTCTCGTAGTTGCACGAGCAAGATTTTTTGTTCTTCTAATAAACCGGCTTTTTCTTTTTCGCTAGTTGCAACCGTTGCTTCTAGCCGCTCACATTCAGCATCTAAATCAGCAATTTCCCCCTGCAATCTACCCACATCACCGTCAATCTGCTTAATGCGCTCACTGATAAGTGTAGTTCTTTCCTTCGCAGCTTCCAAGGTAATGCGCGCATTTTGGTAGTGGTTACGTAGCGTGGTCAAAGCTCTTTGATCGCCAACCAGTTCTGCTTGCATTTTGTCCACTTCTGCTTTAGCCGCCACATCCTGTTGCTCTTGTTCCAATAGGTTCGGTCTTAAATTGCCTAACTGCTGACGTGCAGCTAAATATTCTGCTGAATATTGATTCTTTTCTTGATTAAGTAGCGTTATTTTAGTCAGGTTTTGTTGCCGTTCTGCGGTAACACGCTCTAAATAAGCAGTTAATTCTGCCTGTCTAATTTCATTTTTTTGCAAAGTCTTTTTTAAGGCTTCGATCTTAAGCTGTGCCCCTTGTATAATCTCTTCAGCGTTTTCAATTTTTTCCTGCACACTCAAAAGCTCTCTTTGGAGCGTCACTGCCCTTGTTTCCGCCACTAAAATCTCATTCTTTCTAGATAAAAAGCCAGATTCTTTTTGTTGGCGACTACCACCGGTCATCGACCCGCCAGGATTAATGACTTCCCCCTCCAAGGTCACAATGCGCAAGCGATAGTTAGCACGCTTAGCCGCCTGCAAGGCCGCCTGCATATTTTCTGCGACCAACACGCGTCCCAAAAGAAATTTAGCCACTACTTGTAGCTCTTGGCTACAAGTAACTAGTTCGCTAGCCGCACCAAGCATCCCGGGTAGCTTGCCTGCTTCGTACTCTTCACTGCGTAAAGCATAAGGTTTCAACGTATCTAAAGGTAAAAATGTTGCCCTACCCACGTGTTCTTTTTTCAAAAATTCAATAGCTTCTTTGGCCACAGCAGCCTGGTGCACCACTAAGTTTTGTACAGCCCCTCCCAAAGCAGTTTCAATCGCCAGCACATATTGTTCCGGCACTTTAAATAATTCTGCCACTACACCAATAATCCCTTGTCTCCACGGTTGCCTACTCTGAAGTAAGGTCTTCACACCACGCCCAAAACCATCATATTCCTTCTGCATATTAGCCAGCATAGTTGCTCTAGTTTGCAAAGAAGCAATCTGTTCACTCAAAATGGTTCGTTGCTTAGTTAAAGTGGTCAACTTCTCTTCTTCTGCCTTGCGTTGTGCTACGAGAGCTTGTCCCTGTGTTTTCAACAGTGTGATTTCATTAGCTACGGTCAATTGTTCTTGGAGATAACCAGCCTCATGTTCACCTAATTGGGCATAATTTTTATCCAGTTCCTGCAATTGTTCTTTTAGTTGTTCGCGTTTGCGTTGTCGCAACTCTTGTGCTTGTTCCAAGGCTCTGATTTCATTACGCAAATTAACTATTTCTTGCATACTGGCAAAGGCAGCAGATTTAAAATCACCGATTTTAGTTTCTATCGCAATGATTTTTTGTTCTTTTTCCAGTTGTTCACCGGCACAACGGTCGACAGTAATTTGAGCTAAATGTTGCTGTTGCTCTAAATTATCATATTTATCAGTGATTTCTTTTAAATTTCCTTCTACTTCATTTAGCTGTTGAAATAGCTTCTCTCTTTGCAAAGCGACTCTAGCTTGTGCTTTTTGGCTTTGCTTAATGCGTTCGCCTAAAACCGCTTCCTTCCCGTGCAATTTCTCTAGTCTGGTTTCTCGCTCTGCAATGCCACTTTGCAAAGCATTATATTCCTCATTAAGCTGGTCGAGCTCTAATTTCAGCGTTAAACCTTGGTTCTCTTTGAGATTACTAGCTCCTGTTAACTCCGTGGTCAGAGCAGTTAACTCCTCAATTTTTGTTTCAAGTTTTTGACTAACAGCCTCGATACCTTCGATTTTATGTACAAATTGTGTCACTCGACAAGCTCGCAACTCCGCTGCCATTTTTAAATATTTTGTTGTTTTTTCTGCACTCAAGCGCAAGGGCTCAATTCGGCTTTCGATCTCAGCCTTAATATCATAAATCCTGGTTAAATTAAGGGCAGTATCTTCCAGCCGGCGCATAGCCTCTTTTTTTCGTGTCCGATATTTGGAGATGCCAGCCGCTTCTTCAAACAAAGCACGCCGCTCTTCCGGGCGGCTATTTAAAATCTCATCAATTTTATTTTGTCCAATAATCGACATGGAACCTCGCCCTAGACCAGTATCAGCCAAAAGATCCAGCACATCTTTAAGTCGGCAGGCTTTTTTATTAATATAATACTCACTATCCCCACTACGAAAAACGCGGCGGCAGATACTAACTTCGTCAAAATCCAGCGGTAATTGGTGATCGCTATTATCAAAAACCAAATTAACTTCGGCCATGCCTAAAGCGCGACGCTTATTAGTCCCGGAAAAAATTACATCTTCCATCTTGCTGCCACGCAAATATTTAGCGCTTTGTTCTCCCAATACCCAGCGAATAGCATCGGAAATGTTGCTTTTTCCACTGCCATTAGGTCCCACAATAGCAGTAATACCTTTTTCGAAATTCAATTCTATTTTTTCGGCAAAAGACTTGAAACCATAAGTTTCAAAAGATTTTAAACGCACATTACCACCCGTTCCAAAACAATTTCTACCTTTGTATTGTACCATATCCCCTACAGGCATACAACTTTACCCACTTGCGTCACATTTTATGCCGTTTAACGCCACACAACTAGGACACAAGAGCAAATAAAATTACTTACTCGTGGGCGACCGCTTTCTTAAGACGTTATTAACTGCAGTGCACAATCGTTAGTACCGGCCACAAGTACCAATTGCGCCTGTGAAAGCAAGGTTTGCCAATATCGCAAATTACAATTTTTCTGTCCTCGTATTTTAGATTCCTCACGTTGTGGGTAAGTAAGGGTAATCTTTGTTATACCTTCTTGCTGAAGTGCTAACAACCGTTGTCCAATCTCTTCGTGATAAAGCCAGCTATACACCATTTCACCAAAGGCAGAATGAAAGGGGCCAGCGATAATACTGCCAGCACGACATAATTCTGCATCTGCTTGTAACCCCATTCGGATAACTTTAATCCCTTGCTTTGTAAAAGCTTGATACATATAAGCCGTTTGCACCACCGCATCTTCTAGTGTTAAGGGCTGGAAAGAACCTTGTTGATACAAAGTGGCTAGCGGCGTCCCTGCCACCACGATTAAAGGATAAATCCTCACTACGTCCGGCTGCAGAAGTAGCACCTCGTCCACCGTAGCTTTAACGCTGTCAAAGCTCTGTCCCGGCATACCTACCATGAGCTGTAACCCTACTTTAAGACCAGCTACACGCAAACGCTGCAC
The DNA here is from genome assembly GCA_036659415.1 of Acidaminococcaceae bacterium. Taxonomy (GTDB): domain Bacteria; phylum Bacillota; class Negativicutes; order Acidaminococcales; family Acidaminococcaceae; genus JAVXCQ01. Next base: position 24,621 of record JAVXCQ010000020.1, read on the forward strand.
CGCCCCGGCTACTACCGCAGCACAATGCCCCCGCTCCGCCAATTGTAAGACCTTGTCATCCAACGATTGTACACCAAGTTCGACAAGCCCCACGCCCGCTGCAAGTAAGTTCTTAAGCTGTGCTTGCTCTACGTAGTCTGGTCTAGTTGATACTCTAATGCTACCAATAACACCAGTGTCACGATAATGGATTGCCAGTGCCAAAAGTTGACGTTGCAGACTCTCCTCTAGTCCCGTAAAAGAACCGCCGTAAAATGCCAGCTCATTAGTAGTAGAGGGCTTGACCCATTGTAGATACTTCTTGATTTGTAAGGCTGCTTGCTCTACTGAGGCCAGTTGCTGCCCGCTAATGGTTTTTTGATTGCAAAAAACACACTGATGCGGACAACCGGCGTGAGGAATGAAAACCGGGATAATAGCCATCTTGCACCTTCTTTATAATTTCCTAAAAGCATGAATAAAACCCATTAATATCACTAGTATGATATTAATGGGTTTGGTTAATGTTAGTCTTGCCCCTGCTGATTGTCAACAAGTGCTACTTCAAGTTTCAAAAGTGCTTCTTGAGCGGCATTTTGCTCAGCTTCTTTTTTGGATTTACCACTGCCTTCACCGCTAATACTTCCATTAACTAAAACGCGAGTTTCAAAAATCTTCTCGTGATCAGGTCCATGTGCACCGGTTAATTCGTAGGCAATATCCACCACACCGTCTTTTTGCACCATTTCCTGCAATCTTGTTTTATAATCACGGCAAATACCATGCTTTGCCGTCACTTCCAATTCCGCACGCATCATATCCAATAAATATTTTTCAACTTTTTCCAACCCTTGATCCAGGTAATAAGCACCAACTACGGATTCAAATGCGTCTGCTAAAATAGAAGCACGTTCCCGTCCGCCGGAAATCACTTCGCCCCTGCCCAACAAGAGATGTTCGCCTAAACCAATTTGCTTAGCGTATTTAGATAAAGAAACCTCGCAAACAAGATAGGCTCTTAATTTGGTTAGTTCTCCTTCATCCATTTTCGGAAACCTTTTGTACATATAAGTACTTACCACTAACCCCAAAACTGAATCACCTAAAAACTCTATGCGTTCACTATGGGTAGGTTTGGGATGCGCTTTAGATTCATGGGCATAAGAAGTATGCGTCAAAGCTGTATTAAGCAAATAAAGGTCAGTCATTTCGATATTTAAAGATCGACATAACTCGTGCAGTTCTTCCTTACGCTCTTTATTCATCAGTCATCACTCTAATCCGACTTAGTCTTTATATTTTTTAAACAAAATAGTTGCGTTATGTCCGCCAAACCCAAAATTATTAGAAATAGCCACATTAACTTCCGCTTGACGTGCTACATTTGGAACATAGTCCAAATCCAAACCCTCTTCCAAGTCTTGATCTTCATAATTAATCGTTGGTGGAATAATGCTATTTTCAATAGTCAAAACAGTAGCAATCGCTTCCACACCACCAGCGGCACCCAACAAATGTCCCGTCATGGATTTATTGGAGCTAATCGTCATCTTATAAGCATGCTCGCCAAAGACTTTTTTGGTAGCAACAGTTTCATTTAAATCATTACGATGGGTAGACGTACCATGAGCGTTGATATAATCAACTTCCTCTGGTTTAACTCCTGCATCATCAAGAGCCAGTTGCATACAAGCTGCCGGCATTTCTCCACTTGGATCCGGTGCTGTAATGTGGTAAGCATCAGCATTCATACCAAAGCCCAAAACTTCTGCATAAATATGTGCTCCACGTTTTTTAGCGTGTTCCAATTCTTCTAACAAAACTACACCCGCACCCTCGCCCATAACAAAACCATCACGTTTTTTATCGAAAGGACAAGAAGCCTTTTCAGGATTTTCGTTATTGGTAGAAAGTGCTTTCATATTTCCAAATCCAGCTACTGCAATCGGAGAAATAGCGGCTTCTGTACCACCGGCAATCATCAAATCCGCATCGCCATATTGAATAGTACGCAAAGCATCACCAATACAGTTAGTACCAGTAGCACAAGCAGTAATAATCGCCGTATTAGGTCCTTTAAAGCCTAAGGCTATAGAGATTTGTCCGGCCGGCATATTGGGAATCTGCATCGGAATAAAGAACGGACTAATTTTAGATGGTCCCTTTTCCGCATATTTAATTGATTGTTCAAGGAAAGTATGAATACCACCAATACCGCTACCGACACAAACACCGGCACGACAAGGATCAATCGTTGCATGATCCAGTTTAGCATCTTCCACAGCTAATTTAGCCGCAGCGACTGCAAACTGAGTTACGCGATCCATGCGCTTGCCTTCTTTTTTGTCAATAAACTGTGTGTAGTCAAAATTCTTAACTTCACCGGCAATTCTAACATCAAAATCAGTTGTATCAAATTGAGTAATCGGACCTACTCCTGATTTACCAGCTATTAAATTATTCCAAAATTCATTTTTGCCAATGCCTATAGGAGTAACGGCACCCAAACCAGTTATTACAACGCGTTTCTTCAAAATTAATCACCTCTGTTTAAATTTTAGCTATTTCTTCTTTTATACGTCTAAAGATTTCCTTCACGGGGAGGATCTCTTTAATTTTCCACATATTCGCACCTGTAAAAATTAGACCTGTTTCTACATCGCCTTGTTGGGCACGAGTAAGTGCTTTGATGATACAAAACGACCTAGAGCAATGTTTTAGACAAGCATCACAACCGATTGGTTTCGGGGCATTACCGGCCAAAGACAAGGCTGCAAAAGGATTAAGAATAGCACGCCCCTTGTAGCCTACCGGACTATCTATTTGAACAACATCTTCTTTTGTCATTTTCAGATAAAATTCTTTAAGGGCTGGTGCCCCATTGGATTCTTCACTAGCTGCAAAACGGCTACCCATTTGTACACCACTAGCACCCATTTTAATTAATTCAGCAACATCAAAACCATTAATAGCTCCTCCTGCCGCAATGACAGGTATCTTCACAGCCTCAAGGATTTCAGGCAAAATTTCTTTAATTGACAGTTGGGTACCTAGATGTCCACCTGCCTCTGTTCCTTCAACAACGATAGCTGCGGCTCCTAATTTCTCGGAGATTTTAGCTAACTTGACAGAGGAAACAATAGGAACAATGGCTACGCCATGTTCTCTTCCTACAGCGAAAATATCTCTTGAAAAACCGGCGCCGGCAACGATTAAATCTATTTTCTCTTCAGCAGCAGTCGTAATAAGCCCTAAAAATTCGCGAGCAGCAACCATGGCGTTAATACCAATAATTCCTTTGCCGCCGGTTAAGGCTCTTGCTAATTTAATTTCTTTGCGCAACTCATCAAATCCCATCCCGGAAGCAGCAATCAAGCCGATGCCACCCTCTGATGCGACAGCAGCTGCCAACCGAGCTGTAGATAACCTTATAGCCATACCACCTTGTATTATAGGCATTTCAGCAACTAAATTGCCGATTTTAAGCACTGGTAATTTCAACAAATATCCCCCATTTCAGGATAACTTTTAGAAGAAAGTCCCGTAAAAACGGGACTTTCTAAAAGTATTAAACTCTTATTTTTCTTTGCTCAACAAATCTACTGCATCTTTTACGGTGCGAATTTTTTCAGCGATTTCATCAGGAATTTCAACATTGAATTCTTCTTCGAAAGCCATAATCAATTCAACAATATCCAAAGAGTCAGCGCCTAAATCGTCGATAAATGTAGAATCCATCTTTACATCTTCAGCGTCAACGCTTAATTGTTCAACAGTAATGTCTCTTACTTTTTCGAAAGTGCTCATTCAATTCACCTCCTTCCAAGGATTAAATTAATTTTAAAAGCTTAATTACATTACCATACCACCGTCAACCTGTAAAGTTTGTCCGGTTATATAACTAGCAGCATCAGAAGTTAAAAACAACACTGCTTGGGCAACATCAGTAGGTGCACCGGCACGTTTAAGCGGAATGCCACTAGCCATTTCAGCTACGACTTTTTCCGGTAATGCACTGGTCATATCTGTAGCAATAAAACCCGGTGCGACAGCATTAACAGTAATTCCTCTGGAAGCAACTTCTTTAGCAATGGATTTGGTAAAGCCAATGCAACCAGCCTTAGCTGCTGCGTAATTAGCTTGCCCTGCATTACCCATGATGCCAACTACCGAAGTAATATTAACAATCTTACCTGATTTTTGTTTCATCATATATTTGATAGCGGCTTTCGTACAATTAAACACACCTTTAAGATTGGTGTTGAGCACGGCATCCCAGTCTTCTTCTTTCATTCTCATCAGCAAACCATCACGCGTAATACCAGCATTATTAACAAGTATATCAATTCTACCTAGTTCCGCAACTACTTGTTCCACAATCCCAGCACAAACTTCAGTATCAGCCACATCACCTTGTACTAAAAGTACACGTCTACCCATAGCTCGTACTTCACTGGCCACTGCCTCTGCTGCTGTCACATTACCAGCATAATTAATGGCTACATCAGCGCCGGCCTTAGCCAAGGCTAAAACAATCGCTTTGCCGATACCGCGGGAGCCACCTGTTACAAGAGCAATTTTACCTTCTACAAGCATTTTAACGAACCTCCTTGAAATAAGCAAGCGTTTTTTCTAAGCTAACACCATCTTCCACATTAAGTGGTTCAAATCCTTTAGCAATCTTTTTAGTAAACCCAGTCAAAACTTTTCCCGGTCCCACTTCTACAAAACTAGTTGCTCCTTGTGCAACCATATAGTTTACAGAGGTTTCCCACAAAACAGGTTTGGCCGCTTGGGCAATTAGGAGTTGCTTAATTGTATCAGAGTCAGTCACAGCTTGAGCCGTAACGTTGGCGATTACCGGTATTTGCGCATCCTGGAAAGTAACTTGCGCCAATTCTTCTGCTAAACGTACAGAAGCTGGTTGCATTAAACTACTATGAAAAGGTGCACTTACCGGTAAAATAATTGCTCTTTTGGCTCCGGCAGCTTTTAAACTAACAATCGCTTTTTCCACTGCTTCTACTGCGCCAGCGATAACTACTTGTCCTGGACAATTAAAGTTAACAGCCTGTACCGCTTTACCGGTTTCAGCTTCTATACTTGCACAAATTTCTACGATTTTTTCGCTCTCTAGCCCTAGCACTGCCGCCATGGTACCTTCTCCTACCGGTACTGCCTCCTGCATAAATTGCCCGCGTTTACGCACAATCCGTACTGCATCGGCAAACTTCACAGCGCCAGCCACAACTAGTGCTGAATACTCGCCCAAGCTATGTCCTGCAGCCATAGCAGGCTTTAAGCCCTGTTCTTGCAAAACTGCTGCTGCTGCAATACTAGCAGTCAAGATTGCCGGTTGAGTATTAAAGGTTAGACGCAATTGGTCTTCCGGTCCTTTAAAACACATATCGGTAATTGAAAAACCCAAAGCTTCGTCCGCTTCTTTGAAAACATCGCGCGCTACGGTATAGTTGTCATAAAATTCTTTCATCATGCCTACAGTTTGAGAACCCTGCCCCGGAAATACAAATGCTATTTTATTCATGCCCTAATTCCCCACTTTTCATTTTTATTATTGATCCCACTTCATAACAATAGATGCCCACGTTAAACCGGCACCAAAGCCAACTAGTAGTACGTTCTCCCCTTGTTTCAAGCGTCCCTGCTCCTTGGCTTCGCACAGTGCGATAGGAATAGAAGCTGCAGAAGTGTTGCCATACTTATCAACATTAACCATAACTTTTTCCATTGGTAAATGCAGTCTTTTTGCCGCAGAATTAATGATACGGATATTGGCTTGGTGTGGCACTAGTAAATCAATGTCATCTTTAGTTAAACCTGCGTTTTCTAAAGTTCGTAACGCCGTTTTACCCATAATTTTAATCGCAAATTTAAAAACCTCATTACCGCTCATATGGATAAAATGCTCGCGTGCATCAACAGTTTCATGGGTAGCAGGTTTCCGTGACCCACCAGCCGGTTGCACCAAATAAGGACCACCAGCGCCATCAGCGCCCAAATCAATACCTAAAATGCCATAACCTGCCGCAACTTCGCCTATTACTGCAGCACCAGCGCCATCGCCAAATAAAATACAGGTATTACGATCCTGCCAGTTCATAATTCTTGAAAGCGTTTCTGCGCCAATGACCAATACTTTCTTATACAATCCACCAGCAATCATTTGTGAAGCTACTGCTACGCCATAGACAAAACCAGAACAACCGGCTGACAAATCAAAAGCAGCTGCGTGTTTTGCTCCCAAACGTTCTTGCACCAAGCAAGCCGTGGACGGAAACTTAGTATCCGGAGATTCCGTGGCCAAAATGATAAGATCCAGTTCTTCCGCACTCACACCAGCATCTAGCAGTGCCTTTTCTGCTGCTAGTACCGCCATGTCCGAAGTTGCCTGCTCCGGAGCAGCAATATGACGAGCGCTGATCCCAGTCCGCTCAACAATCCACTCATTATTAGTATCTACCATCTTTTCCAAATCAAAGTTAGTTAAAACTTTTTCCGGAATATAGCAGCCCATGCCTAAAAATCCAATTGCTTTTTTTGTCATTATTCTTCCATTCCTTTTCTCTGCAGTATAATCTGTTCACCGATATGTTTGACTACGTCTTTTTCCACGAAATCAATAGCAACGCCCACTGCATTTTTTATTGCTTTAGCTTTGGAACTGCCATGACAAATAATAAAAGGAGCTTTTACGCCCAAAAGCAAGGCCCCGCCATACTCAGCAGGATCAAGTTTTTTCTTCATTTTCATCAGTGCCGGCTTAATTAAAAAGGCTCCGATTTTTGCCATGATACCATTATTTAAAAGCACTTCTTTTAGTAACGTCATAATTGCTGTCGCCAGCCCTTCGGCCACCTTAAGCACCACATTGCCGACAAACCCATCACAAACTACCACGTCGACAGTGCCTTTATTAATATCTCGCCCCTCAATATTGCCAATAAAATTAAGTGCCTGTTCTTTTTGCAAAAGAGGGTAAGTAGCTAGCACTTGTTCATTACCTTTAGTTTCTTCTTCACCGATATTCAGTAAACCCACGCGTGGGTTTTTAATTTTTAAAATATATTCTGCGTAAATTGCTCCCATAATAGCACTTTGCACTAAATGTTCCGGTTTTGCATCTACTTTAGCTCCAGAATCCAACACTACGGTAGTCCCTGTAATGCTAGGAATAGGCGTAGCTATTGACGGTCTTTCAATGCCCTTAATCCGTCCCAGTCCGAACAAAGCCGCAGCCACAGCTGCTCCTGTGCTACCGGCAGACACCAGTGCGTCGCAGGTTTTTGTATGAAGTAACTTCGTCGCTACTACAATGGACGCATCCTTTTTATTTTTGACGCTAATACCAGGATGCTCACTCATTTGAATGACCTGTGTTGCTGGTTGCACCTGAATATTAGTATTAGCTATTTCCCCATATTTTTTCAAAACAGCCGTAATCTCTTTTTGCTCTCCTACTAAAACCACTTCACAGTGATACTCTTTAACCGCTTGAATAGCCCCGAGAATAATCTCTTCCGGGCCATAATCAGTGCCCATTACATCAACAGCTATTTTCATTTTTCACTTATCCTTTCATTAGGCAGCGAAACGATAATAAACTTTGCCCGAAAAACCTCTTGATTATTATTTCTAATTTTAACCCAAATGAAATATTTATCCTGTTGCTTGCGCATTACTTCCGCCCGCGCTACTAGATTATCACCGGCAAAAACAGGAACTTTGTACTTAACATTACCCACACCCGTCAAGGCCGCAGGAGCATCAATCACAGCTAAAGCCAAAGTATTGGCTTGCGCAAACATAAAATGTCCACGGGCGATGCCGGTTTTTTCCAAAACCATATCTTGAGTAACCTTCATCATAGAAATACCACTATGTCCCAGGTCTAAATCAATCAATTCACCAACAATATCTTTACTGGCGATAGCCTGTAATTTATTTTGGGCATTTTCTGCCATCAGTCTTGTTCGTTCTCGCAACTCTGGTATACCCATACATAATCTGTCCAAGCGAATAGTCTGAATGCTAACTTGTAAAGACAAGGCCAACTGCTCATCAGTTAAAAAAGTGTTCTTTCCTAACTCCTGTAAAAGGCAGTTTTGCCTAATTTGTTTTTTAGAAACATTCATCTTCTCACCTAGCCTTAGTACCAAGTCCTAATATCTGTTAACATTATAGGCATTTATCACGATAAATGCAAGTCTTCTCTGTGAATATTTTGTGTCTAGCCAACCAAATACCACTGCCTTCAGTAATAAGCATGGACACAAAATAAAAAATCGAGATGCCTAAGCATCTCGATTTTATTATTTTGCGTCTACAACTACAACTTGTACCCCGTTATAATAACCACATTCAGGGCAAACACGATGCGGCATTTTCATTTCATGACATTGTGGACACTCAACCAAACCTGGAACGGTAAGTTTCCAATTAGCACGACGAGAATCACGACGAGCTTTAGACATTTTACGTTTTGGCACTGCCATTTTCGATACACCTCCTCAAGCTAATACAATACTAATTTTTCATAAACTGCTGCAACGCCAACAATCGTGGGTCTACCGTAGTGGCACTGCATTCGCAAGAGTCAACATTTTTGTCAATTCCACAAACTGGGCACAAACCTTGGCAGTCCTCTTTGCATAGAGCCTTAAGAGGTTCTACAACTAACAAACCCTCACGAATAGCTTCCGTAATATCTACGACATCAAACTCGTAAGAAAATGCCTCTTTTTCAATATTTTTGGCATTTGCAGGGAAAAATTTTTCCAAAACCTCCGCTTTGCTTTGTACTTCAAACTGTTTTAAGCAACGCGAGCATTCCCGATTAACAGTAGCTTGTACGGTTGCTTTTAACAACAGTACTTCTCCCGCATTAGAAAGTTCACCATCAACAAGGACGGTGCCAATTATCGGCAAATCTTCTTGCGTTAAATCTACAGCAGAAGCATCTAATTCAAAATGGAATTCTGTCTTCCCAACCAGTCTTTTTTTGATTTCGGCTACATTTAACTTAATCATAATCCACCAATCGTTACAATTATAGCGATGCACTTTAGCTTTGTCAAGTAAAACAATCGCTCATTGTTTATAATTTAATAATCCTTTTGCAAATATTATAGGTATCGCGTGCAATAACTAATTCCTCATTGGTAGGAATAACAAAAATTTTAACCGTTGCTCGCTTCACGCTAATTTCTTGTGCTTTGCCCCTTACTTTGTTACGTTCAGGATCGATGCGTGTACCTAAATACTCTAGGCCATTACATATCTTATCTCGCATAAAGGGAGAGTTTTCACCCAAACCGGCAGTAAAAACAATAGCATCAACACCGCCCATGGCCGCTACATAACCACCAATATATTTTTTTACTTTGTAGGCAAATAAATCTATGGCCAATTGCGAACGCTCATCACCACGATTAGCCGCACTCTCTAAATCGCGAAAATCACTGGATAGACCAGAAATTCCCAAAATACCACTACGACGATTTAAATAATCATCAATCTGGGGAGCAGTCATATTTTCTTTTTCCATCAAAAACGGAATAATCGCCGGGTCAATCTCACCGGAACGTGTTCCCATGATTAAACCTTCTAAAGGCGTATACCCCATACTTGTATCCACCGATTTACCATATTTAATTGCAGCAATACTAGCACCGTTACCCAAATGACAGGTAATAAAGCGTAAATCCGTCATATGTTCTTCCATCATTTCAGCCGCAACCTGTGCTACATATTTATGAGAAGTGCCATGAAAACCATAGCGTCGCAAGCCATACTTGACGTAAAGTTCATAGGGCAACCCATACAAATAAGCTACTTTAGGCATCGTTTGATGAAAAGCCGTATCAAAAACGGCAACTTGTGGTGTCGTCGGCATCATTTCCATACAAGCATTAATACCATGCAAATTAGGTGGATTATGCAAAGGTGCAATCTCCGCACAAGCTTCAATGCCTAATAAAACATCTTGAGTAATGAGCACCGAATCCGCAAAACGCTCTCCCCCATGCACAACACGATGCCCCACGGCATCAATATCACTAACATCTTTCAGCACGCCATACTCAGGGTGAACCAAGGCTGCAGTGATCATTTCGATACCAACAGCATGATTGGGAATATCATGGGGCAGATCAACTGTATATTTACCGGCAGGTGTATGTTTAAGCACGGAGCCTTCCATACCAATTCGTTCCACCAAACCTTTGGCCAGCACAAATTCGCTGTCCATTTCAATTAGTTGGTACTTAATAGATGAACTTCCGCAGTTCACTACAAAAATTTTCACCGTTATCCCCCCTTGCTTGTCGTCATCATAAGCTTAAATATATTTCAAGAAATCTTTGTCAGTCCAATAAAAAAACTATATAATACAGTAGTAAGTATACACTATTGAGTAACTTTTTTCTAGTAAGAATTGACCTAAAAACTGACAAAACTCGCGAATAGCTTCGGAGGTTAAAAATGGATAAACAACATGCCATTGGCATCATCGCAGAATATAACCCTTTTCACAATGGTCACAGTTGGCAGCTACAGCAAGCGCAACTTGCCTTCGGGCAACGCCCTATTCTTGCCGTGATGAGTGGTAACTTCATGCAACGGGGCACACCTGCTTTAGCTGATAAATGGGCCCGTGCCGCTCTGGCCGTAGCCAATGGGGTTGACCTGGTTTTAGAATTGCCTACTATTTTCGCTTGCCGTAGCGCCGAGCATTTTGCCCGTGGCGCTGTCCAAACGTTAATTGCCACTGGTTGTGTCAGCAGCCTTGCCTTCGGCTGTGAAACTGAAGACTATGCTCTTTTAAACCAGGCTGCAAACTTCTCCTTAGAAAATGAGGGCCTCCTCAAAGCACAACTGCAACAAGGGCATTCCTATGCCGCAGCCAATCAGCAAGTATTAGCACAACTGGATCCGCGCTTGGCACTCATCAGTAAGTCGCCTAATAATATTTTAGCCCTTGAATATCTGAAACAATTAACTTTAAACAACAGTTCAATCCAGCCACTGCCGCAAAAACGCCACGAAGCCCATTATCATGATGAACTAATTGGCGGTGGTATTGCCAGTGCTACCGCTATTAGAAAAGAAATCTTCGCTCATGGCTTTACCCCTCTTGTGCAAAAGGCTGTTTCTCCCACCACTTATGCCACTCTACAAGAGCTGTCGCAAGCCCATCGCTTGGGTATTAATGAACAAACACTGGAACTGGTCAGCCTTTTTACCTTGCGTAGTTTAACTGCACCTGCCATCTTGAGTGCCTGTGAATGTTCCGAAGGCCTAGAAAATAAATTTCACGCCGCAGCCGGAGCCTGCTCCCTCGCCGCCGTCCTTGCACAAGTTAAAAGCAAGCGCTATCCAGCCAGTCGTATCCAAAGACTATTGATACAACTTTTGCTCTCCACACCCACGCTCTCCTTTAAACAAGCATTGGCCTCGTCACCTTCTTATTTGCGCGTACTGGCCTTTAATGACACCGGCCGGCAACTCTTAAAAACTATGCAAACTACTGCCACTTTACCGGTTTTAACCAAGTTGGGACGACACGTTTTGACTGACAATAAAAAAAGCGCTGATTTTATCAACGCTTTGCAACTCGATATTACTGCCACCAATCTTTATAATTTTTTGCAAAACAAGGACTTCGGCTATGCCACCGACTATACAACCTCGCCCCTTTATTGCAAAGGATAACGTTCTAGCGCTGCCAAAATTGCCGGTAGAGCATCTAGGGCCGCCTGTCTACCAACCTCATAACCTTCATCAATTTTTTTAAAATCCGCCAAACCCATCACGCCCTTAGTGAGAAAGTTCGGTCGCAATAAAACATCGCATTCAGCCGGACATCTTTGATAGCGGTGCAGACCTTTTTCCATTACATCCAGTGCTCTAATAATCACGCTATAGATACTATCAATATTATCTACCAAATCAGAAGCCGCCAAATCCACGGCGATAATAACTTCTGCTCCCATTTCCTTAACGATATTCACAGGTGTAGGATTAACTAAGGCTCCATCAGCTAGGAGCATCTCCCCCAGCACAAAAGGTTCAAAAACACCGGGCACACATAAGCTAGCACAAACAGCATCGGCTAAATTGCCTTGTTTAAACACAACCTCACGCCCTGTTTTTAGATCCGTAGCCACCGTTGCCAAAGGAATTTTAAGCTCCTCCATCTTTTGTTGTTTCGTCAAAAGCTCCACTATTTGATGAATATTTTTCGTGCTAATAAAACCCATTTTGGGCATAACAAAATCCAGCCAAGGATCTCTACCGAGACCCTTGGCTAATTTTATAATCATTGCGGCATCATAGCCGGCTGCAATAAACGCACCCATGAGTCCGCCTATACTAGTCCCGGCAATCATATCCACTTGCAAATTATTTTCTTCTAATACACTAAGAACCCCGATATGTGCAAACCCACGCATACCACCGGCACCCAGTGCCAAACCTAGTTTTGGTCTCATTCTTCCTCACGTTGCTCTAACATACTACGGCTTTCTTTCAGTCCCTCACTTTTTTCATGAACAACAGATAAAGTTTTTTGCAAATTATCTTCCAAATAACTAAAAACATCTGCTGCATACTGTAAGGAGTCCCGATGTAACTTTTCTGCATAAGCATCAGCTGCTGCCCGCATATCATTATCATATTGTTGAGTATTATCGAGAATGCTTTGCGCTTTTTCCTCTGCTATTTGCACCACTTCTTCATTTCGTACCAAGCGATCGGCCTCGGCTCTGGCTAATTCTACTAAACGGTCTGCTTCGGTTTTTGCCTGTTCCACAATGCGCTCAGCTTCGGCACGAGAGTTAGAAATAATATTCTTTTGCTCTTCCAACAAATCATGTGCTCGTTTAATTTCTAAGGGCACCGCTTCTCGTAACTTATCCATTACAACCGATAAATCACTTTCTTCGACAATAATTTTTTCTGTCAAAGGAATACGTGAGGCATCAACAATAATGTTTTCCATTTCATCTAATATTTTTTCCAATTCCATACTCTCACTCGCTCTCACTATAAACTTTCTAGCTATGTTTAACATGGGCCTTGATTCTTTCCTCAATACATTCAGGCACCAACTCTGTAATACAACCGCCAAAAGCGGCTAGTTCGCGAACACCTGAAGAACTTAGAAAGGAATATTTGGCATTAGTCATAATAAAGACAGTTTCTATGTCATGATCAATCTTTTTAATTAAAAGTGCTCGTTGAAATTCGTATTCAAAATCAGAAAACGCTCTCAACCCACGTACAATAAACTTAGTATTTTGTTGCTTACAATATTCATTCAATAAGCCAGAAAAGCAGGTAACTCTAACATTCGGAATATGTTTAGTGGCTTCTTTAAGCATCTCCACACGTTCTTCCATCGTAAACATGGCTTGTTCCTTACCGGGATTATGAAAAACACTAACAATAATTTCGTCGAACATTTGACTTGCACGCTCAAAAATATCGATATGCCCATTAGTAACCGGATCAAAACTGCCCGGGCAAATTGCTCTACGCACTTTGCACCTCCTAAATTTTTTAAAAACTGAACAAACCCTAACTATCATAGTCTTTTTATCCATTCGACAGATAATTAAGTATTCCTCTATATTTTAACTTATTAAACAGAATTATACCACTAATAATAAGAAAAAGTTATTCCTCTCGTCGTCGCAAAAAAGAAATCAAAGTTTCTCCATATTTTTCCGTTCGCACCAGCTCCAAAGTGTCCGGTAATAGCGGCACTGTTTCATGCTGGGAATGTTCTACCACTAAATACCCTCCGGCTACTAAAATATCCTCATTAGTCAATTTATTAATTATTTTAACCAGCCACCCTTGATTATAAGGCGGGTCGCAAAAAATAAAATCAAAGCAGTGTCCTTGCTGATGAAGGGTAGCGATAATTTTTTCCGCATTCCCTTTAATAATGGTGGTTGCCGCCTCCGCACGAGCCTTAGCAATATTGCTCGTTACTAAACGCAGGCTCTCACTATTGGCATCAATAAAGGTGCTACTAGCAGCACCACGACTCCACGCTTCTAAACCTAAATTACCAGTCCCGGCAAATAAATCCAAAACTTTGGCGCCAATAATTTTCGTGCCAATAATATTAAACAAAGACTCTTTCACCCTGTCCGTTGTTGGCCGCACTGCTAAATCTTTGGGCACTGTTAACTTCAGTCCCCGTACTTTTCCTGTAATTATTCGCATCACGATTCCTCATTCTATAATATAATAAGTAATAGTACTAAAACTTTTGGAGAAAAAAATGTTAAAAAAATATATGCTACCGCTAGCTTTATGCTGTTTAACGGCGGGAATAATTTTATATACCGGCTTGACCCCAGCGGCGCAGTCCCTTAATCTACAGCCGGTTCCAACGGAAAACACCCTATTGGTCCTACCCTTGGATAGCCGCCCGCCTTGTACAGACTTTGTGTCTGAACTAGGTGCTTTAGCTGGTGCTAAAGTAATTTTACCGCCAAAAGCGTTTCTTGACAACTATGACCGGCAGGCCAATCGGGAATTACTCTATGGTTGGTTACAAACTAACCTCCCTCACACCAGTACTGCTATTATTTCTACCGATTTATTAATTCACGGCGGTCTCATCGGTTCTCGCCTACCCCTAGGCACCCAGCAGGATAAAGATAGTTTTTTACAAATTATGCAGCATTTGCAACTTGCTCATCCAGAAACTGATTTCTATCTTTATTCTATCATTCCTCGACTCCTAGTCGCTGACCAAATTTTACCTGATGCCTGGTGGCAATGGCACTTAATGCGTTGGGCCGCCCTACAAGATATTCAAAACACTTTTGATGATCCTGAAAGTTTCAAGGAACTACAGTATTATACCGCAGAAATTCCTCTAGAAATCAGAAATAAATATACCAAGTTGTATAACCAGAATGATACTTTTAATCATCAGTTAATTGCAGCGGGCAAAGCCGCTAACGTAAAAGCTATTATCATTGGACAAGATGATGGTCAACCCTTTGGACTACCTAATCAAAACCGTACCCGTGCCGAGCTCTACATTGAGCACGAAAATCTTTCCCCTCACTACGCTACCACCAGGGGTGCTGATGAATTGGGTTGCGTTTTAGTGGCGGCCGCAGCCAATGCCAACTGGCATTATGCTCCCAAAATTTATATTGAATATTCAGAGCCACGTGTTTCTGACATTATCATGCACTTTATGCCCAGCAGCGTAGGTGAAACCGCCTACGAAAAAGTTCGTCTTGTCGGAGGCACCACCGTATCCACACCGGAAGCAGCTGATTTCATTCTTTTCATTCATTGTGGCGATGACGAAACCACAAACCTCCCCCGAGTAGCCGACCGAGTGAAAACCCTTTTAGCAACAACAACACCAGTCGCTCTCGTTGACCTGTCTTCTAATTACGATGATACGGAGCTGCTTTTTCCCCACCTTCTAAACAACAATACCCCCTTAGTTCGTTTGGCCGCTTTTGCCGGTTGGAATACCGTCAGTAACTCTATTGGCACCGCTGTTGCCCAAGCAAGTATTTTTACCGGTCAAAAACAGCGTTTATCCCCGTCAGAACTACCTGCTTTATACGCCCAAAACCTAAAGTTTAACATAGCACGTTTTCTTGATGACTGGGCCTACCAAAAAAAGTTGCATCCTTTCATAAGCGAAATCCTCAAATTGCGTAGCATTGACCCCTATCATCTCGGTTACTACCAACCGCAAACAGCTACTTTTATCAGTAAAGAACTTCGTCTTTACAGTAGAACACTAACGCAGGAAAATCTTAGCCGCTTCTCTTTTTATGAAGACCAGCAGGGTGCTTATTACTTAACAGCTCTTGACTTCACTGTCCAACTTCCTTGGGAACGTATTTTTGAAATTAAATTAACAGTCCAACCACAATTTGGTTTAATTGCCACCAACAAGTAGAATCTCATTTGACAAAGCAAATACAACCTTATATAATGTAAATGTTGTAGCGGGGTGTAGCGCAGTTTGGTAGCGCGCTTGGTTCGGGACTAAGAGGCCGCAGGTTCGAATCCTGTCACCCCGACCATTAGAAAAGCTAGCTCTCGGATTTTCCGAGAGCTTTTTTTATGCCTAAAAATGGCCCTTTGTCAACGATTTGTCAAC
>JAVXCQ010000021.1:0-34315 GCA_036659415.1 Acidaminococcaceae bacterium
GGGATTCGAACCCACGGTTCCTTGCGGAATCACTAGTTTTCAAGACTAGCGCCTTAAACCACTCGGCCACCTCTCCGATTGATACCTTGCAAATTATAATATACTCGCTACCTCTTGTCAAGCAGTGCGTGTGGATTTTACCCCAGAGCCACGTCTGTTGCCCGCACTATTTCTTCTTCTAATTCCAAAGCTTGTTGGTTTATTTTCATTAGATACGCTTCCGTTTGAGTCACATATTTTTGGTCGCTGATTAACAGCAAGTTACTCTGCACGCTATAACAAGCGCCACGCAAGGCGGCTCGTGCAAAAAAAGCAGCAGTAGTAGCATCAGTAATAGCTGTCGTATTACCAATTCTCACAATTTGGTTAGCTAACATCAAAAGTTCAATACAAGAATTCACTATTTGTAGTGGTACTTCGGTAGCGTCATAGGCTGCTATTTGAATATTTTCCTTGCGTCTAGCTTGCTCTTCTTCTGTATTTTTAGGCATTTTATAGCAGTCCATAAATTTGGCGAAAACAGCGGCATCTGCTGCTACTAAGGCCAGCATTCTAGTCCGCAACATTTCAGCGCTCACTAAAATCGGTCTAATTTTACACTCGACGGGTGCATATTTCGCTTTGCCTACTGTAAGATTGGCCACCATGGAAACCAAGGCTGCTGCAATAGCTCCGTTTAAAGCTGCTGCTCCGCCACCACCTGGTACTGGTTCTTTGGAGGCTAGGGCGGTCAAAAATTCTTTGAAGGGTTTATTAATTAATTGTTCAATCATCTTATCAACCTTTCTGCTTTTTAGGCCGCTTGACGCATTTGTCCTACGGACAAGCGACCATCTTCATGATAATTAATACCGTGCGCACTCCGTACGGCAAAGGTAAAGAAATCTTGCAAATTGCCAACGGTTCTTTTGTTCGTCCCGTGTAACAACATGGTATAGTTATCGCCGCCGGCAGCAATAAAGTCTACAGTAACTACTTTATAAAGAGCCGTGGGATTAATCCGCGTACCATCTAGCAAAACATTGTCACAAATACGCTGACCCTGTGGTAAGTCCGGCTCAATGGCTAGACGAACTCCCGAAAAACGTCCTTGACTGATTTGTGGATTATCAATGCCGTGTTCCAGAGCGGCCAATAAGTCAGCTCCGGTTAATTGCATGACCACTATTTCTGAACTGAAAGGTAAGACTTCACGTAAATGGCGCACGGTCAGCGTACCTGGCTCTAGTTCATGGCGCACCATGCCACCATTAAGGAGTGCCACGTCAGCGCCAAAGCCTTTGCGCAAAAGATCGGTCACATATTCTCCCACAGCGGAAACGCCTTGCCGATCATTGCTGAGATAGTTGGCGTTGGTTCCTAGAATTTCTCCGTATTTTTTGTCCACATCTTTAAGTACAGGTTCAACCATTTTGGCAATATTACTGTCCGGTTTACCTGCCCCCGGCGCTACACTTACTACACCTTGATTGGAGGCAATAATTTTATTTTCCGGACGGGAATAAAGTAGATGAATTTTGCCAATGGCCATACCATGAGCTTCAGCCTGTACCACAGGAATTTTTTTATATTCGCCAAAAACGCGTTCATGGGAGTGTGCACTAACGCAGGCATCTACACCTTGCAATTGGTCTAAAATAGTTGTTACTTCACCGGTCACTGCTCCTCGTTCATTCATATGACTACCACAATGAGCCAATAAAATGACCACTTGTGCCCCTTTAGCCCGGGCTTCATTAATATATTTTTGGGCACTCGTCACCGGATCTACTATTTGAAATGCACGGATTTTACCGGGGTTTGCCTTGTATAATGTATCTAGCGTGGTAATCCCCACCACCGCAATTTTGATACCACTTCGATTGAGCATCGTATAGGGAGTAAAGGCCGGGGTGCCATCTGCCGCTAACACATTAGCAGAAAGCATGGGGAAAACGGCAGCACTAATTTGTTTTTGAAGCAATTCTGGTTTGCCATCAAAGGCATGATTGCCAAGCACATTAGCCGTAAACCCAATTTGGTTCATAGCATAAACAACTGGCAAACCTTGATATTCATCAGCGTCCAAATTACCCGTGAGCATATCACCGCCGCCTAAAAGGATTGTGCCTTCCGGATTGATTTTGCCTAGCTCGGTCAAAACACCGGCCACAGTAGCAATGCCAGGATAGCGTCCCTCTTGCCTCAGCGCACCATGAAAATCATTCACAGAATAAATATCCAGCTCTACCAGCGGTTTTGCCTGGGCCGACACTAAGGACGGCAATAACATCAGTACCAGTACCCACAGGAGTAACAGCTGCCTAATAGAATACTTTTTCACGTCAAACACTCCCCCAAATTAATTTTTGTGAACTAAGATATCTTTTATTAATTCGCCGCCCCGGCCTAATTTCCTCTTGCAACAAAAACATTTAAGTGCCTGCTCTTACAATTTTTGCGGTAAGCACTCGTTTTTTGTCCCAAGCGAGTGGCTCAACTACCGAAACCCCAGTATATTTACATAGGCATTTAGTATAAAAAATAGTATAATAACTGTAATTATATTGTTTTTAAAACTCGTGAAGAAAATTTTAAGTTTGCAGAGGTGTTTTATGGAAAAGTCGCTTTCTGGGGACTCAATACAGCAAAATTTAATAGCGCAATATGACCGGGCGCTACGCTCCATCTACGATGAGTTGTTTGAGCTTGACATCACCGACAATACCTATAAAATCATCTACCATGTAGAGGGTAAGCACGTAGTGCCACCGTCATTTGGGATGCTCCCTACCGGCGTGGACACAGTTGCCAATAATATGATTTATCCTGCGGACAAGGAACGTTTTCTTGCTTTTATGGACTTGGAAACAATCCGAGAACACTTTGCCCGCGGTGAAGACAGCCTAATCGGAGATTTCCGAAAATTACGTGAAGATGGTAACTATTACTGGGCTTCTTTAACGCTACTTCCTATAAAAACTAACGCTGACAAAGAAATTTATCTTTGCTTCGTAATGGATATTGACGATAAAGTCCAGTGGAAAAAATTACAGGAATTAAACCGGTTAAACAAATACGATGACTTAACCGGTTTGTATAGCAAAAATACTTTTTACGAAAAAGTGCGGGAATTGTTATCCCAGCACCACGAACTGAAATTTGTGATGATGCGCCTAAATATTGACCGTTTTAAATTGGTTAATGACCTGTTCGGCCTAGAGCGTGGTGACCAGTTATTACGTTTTATCGGTACTTTAATCAGTAAATATTTCGCTCAAACTAGCTATACTAGCTACTGCCGTATGGACGCCGACATTTTTGCTATTTGCTTACCTTTTGATGACCAGGTCTTGCAAGAGGTAATGTCCTTTTTTAACAAAAAATTACAACTGTACGACCGTACTTTTGAAATTACCCCCAGTTTTGGTTTCTATTTAATTGAAGACCCGACTTTACCTGTTAATCTCATGTGTGACCGAGCCAATTTAGCTCTGCAAACCATTAAAGGTAACTATGTGAAACGGTATGCCTTTTATGATGATGTGCTCCGCCAAAATTTAGTAGAAGAACATGAAATCATCAGTCAAATGAACTTTGCTTTGCGCCACGAACAATTCGAGGTCTATTTGCAACCCAAATATGACCTAAGTACTAATGACATTATTGGAGCGGAAGCTTTAGTGCGCTGGAATCACCCTACAAGAGGTTTCCTCTCCCCGGATACATTCATTCCTGTTTTTGAACGCAATGGTTTTATTATGAGGCTAGACGCCTATGTGTGGGAACACGCCTGCCAGCTTTTACGCAAATGGTTGGATGCGGGAACTACACCTCCACCTTTAGCGGTCAATATCTCTCGCATTAATATTTATAACCCTAAATTGTTTTGGACGCTAGTCAAGCTAGTAGAACGCTATGAAATTCCGCCCAAGTTATTAAGTCTGGAACTAACGGAAAGTGCTTATACCACCAGTCCTCAGCAACTGGCTACTATTACTAAAAAATTACGCAATTACGGATTTGCCATGCACATGGACGATTTCGGCAGTGGTTATTCTTCCCTTAATATGCTCAAAGATATTGAGGTTGATGTGCTCAAAATCGACTTGAATTTTCTGTCTGATACCGCTGAAAATGGCAAAGGGGGTAACATTTTAGCTTCTGTCATTCGTATGGCCAAATGGCTTAATTTGCCGGTTATCGCCGAAGGCGTAGAAACCCAAGAGCAGGTAGCTTTCTTGCGTAGCGTTGGTTGTACCATGGCTCAAGGCTATTTTTTTGCAAAACCCATGCCCGTGCCCGCCTACGAAAAACTCTTGCGTGCTACACCTACCAGCACAGTTTCTCCTGAGGTTAAAAAAATTCAAGAGCTTAATTTAGAAGAGCTCTGGAATCCTGGTTCCTGTGCTAATCTTATTTTTAATAGCTTCTTTAATGCTGCTGGCATCTATGAATTACACCAAGATAATATTGAATTGTTAAGAGTAAATGACCAGTATTTCCACATGACCGGCTGTACGAGAAAAACTCTTAATGCCAATGGCCTGCATATTTTGGACTGGGTCGTTGCAGAAGATAAGGCTAAAGTGCTTTCTATGTATCATGAAGCTTTAAACAAGGGGACAGCGGAAGGTACTTATCGCCGTACCCGCTTAGACGGCGGCACTGTTTTACTCCACACCAAATTACGTTTTTTAGCCGGTGACTCCACCCGTGCTTTATTTTATGCCTATATGCTAGATATTACCCAAAAACACCAGGCAGAACTGGAGCTCAAATTACAAAATGAACGTTACCGCATTATAGTGGAATGCACTAATTTGATGACTTTTGACTATGACGTCTTAACTGATACTCTGGACTATGCCGTCCAAACCCAAGAGGGACAACGACAAAAACGCCATGTCCCTCGCTATCTGCAAATATTAAAGTCTGGCAAAAGTAATATTCACCCTGCAGATGTCGGTCAATATAGCACCATTTTTGCTAAACCGGAGCAAAATCCCCAAGAAGCACATCTGGAATTTCGCTCTACTTTTCTGAGCCCGGACTACCGCTGGTATCGTTGCTATTATGTAGCTATTCCCAATGAAGACGGTACTGTCTATCGCGTCCTCGGTAAACTCCTTGATATACAAGAGGAACATGAGTTGCTAGAAAGAATCCATCACAAAATGGATTTAGATCAGATGACCGGTATCTATAATAAAACGGCCATCACGCGTAAACTAGCGGAAACTCTAGCCACCGCCACTGCTAAAGAAACCCTCGGCGTAATTATAGTGGATTTAGATAATTTCAAAACACTGAACGACCAGTACGGTCATCTCTACGGTGACCAGGTTTTGCGCGAAGTAGCAACTTGTTTGCAAAAAGCATTTGGCCACGAGGCACTACTGGGTCGCTTTGGTGGTGATGAATTCATGGTGCTTTTACCACAGACTTCACAACTACTAACCGATCAACAGTTGCAAGCTTTTTATACCCAATTACACGCTAGCCAAGAGGATAAATGTCTACCCGCTACTTGTAGTACCGGAGTTGCCTACTCCACTGGACGAACGCGGGACTTAACCACTTTAATTACGCAGGCTGATCGTGCTATGTATCGTGCCAAAAAAGCAGGTAAAAATCAAATCTCCTACTACCAACTTAAAAAATGAGGTGAGCACGTGTTATCGGTTAAAAGTTTATTAGCAGGCCAGCGCCTAGAACCTGCAGATCTTGCCGAATTATTAACAACTACAGATGAAGCGCTACGCAATGCCCTTTTTGCCACGGCACAACAACTGACTAAAAAACAATTTACCGGTAAAATCTACATTCGCGGACTGATTGAATTTACTAATTTTTGTGCCAATGATTGTTATTATTGTGGCATTCGTTGTAGCAACAACCTGGCGCAGCGCTATCGCCTAACGCAAGCAGAAATTTTAGAATGTTGTGACCAGGGCTACGCCCTTGGGTTTAGGACTTTTGTGCTCCAAGGTGGAGAAGATGGCTATTTCACAGATGCTTTGCTAGTAGAAATCCTTACTACCATCAAAGCTAAATATCCAGACTGCGCCATTACCTTGTCCATCGGCGAACGTTCCTATACCTCTTACAAGGCTTTATTTGATGCTGGTGCTGACCGCTACCTCTTACGCCATGAAACGGCCACGGACCTCCACTACTCCCGCCTGCACCCCATAAGACTAACTTTAGCGCAGCGCAAAGAATGTCTATATATGCTCAAAGACATTGGTTACCAAGTTGGCACTGGCTTTATGGTGGGTTCACCCTATCAAACCACAGCCAATCTGGTGGCAGATTTACTGTTTATTCAAGAATTTAAACCCCACATGGTGGGCATTGGTCCTTTCATTCCCCACCACGAAACCCCTTTCCGCCACCAAAAAGCCGGCACGCTAGAGCAAACTCTACGTTGCATTGCCCTTTTACGGCTACTCCTCCCCCAGGCTTTAATCCCTGCCACGACAGCACTGGCGACTATTCACCCCTCCGGTCGCGAACTGGGCATTTTAGCCGGAGCCAATGTGGTCATGCCCAATCTGTCCCCGCTGCAACACCGTGCGGAATACTCCTTGTACGATAACAAAGCGTGCACCGGCGATGAAGCCGCTGAAGCAATCGCTAGTTTGCAAACAAAATTTCAAAAAATTGGTTATAACATTGTTGTTGACCGCGGCGATTACGCTTAAAGCTGCCGCTAATAAAAAAAATAAAATAAGGAGGTTGTTTATGAATTTATTAGAAACCATGATTGGCACCGCCAATGACATTCTTTGGTCCTATGTACTAATCGTGCTCTTAGTTGGCTTGGGAATTTTATTTTCCTATCGTACCAAATTCGTGCAGCTACGCCTGCTCAAAGAAATGTTTACCCTCTTAAAAGGTGGTGTCGGTGATAAACCCGGTGCTAACGAAGTATCCTCTTTTCAAGCCTTTTGTGTCAGCACCGCTTCTCGCGTAGGTGTAGGCAACATTGCCGGTATTGCCATTGCTATTGCCAGTGGTGGTCCCGGTGCTATTTTTTGGATGTGGCTCATTGCCGTTTTGGGTGCTGCCACTGGCTTTGTGGAAAGCACTTTAGCTCAAATTTATAAAGTCCCAAAAGCTCACGGCGGCTTTTGTGGCGGTCCTGCTTATTACATTAAAAACGTTTTGGGCAGCCCTTTCTTTGCTACTGTTTTTGCCATCTTGATCAGTGTAACTTTTGGGCTCATTTTTAATTCCGTTCAAGCCAATACCATTGCTGTTTCCTTACACAGTGCGTTCGGTTTGGATCGCCTGATGCTAGGTCTGGTTTTAGCAGTGTTAACAGCCGCCGTCATCTTTGGTGGTGTAACCAGAATTGCCCGTATTGCCGAATGGTTTGTACCCATTATGGCTGGGCTCTACCTTTTAATAGCCCTTTTCATCACACTCAGCAATCTTAGTGCCTTACCCCGTGTGTTTGCCCTAATTTTTTCTTCGGCGTTTAGTTTTGATGCCGCCGTGGGTGGTGGTATTGGCGCCGCTGTCATGACCGGTATCAAACGTGGTCTGTTCTCCAATGAAGCAGGTATGGGTTCTGTGCCTAATGCCGCCGCTACTGCCAATGCTTCCCACCCGGTGCAACAAGGTCTGGTACAAGCCTTTGGCGTCTTTGTAGATACCTTAATGGTCTGCTCCGCCAGCGCCTTCATTATTCTTTTATCGGACAGCTATAAAACTACAAATTTAACCGGCATTGAGCTAGCACAAAACTCCTTAGCTTACCACTTGGGACCTTGGGCTCCTCTTTTTTTGGCCATTCTCATCTGTATGTTTGCTTTTAGTTCCATTATCGGCAATTATTATTACGGTGAAATCAATATTAGCCTCATGCAGTCCAGTCCTTGGGTGCTAAATGGCTTTCGTGCTCTATGCGTGGGCATGGTACTTTTTGGCTCCGTGGCCAAAGTAGCCCTAGTCTGGGACATGGCTGACCTTTTTATGGCGCTCATGGCACTCACTAATCTGGTAGCCATTGCGTTATTGGCTAAATATGTTTATATTACCCTGGATGATTATTGTGCCCAAAAACGTGCCGGTATTACTACGCCTCTCTTCGACCCTGCCATCTTACCTGACCAAAAAGGTATTTATGCTTGGCAAGATGAGCAAAAACAAAAATAAAAAACCACTAAAAAACAAAAAGGGTGTTGCCGCATAGCGGCAACACCCTTTTTTATGCCTTACCAGGCTTTAAAGATTTTTAATACAGGCGGCCAACAGCTGGGTTCTTTCCACCAGTGTGTGCACCACCAAAAACTCTCGATTGCTGTGAGCTGCTTCTCCGATGGGACCCATGGAGCAAACCGTAGGTGCTCCTACATAGGTCGTCCACGCCGCATCGGAACACCCGCCGGCATAAACCCCCGGTACCGGTGGCAAACCCAGTTTAGACGCTTGTTGCTGCACGTGGGCAAAGAGTTTTTCCACCCCTACCGTAGTTTCCATAGGCATAAATTGAATTTCATTAGCACTGACAGTCGTATGCGTGCCCGCCACATAATTATGGGCGGCAATCCGTTCTACATCGGCAACAGCTTGCGCCGCTGCTTCTGCGGTTTTAAACCGAATATCGACTTTGGCCACAGCGCAGTCAGGAATAATATTCACTTCTGACCCACCATTAACAATCCCCACATTATAAGTTGTCCCCGTAGCAAAATCTGTGAGCGCTTCGAGTGCAATAGTTTTATGGGCTAATTCCAAAATCGCACTGATGCCTTGTTCAGGATTATTGCCGGAATGAGCAGCTACCCCTTCGACGGTTAAGATGGGACGAATGACACCTTTGCGTCCAATAGTTACGCCTCCATTAGGTCTGCCCGGTTCCAAGTTAAAGACGGCGTCCATATTTTTACCTTCGCGCATAAATAAGGCCGCTGCCTCGGTTTCCAAATGCCCCGGTTCTTCATCGCCACAGAAAAACACTTTCATTCGCCCATTATAGCCCGTAGCCAGTAACGCTTTGACCGCAAACAGTCCTGCTACCACCCCGCCCTTCATGTCCATAACGCCGGGCCCGAAAGCTTTGTCACCCTCAATATAAAACGGTCTGGCCGCCGCCGTCCCTTTTTTAAAAACTGTATCTAGATGACCCATAACCATGACTTCACGTAGACCTGTACCCGCAATCTTAGCCAGCATATGTGTGGCTGCACCTGGGGTTGTCAAATATTCCACCGTAAAGCCCAACGTCTGCAAAAAGTCCCCTACAATATGGGCACATTCGTCTATGCCACTTAAATTATCTTGGTTAGAATCAATATTAACTAACCGCTCCAATAAGGCTAACATCGCCTGTTCATCATTTTTAATTATTGTTAAAAGTTCCTTCATCATTAACCACCTCTAATTAAATTATTGAAGCCCTTGTCCACCTCGCTTCAAGGAGTGAATAATTTTATTCTAAACCATTAAGGGGCTTGCTGTAAAGAAAAACCACATTGTTATTTTAAAAACAACAATGTGGTTAACGCATTTTATTAAATTTTAGACCCGAGGAAAAAGCTTGGTGCAGTCTAGCGTGGCAAAATAATCTGCCGGCGTTTCCGCCCTCCTAATCAGCTCTACCGAACCGTCTGTGTGTAGCAAAAGTTCCGCACTTCGCAATTTACCATTATAGTTATAACCCATGGCAAAGCCGTGCGCACCGGTATCGTGAATAAAAAGCAAGTCACCTAGGTCAATCTTGGGTAACATTCTATCAATAGCGAATTTATCATTATTCTCACATAAACCGCCGGTTACATCATATTTGCACGTACAAGGAGCGTTTTCCTTACCCATGACTGTAATATGATGATAAGAACCATACATGGCCGGACGCATAAGATTAGCCGCACAAGCATCTAGTCCGATATATTCTTTATACGTGTGTTTTTCATGAATAGCACGTGCCACTAGTGCCCCATAAGGTCCTAGCATAAACCGACCCATTTCCGCAAAAATAGCCACCTCGCCCATACCTGCTGGAACCAGAATTTCTTCAAAAGCTTGGCGTACGCCCTCACCAATAACTTGAATATCATTAGCCGCTTGCCCCGGCTGATAAGCAATACCCACTCCGCCGGACAAGTTGATGAAGTCAATCTGCGCACCAGTTTCTGATTTCAATTCCACTGCCACTTGAAACAAGATTTTGGCTAAAGTCGGGTAATAATCGTTAGTTACCGTATTGCTGGCGAGAAAAGCGTGCATACCAAAATGGCGCACACCCTTGGCCATTAAACGTTTGTAAGCCTCGGTCATTTGTTCTCTGGTCATACCATATTTGGCATCACCAGGATTATCCATAATGTTATTTTCGATGGCAAAATGACCACCGGGATTGAAACGACAACTAACGGTCGTCGGAATATCCGCTACTTTTTCCAGAAAATCAATATGGGTAATGTCATCAAGGTTAATCGTGGCCTTCAGCTCACGTGCCAATCTAAAATCTTCAGCCGGTGTCACGTTGGAGGAAAACATGATTTCCTGGTCCTTAAACCCACACGCATCAGCCAAAAGTAATTCCGTATAAGAAGAACAATCGACGCCACAGCCTTCCTCATGCAAAATTTGCAAAAGTTTGGGTGTCGGGGTGGCCTTCACCGCAAAATATTCTTTGAAACCTTTATTCCACGCAAAGGCTTGCATTACTTGCTTCGCGTTTTCCCGAATACCTTTTTCATCATACAGATAAAACGGCGTTGCGTACTGGTCGGCAATTGCTGCTAATTGTTCTTGCTTAATAAAGGGCTTTTTCATGAAAGCTCTCCTCCCACCTTCGTGTTTTGTGTTAGTTCGATTAATTTAATTTCGTTTTTTAACGCATCTTTAAACAGATCAACCAAATTGTGCTTGCCGGAATATAAACAAGTCGCATTGGCCCCCTCTTCCAAATCCCCGGTTAGGACTTTAGCCGAGTCAGCAATCAAACGGATTTGTTTATCCGGTTGTGCCGCAAAGTAAACCTGTGCCCCTGCTAATTGAAACCCAGGCTCTGTAATAATGACCACCTTGCGTCCTTGGGCTACTGCCACCTGCAAATCCTCCGTCAGCTCCCCTAGCACGCCAGTGGCGGCGGAAACATACAAGCGATATTGTGCCTTGGCAATCATGTTTTTCAGCTTGTGCAAAATAGCCGGTGCACCTTTAATCGTAATATAACCTTCAACTTCGTTTTGTGCCGTTGGTATTTTAGCCAACAAACTCGCTTGGCAAGCTTGCATTTGCCGAATTCTATTGGTGCAAAATTCATCTGCCGGTACCGCCGTATAGCGCATAGCCGTATCTTCCAGCATATAGGCTGCTCCCTTGTCCACCAGTCCTGCTAGTGCAGTATAAGTGTTAGAACGAGAAACCCCCGTTTGTTTCGCCGCTTCATAACCAGTCATTTGCCCCACTGTCAAGAGTGTCAAATAAATGGTAGCCTCCTGCCGTGTTAAATTAAAATACATCAAATCCGTAATAATATCCATAGCACCTCCGGTGGCATATAGTATTCCTGTATAGGAATACTATATGCCACCGGCTCCTATTTGTCAACCGTTCTTCCGCCTAGTTGCTAACAAAATATGGCCACAACCAGTATAGCACTCCTAAAATCACTGGTTGGTGTACAAGATACAAGACTAAGCTTCTGCGACCCAGCCACGCTAGAACAGGCTCTTCTACCGTGAGCCAGTGACCCTGAGGCAATAGCGTCCAGCCAAAATAACCTCCGCCAAAAACAAAACCCCAAGGCAAGAGGGGATAATAATCGGCAGAGCTGAAATCTTCTAGTGGTAACCCCACCACAAAGCCCCAGGTATGGGTGTAAAATTCCTGAGACACGGAGCCTAACACATAATTGTACGCTCCCCACTGACCCCACATCAGATTGCGGGTCACAAAAAAGCCCACTAGACAGCTAGCTACGCCCAGCAGTGCTCGGCGCTTAGTTAAATGCCAGCCTTGCCGCACCAAAAGCGCTCTCAAGCCCGTTCCCACCAGAAGCGCACAGCCCAAAAGTTGCAAAATGCCAAAAACAATCAGTTCCGCTGGCATTAGTACCCAGGTGACCCCTGTTGCCACTAAGCCCCACGCTACTAATTCTAGTCCTCGTTGCACCGGTCGCCGTGAAACCTGGAGCATGGCTCCCGCCAAAAGAATAAAGAAACTAGCGCCTACTTGCTGCCAAACAAAACTCCACGTTTGCTCAAACCAAGGTAGGGACAGACTAAAAATGTGTACCACATCATATAAGAAATGGTACACAAGCACATTAAGTATAGCAAACCCGCGTAGCGTATCTATCAAATGATATCTAGGCATAACACATTACCTCACAGATAATTTGCAATTTCCGAGGCATGATCCAGCACCAGATCCGGTCTGATATTCCCTTTATCCACATCGGCTTTGGTGGCTTCTCCGGTTAAAACTAACACGGACAACAAGCCATTGTTGAGACCAAAAGCAATATCTGTACTCAACCGATCGCCCACCATGGCAATTTCCTGTTTAGCGTAGCCGGTACGAGCCCTGATTAAATCTACCAAATAGTGGTAGGGCTTACCCATCACGTTTAAGGGTTCCGTACCGGTAGCAGTCTTAATTAAAGCCAGCATAGCTCCGCAATCGGGAATATATTCACAACCCTCAATCGGGCACCGTACATCGGGATGAGTGGCAATATAAGGCACCCCTTTATCAATCAAACGGCAAGCTATCGCCAGCTTCGCATAGGCTAAATCCATATCAAACCCGACAATGACAAAATCGACTAGCCCCTGTCCATCTTCGCTTAGATTAAACCCGGCATTACGCAAAAGCTCTTTCAGAGCCGCCGTTCCCAGAACAAAAATTCTCGCCCCCGGTCTGAGTTGCTGCAAGTAATAGGTTAAAGCATCGGACGAAATTAAGATTTCTTCCCTTTGCACCGGAATGCCCAAGCCCCCCATTTTTTTGACATAATGTTCATGACCCTGGGAAGAATTATTTGTCACCAAATAAAAAGCTTTACCACTGGCGCGTAATTTTTGAAAAAAAACGTCCATACCCGGAATTAAGGTATTTCCCAAATTAATCGTACCGTCCATATCAAACAAAAAACACTTAATCTTTCTTAATCTTTCCACTGTCAACTTCCCCTCTACTACTTTCATGCCTCTATTATACGGCATATTCCGCCGCTGGTAAATTCTTTACATTGCTTTTTCCCCTAAAACAACCGATAATAGAAATATAACATCTGCTAGGAGGTAGCATACATGAGCATACATACTTGGGGACATTTAACGGCCATGCTTACCGTTCTAGTCTGGGGTACAACTTTTGTTTCAACCAAACTCCTTTTATTTGACTACACCCCCATTGAAATTTTATTCTTTCGTTTTATTTTGGGCTTTTGCGTTCTTGCGCTCTGTAAACCCCAGCGTTTACACACCCTAGGGTGGCAAGAAGATAAATATCTGGTGGCTGCCGGCTTTTGCGGCATCACTCTTTACTTTCTGTTAGAAAATATCGCCCTTACCTATACTTATGCTTCCAACGTTTGCTTGATTTTAGCTTTAGTCCCCTTTTTAACTGCCCTTTGTTCCTCCTCTTTATTGGGGGAAGCAGCCTTAAGCCGCAATTTCTTTTGGGGTTTTGCCTTTGCCATGGGTGGCTTACTACTTATTGTCTTTAACGGCAGTGTCATTCTCAAGCTTAATCCCTTGGGTGATTTATTGGCTTTGCTCGCCGCTATTGTCTGGTCAATATATTCTGTTTTACTCAAAAAAATCAGTACCTTTAACTATGACACCTTGCTCTGTACTCGCAACATTTTTGGTTATGGTCTTGTCTTAATGTTACCGGCACTATTTTTTATGGACTTCCAATGGGGCTTTTACCGGCTGGAAAACGATATTAATTTATTCAACCTAGTGTATTTGGGTGTCGGTGCTTCTGCCCTCTGTTTTTGGAGCTGGAGTTGGGCGATTAAAGCCATCGGTCCAGTTAAAACCAGTATGTATATCTATATCAGTCCGGTTGTAACGCTCATTACTTCTGCCCTCATTCTACAAGAGCAAATAACCTGGCTAGCCGGTGTCGGTACCACGCTTATCCTGGCCGGTCTAGTTCTTTCCGGTCAAACCAAACCGCCTGCTACTGCTTGTTAAATACCGACTGGGAGCATTAAATAATTGACGGCAAAGAATATTTTTTAATTAAAACAATTTGACTTTCTACTTGCTAACCTCTATTATGTTCTTTGGAAAACTTTCCTGTGGCTGACTCTGCTCTTGCTATAGAGAAGCTTATTCTAAAGAACCTTAAAGAAAGCGAGAGAAAAAAATGACCAAATTATTATTAACACTAAGTTCTCTGGTCGCCATCTATGGCTTATGGTTTTGGGCTTCCAATATGTGCCCATTTAGACCGCTTTAATTACCAGTAAGATCCAATAAATTTTAAAAGCGAAAGGTTGCGTTAAAATGGTTAAGCTTTTGTCAACGGAAAATTTCCTGCCGGAAATCACGGCTACCGCTCAACCCACCTTGGTAGATTTTTGGGCTCCTTGGTGTGGCTATTGTCGTCGGCTAGCTCCGCTTTTAGAAAATCTTGCTGACACCTACGCTGACAATTTTAACGTAGGGAAAGTCAATGTCGACGAGGAGCCGGATTTAGCCGCCCAATATGACGTAAATACTCTCCCCACTCTCTTGCTTTTTAAAAACGGTATACCTGGTACACCACTGATTGCTCCTGATTCCAAAGCCAAAATTGTGGACTGGCTTAAAGAACAAGGAGTTTTGTAAAAAGAAAGTTGGGCTACCATGGACAAAATAATTTATGACGTTATCATCATTGGCGGCGGCCCCGGCGGTTATACCGCTGCACTGTACGCTGCCCGCGCAGGACTGACGGCTTTAGTCCTAGAAAAGTTTTCACCCGGCGGCCAAATGGCCACTACAGAACAAGTAGACAACTACCCAGGCTTTGAAATCGGCATTGACGGTTTTGACCTCGGCGAAAAAATGAAGCTCTCCGCCGAACGCTTTGGTGTAAAAACGGAGTTCACAGAAGTGCTCAGCGTCCAGCTCACAACTAAACCCAAAATAATTCATACCACCGATGGTGACTTAGCGGCCCAAACCGTAATTTTAGCTTTGGGGGCTGCACCTCGTGAATTGGGTTTGCCTGATGAACAAGCCTTGCGCAACCGCGGGCTTGCCTACTGTGCCACCTGTGACGGTCTGCTCTATAAAGGTAAAACAGTGGTCGTAGTGGGCGGCGGTAATTCCGCCGTAGCGGAGGCACTTTTTCTAGCGAAAATCTGTACCCAGGTTTATCTCCTCCACCGCGGTCAGACGCTTAATGCGCAAAAAGCTTATTTTAGCACCTTAGAAGCTGCCACCAATGTTACCCTTATGTACAACACAGAAATCCAAGAAATTTTAAGCGCAGCCAAAATCACCGGCGTGCGTCTGACTAATAGGCAAACCCAGCAGGAAACCACGCTGGCTTGCCAAGGTATCTTCGTCGCCATTGGGCGTACGCCTAATACCGCTATGTTCAAGGGTATCCTCGACTTAGATGAGCAAGGTTACATTGTTGCTGATGAAACAACCCGCACTAATGTACCCGGCGTTTTTGCCGTAGGCGATATTCGTACCACTCCTCTGCGGCAGATTATCACCGCCGCCGCTGATGGTGCCGTAGCTTCTAAGTACGCCGAAGAATATTTAGCCACCCTGCCGGTCGCAACAATACCGGCTACTAAATAATTACCCAACAACAACAAAGGAACAGGAACCGCTAAGGCGGTACCTGTTCCTTTGTCTTTTAGTCTTTGAACTTACGAGTAGCTTAACCTAAGAGCATTCGGTCATTATCTAGCGCATTACCACTAGCTTGTTCAAATAGCCCGAGCAAATCGGGAATAGTTAATTTGTCTTTTTCCATACCTTCCACGTCTACGATGACACGTCCGGCATCCATCATAATCAAACGATTACCAAAACGCAAGGCATCTTTCATGTTATGAGTAATCATGAGCGTCGTCAAATGATGACGTGCCACAATTTCGCGGGTTAGGGTCAAAACTTTTTCTGCCGTCTTCGGATCCAGAGCCGCCGTGTGCTCATCTAGTAGTAACAATCTCGGTTGGTTCAGCGTCGCCATCAATAAAGTCAAAGCTTGCCTTTGTCCGCCGGACAAAAGCCCCACTTTGCTTGTCAACCGATCTTCCAAGCCTAAATCCAATTCGCTAAGCAAAGTACGATACAGCTCTCGGTCTTTTTCCTTAGCGCTCCACGCAAAGCCCGGAGTCTGTCCCCGGCGCGAAGCAATCGCCAGATTTTCTTCAATCATCATGCCTGCCGCCGTCCCCAGCATCGGGTCTTGAAACACACGTCCAATATACTTAGCCCGTTTATGTTCCGGCGTTTTAGTGATATCATCACCATCAATAATAATTTTACCTGCATCAATAGGAAATACTCCGGCAATTGAATTGAGGATGGTCGATTTGCCGGCGCCATTACCACCAATTACTGTAACAAAGTCCCCCGGTTTCATACAAAGGGATAAACCACGCAGAGCCTTTTTTTCATTAATGGTACCCGGGAAAAAGGTTTTGAAAATGTTCTCTACCTGTAACATTATTTCGCCACCTTTCCTGCATTCATTTTGCCTTTAATCAGTGGCATAGAAAGTGCGAAGGCCACCAGTACTGCCGTAAAGAGTTTTAAATCATTAGGTGGCATACCCATTTGGAGTACAGCCGCAATAACTAGCCGGTACACCACCGAGCCTAACACCACTGAAATCAAACAATTTTTGAAACTTCTCGTGCCAAAGAGCACTTCTCCAATAATAACAGACGCCAAACCAATAACGATGGTACCGACCCCCATGCCCACATCGGCAAAACCATTGCTTTGAGCAATCAGCGCACCGGAAATAGCTACTAAGGCGTTACTTAAAAGTAAACCTAAGACAATCGTCACATTGGTATCAATCCCTTGTGCTCTAATCATTTGCTGATTAAAGCCTGTAGCACGAATAGCCGCACCGATTTCCGTACCAAAGAACCAGTACATGAGCATACCAAAAACTACTGTACTCAAAAGGCCAACGCCCAACACAGCCTGAGCATTAGTTAAGCCCAGTGACCGAATAGCCGTAAAAGCAGTATCCACCCGTAAAAGGGAGAGATTCGCTTTGCCCATGACCCGCAGATTAATAGAATAAAGGGCTATCATCGTTAAAATACCGGCTAATAAAGCCGGTATTTTAAGTCGTGTATGTAATAAACCCGTTATAACACCGGCTAAACCACCGGCCACCCCTGCCACCAAAATAGAAGTGATAGGTCCGGCACCTGCAACCAGTAAGGAAGCAGAAACGGCCGCTCCTAAAGGAAAACTGCCTTCCACCGTCAGGTCGGCAATATCCAAAACACGATACGTTAAATAAACACCTAAAGCCAATAAAGACCACAAGAGTCCTTGGGACACCGTTGGTAATAATAAATCAATCATTGTTATTTTGCACCCTTTGCCATTTTTAGAATATCGTCAGGAATTTTTAGTCCTAATTTTTTAACACGTTCTTCATTAATCACTACTTGGAACTCTTTTTGTCCTTGGATAGCCATCGTAGCAGGTTTAGCCTTGCCGTTTAAAATATCAGCTGCCATTTCTCCTGTTTGATAGCCCAATTTATAATAATCTATAGCTAGTGTAGCTACGCCCCCTGCCATAACCATGCCGCCCTCGCCGGCAAAAACAGGTATCTTGGCTTCATCTGTAATAATAGCTAGTGTCGGCATCGCCGAAGCTAAAACATTATCTGTCGGCACATAAATAGCGTCTACCTTGCCCACCAAACTTTGGGCTGCTTGCTGAATATCATTAACATTAGAAACCGTAGCTTCTTCCACAGCAATGTTTTTACCTGCGACATAAGCTTTAACCAAATCCACCTGCATTTGAGAATTGACCTCACTGGAAGTATAAATAATACCCAAAGTTTTTGTGGTTGGCACAATTTTGAGGATTAAATCAATTTGCTGTTCTAACGGATTCATATCATTGGTACCGGTCACATTACCCTGTGGGTCCTTGTTAGAGGCTACCAATTTAGCCGCCGCATAATCAGTAATTGCCGTACCGACAATGGGAATATCTTTGGTAGCATTAGCCACCGTTTGCGCTGCCGGTGTAGCAATAGCGCAGATTAAATCCACTTTATTTGTAATAAAGCGTTGTGCTATGTTTTGCAAATTAGACTGGTCAGCTTGCGCATTTTGCCGGTCATACTTGACGTTAACCTCTTCTTTAAACCCTTTGGACGCCATGCCATCTACAAAACCCTTATTCGCCGCATCTAAAGCTGCGTGCTCTACTAACTGTACAATCCCTACATTAATAACTTTACTGCCGGTGGGTGCTACCGCTTTTTTCTCGCTACCACAACCGGTGAAGACCCCTACCATTAGTATTGCTACGAGCCCCAGCATTAAAGTTTTGCAACTTGTACCCCTCATCACAAACCATCCTTCCATTCTACGCATCTGGCGTTTAATAATAATCAGAATAACATTAGTATACACTACTTGCCCTTTTGTGTATAGATTTTTCCCAATGTATACACAGGACAGCTACGCGTCTGTTACTTAACTACTTCGGCTCCTTGCAAAATATCTTGCGGCAATTTAATACCCAGTTTAGCCGCTGTACCTTCACTAACCGTTGTTTTCATTTCTTGTAAAGCTTCTATAGGCATCGTCGCCGGCACCCCTTTACCCGAGAGGATTTTAGCCGCCATGGCACCTGTTTGTAAGCCCAATTTATAATAATCAATACCGATAGTGGCTAGTGCTCCGTTTTTTACAACTTCGGCTTCACCACAAATAACCGGAATCTTCGCTTCATTAGTAATAGTTGCCAGCACCGGCATCGCTGAAGCTACCACGTTATCCGTAGGCACATAGATAGCATCTACCTGTGCTAGTGCCAGACTTTGGCCTGCTTGTTGAATATCATTAACTGTAGATACCGTTGCTTCTTGCAGGGTTAGCCCCTTAGCAGCAACTAATTTTTTCAAAATATTAACTTGTAATTGTGAGTTGACCTCACTGGAATTATAAATAACACCAATCACCTTGGTGTCCGGTACGATTCTAAGCAGTAACTCTAACTGCCGATCGATAGGGTTCATATCCGTCGTCCCCGTAACATTGGTTTTGGGCGCAGTATTAGAAACTACCAATTTAGCTTCCGCATAATCGGTAATCGCCGTACCCACAATAGGAATATCTTTCGTTGCATTAGCCATACTTTGAGCGGCCGGTGTTGCAATCGCACAGATTAAATCCACTTTGTTATTCACAAAACGATTAGCAATGTTTTGCAAATTAGACTGGTCAGCTTGTGCATTTTGCTGATCATAACGCACATTGACATTTTCCTTATAGCCATTATTGGCCATACCTTGTACAAAACCCTTGTTCGCCGCATCCAAAGCTGCGTGTTCTACCAGCTGGATTACGCCCACCTGCACTACTTTGTCAGCACTTTTAGTGTTTTTGGCACTCCCGCCACAGCCCGTCACTAGGCCCATCGCTACAGTCAAGAGTACACCTACTACCATTCTGCTTGTCCATCTACTCGTTTTCATTTGCTTACCCATCCTTCCATTCTACAATAATCTTACCTTTTTTACTTGCAAGGTATTCTTCATTACATTCGGCACAAAACCCATAAATCCTGCCCCTTAGACAGATTCTTTAACCAACTTGCAAAAACTTTCTTGTGCTTTATACAAAGCCGGATAAATTTTAACTGCTCGGTCGTACTCTTTATGCCTTAAGGCTTCTACCAATAAACAAATTACTTGGTATAAGGGGGTCAAACTTAAATTCGCTGAAACCCCTTTGAGTGTATGTGCACTATCAAAAGCAGCCTCGTAATCACCCGCCGCCATTTGTTCCCCTAATAGAGCAAAGTTTTCGTCCGTAGCAAAAATATGTAAACAAGTCACATACATTTCCTCATCACCGTCAAATCTAGCTAGCGCATCTTCCACCTCGCCGCCCCATTGAGTTAAAGCTTCCAACATTGTCATTGTTTTGCCTCCTTTTTATTCCAAATTCAGCGGTTACCCCCGCCTTAGATAAAAAAACTGCTTATCACCAGATTAAATCAGTAATAAGCAGTTCCTAACTATTCAGCACTTAAAAGTTCTTCCGCAATTTTTTCGGTCAAAATAAGATGCGTAAAAACTTTAGTTCTAAGCGCACCCAAGACCGCTTTAGCACTGGCATTATCCACAAAGCCAATTACCTTTTTGCTTTTACGCAAAGCTTCAATGGGTACGTGCACAACAAAATCATTCTCCCCAGCAATAAACTCACCTTTCACATCATAAAAATATGATAAGAAGCTCCCCACTGCTTTTTGTTGTGCCAAAGCTGAACCAAACCGACTAGCCGTAGCTTCATCTGGCACCGTAGGATAGCCCGCAATCGTTACCAAGGCCACATCCGTTTGATGCCAAAGTTTACTGAGCTCTTGAAAACTTGTTGTTCTTGCATAAATCCGTCGTTCCTCCAAAGTATCCGGAAAAGCCGGTGCATACAAAATGTTCGCTAACCGTCCACAACAGGCGGCCAACGCAGTGGTCAACTCATTAGTATGGTAGCCTTTATGCGGGATACTAGCTGAACCAATCAAGGGATAGACATTGCCCTCTCGAGCAATGAAATCCCGCCTGTGATACTGTTCCAGAATTTCACTCAGAGCATAGCCCCACCCCAAGCCAATGTTTTTTTGCGAATCAATGAGCCCTAATAAATAACGTGCTCCTTGCTCTAAAAGCGTTCTGCGAGCCAGTTCTTTATGTATAGTTTCCGGTACCACCAAACCACCCACTAAGCCAAACCGCTTTTGCAATTGAACCAAGAGGTCAGGATTACTGGAGTCTAAACTGCGAATTTCGATATGGACAATACCTCGCTCCCGAGCCTGCGATAACATTTTACTCACAAGGGGCCTAGAAACACCAAGTTGTTTTGCTACTTCTGCTTGAGTTAAATTCTCTTGATAATAAAGTTTAGCGACAGTAACTAATTTGGCTAATTCGTTTCTATCTTCCACTGAGTTTGCCCCTTCCGCCATACTTATTTACATTCCATTAATTCAAAAAGAATACCATCTTTCATCATAAAAGCAATACGGGTATTTTCATCAGCAAACCAAGGTTCTACAATGACGGTATTAGCCGCTAGTTGTGCATCTAAATCATCAACCTTATAGGCTACGTGCACTAGCGTTTGTAGTTCTTGCGGCATCGGGGAATCTTTTTCAAAGCGTAAATACTCAATGTTAAACTCATTTGTTTCCGGAGCTACAATGTGAGTCTTAATGCCTTCTGCGTAGACAGCTCCAGGCATAACCTTGTCTGTAGGAACACCAACGTGCATAAATTCTTTCATTTATTTCACATCCTTTAACATTTTTTTATAAGCTTTTATTGCAACTTCCGGCTTCACGTCCTCGTGGACAACCATGCGCAAAGCCTGTAACATGGCTCTAGGATTTTCAGCTTGAAGTACGTTGCGTCCCATATCCACACCGGCAGCACCTTCGTTGATTGCACGATAAGCCATCGCCAAAGCTTCTGCTTCGGGAACCTTCTTGCCGCCAGCGATAACAATAGGTACCGGACAGGCCGCTGTAATTTGCTCGAAATTATCACAATAATAAGTCTTGATAATATGAGCACCCAACTCTGCCACTAGTCTTGTCGCCAAAGCAAAATATCTGGTCGTCCGTTCCATTTCTTTACCTACGGCCACTACGCCTAAAACCGGTAAGGAATAACGTTGTCCGGCGTTGACTGTCCGTACCAAGTTGTCCAAAGAACCGATTTCACCATCAGCACCGACAAAGCACTGTACAGCCATGCAGCTGGCATTTAAGCGCAGCGCTTCTTCGATATCCACACCAATCACGCCATGGCTCATGTCCTCCTTGAGGACAGAGTTGTCAGCAGTACAACGTAGCGCAATTGCTTTGCGATGCGTAGGCGGAATGCAAGTTCTTAAAGCACCACGGGTTGCCATAAGGCAATCCGCATATTGCATTAGTGGCGGAATAACTAGATCCAGGCGCTCTAAGCCAGCGGTTGAACCCATAATATAGCCATGATCAAAAGCCAGCATAATCGTCCGTCCATCACAAGGGTCAAAAATTTGCGCTAATCTAGTTTTCATACCCCAATCCATATGCCCCAAACCTTTCACTGGAAAGTTCTGTGCCGGTGGTGGCGTACCAATACCGTAATCTTTTGCTAAAATATTACCATCTTTATCAGCCATTAGTTGTTATCTCCTTAACGAGTCAAATACGGTGTGCGACAAGGTGCATTCCAGTAGCCTACTAATTCCTCGTCCATCCGCCCTAAGAACATTTGGAACCCGGCCATCTCTTGTACCGTTAAAGTTTCACCCACACGGTTAGCCACAATTTCAATCCCTTTTTCAGCCAAGAATTGGTGGCAACGACGGAAGATAATTAGTTGTTCCATCAAGGTTGTAGCACCCACACCATTAATCAGAACCATGACTTTTTCGCCGGCTTTGACTTCTAGGTCACGCACCAACGCACCCATCATAATATCAGCCGTTTCGTCAGCAGTTTTAATATCGGTCATACCGCCGCCGCCTTCGCCATGTTGTCCCATGCCGATTTCCATTTTGCCGTCCTCTATTTCAGAAATAGGCAAGCCTGTTGCCGGATGAGTTGCACCCTTAGACGCCACAGCGATGGTCGCCATATTATCCGCAAATTTTTGTGCCACAGCGGCAACTTCTTCCAAAGATTTTCCAGCCGCAGCGGCAGCTCCCGCCAATTTGTAAAGCGGAATACAACCAACTAAACCACGACGGTCATCGGCATTACTCCGCGGAGCATTGGCAATATCGTCCTGCGTAACTACTTTAACGACCTTAATTCCTAATTTAGCTACTTGTTTCATGGTCATATTACCCGTTAACATATCGCCAGGGTGGTTCAAGACCACAAATAAAACGCCATGTCCACGATCAGCCCTTTGAATAGCTTCCACGCAAGCTTGCGGTCCTGGAGCCGCAAAAACATTACCAGCTACAGAAATATCAATCATACCTTCACCAACAAATCCACTAATCGCCGGTTCATGGCCTGTACCACCTAAGGTAACAATGGTCACACGATCAGCGGTAGCCAAGTGCTTGTTCACGACTAAGCAGCCATCCTCTACCGTCAAAATATCTTGATTGGCAAGAGCTAGACCTTCCAACAGTTCACTGGTTAAATTTTCCGGATCATTAATAAATTTTTTCATTCTTTTCCCGCCTCCGCATAATTTTTATTATTGAACTTATCAGCTACAAACCCCTAGCTAGGGATTTGATAGTGCTACTTATTTTGCAGCTGTAGCCATCGCGCTAAACAACAAGGCCAAGGATACGGCACCAGGATCTTTGGTTCCAAGACTACGTTCTCCGATATTTTTGGCTCGCCCAAATTTTGCTACCAAAGTTGCCGTCTTCTCAGCTCCAGCATTAGCTGCCGCCGCCATTGCCTGCATAACAACAGGAAGCGTGCCCTCTGTTTCTTGTGCAGCGTCAATAGCCGGATAGAGAGCATCAACCATGGTTTTATCCCCTACCTGCGCTTTAGAAATATCCATGAAATCCCTTTTAGCCTGTGCAAACATTTGTTTAAACTCTTGCGCATCCACGTCTTGGGTATCTGCAGTGAGTCCATCGGCCATGCCGGCAAAAATCGTACCCCACAAAGGTCCTGCACTACCGCCATTACTACCCATAAAGAGCATACCAAGTTCATCTAAAAGCGTCTTAATACCACCAGCTTTGGTTGCTCCCAAATGCACTTTCATCGCATCCGCCATGCGCCCAATCGTAATCCCATGGTCACCATCGCCGGCAACACTATCAAGCTCACTTAAATAAATACTGTTTGCCTTCAATTCTGTAGCTGCTGCTAAGAGCATTTGCTTAAGGATTGGCATTGTTAACATCGGTTTCACCCCACTATTCGCTTATTTGCTTGTAGTCTAACATATGTCATGACATATGTAAATAAGCCGTCAGTTTAGTCTTCTAATTGTTGGTAAATTCAGTCCAATTAAACACTAAAAACCAATTCGTAAGCACCAGGCTACTCCTTACAGTTCATCATAGAAACGATAACTGCTCTTGCCGTTTTCCTTGATATTATAAAGGGCTTTATCTGCTTTACCCAGTAGTTCTTCATAATCCAGCCCATCTTGTGGCGCCAGTGCCACTCCCACACTAGCAGAAATAGTGATTTCATTATCCCTGTCAGCATAAGTTCGTTGTAAGCGTTGACACAGTTCTCTGGCTTTAGTTTCTGCCATCTCCCGAGAAATTGTTTGCGCCAGCACGCAAAACTCATCGCCCCCAAAACGCCCTAGCACATCTGAACGTCTGAAAATCCCTCGCAATTCTGCGCTAAGATCCCGCAGCGCTTGATCACCGGTCATATGTCCCAAGGTATCGTTCAAATTTTTAAAATTATCCAAATCCACAAAGAACAAAGCTGCCGAGGTGCACTCGCTACTATCAATAATTTCCCGTGCTTTATTAGTAAAAGCATCCTTATTATACAGTTGCGTCAGAGCATCTGTCTGTGAAACCGCCAGCAACTCTTGGTATTCCCGCATTAATTTGTCCACATTGACCAGTCGACCCAAATATCTGTCGGCCTCCTTCGTGGCTGTAGTAATGCGATACATTTGCAATTCGCACCATAAGTAGGTGCCGGTGGTTTTTTGGATTCTAATCCGGTGCTTAAAGCTAGTCCGACCGGAGTACAAA
Organism: Acidaminococcaceae bacterium; assembly: GCA_036659415.1. Classification (GTDB taxonomy): domain Bacteria; phylum Bacillota; class Negativicutes; order Acidaminococcales; family Acidaminococcaceae; genus JAVXCQ01. The sequence goes on from JAVXCQ010000021.1 coordinate 24,884, forward strand.
TCCTCCCTAATACTAGCTGCCGCCTCTGCATCTTCAGCAAATAAGTGCTCGTTTCCCTGCTCCACGGCCGTTTGCAAATCACCAGCCAGCTCCCAGCCAAAGACCTCGTAGAATTTATGCGAGCAAGTTAAGGTTCTTTCCGCAATATCAATATCCAAAATAATATCATCAGAAAATTCTAAAATAGAACGGTAACGTTCTTTTTCCTTTTCCAAATTGGCTTGAATGGTTTTTTGTGCTGTAATGTCCGTCAAAAGACAAAACCATAATTGTTGACCTGCAGTATCAGTACCCAAGGTGCCTTTAAATAAAACCGGTGTGTAGCCTTGATCCGCCCGCCGTAAACGCACTTCTGTAACAAAGGTGGTCTTGCCCTCTTGTAAGCTCATATCTATAATAAATTGCTCAAAATCTTCCTGATGCAAGTACGTACTTAAAGCAATGCCTGGCTGTTGAACATAGGTGCGGCGAGCTTGTCCCAATAAAGCTAAAAATCCATCATTGGCATAATTAACGGTAAAGAGCTCATCATTACAAAGAGTGATAATCCCCCCATTAAGATTGTCTGCTATTTGTTGTAAATTCTGTTCATTAATTGCCACCAGGTTAAGATTTTTTTGCTTTTGTTGCCAAGCGTTCCACAGCCCCCAACAAGCCAACAGAGCAAAAAAGCTGATACCGAGTACAGAATCCCGATATTTATAAAAGAAGTCCGTGAAATTATATTCATAGGTTTTGCCGATGGTGTGTTTCATCACAATCGTATTTTTTTCGTTCTCCGAAACGGACTTGAGAGCTTTGCCCAGTGTCGTCAAATAAACAGGGTTAGTTTCTACTAAACTTCCCAAGGTAATTTGTGCTTCCGCATCATATTTCGGTAAAACGAGGAGCTGCTCATATTGTGGCCGCTGTAACCACCTTTGCACCACGTTATAATCCTGCATGGTGAACTCTGCCTCGCCGGCAAGTACCGCATCTAAACATTCTTTGGTCGAAGCTTTGAGCACAATTTCTAATTCGGGGTAATTAGTAGCTAGATAGTCAATGCAAGCTCGATAACCGGTGACGACCGTAATTCGCTGATTGGTCAAAGGCTTCGTCATGCCTTCAGCTAAACCCAACATGATAATCCGATCGAGCAGGTAGGGCTCTCCTAACAGCAAATCCTCATCCACAAGATTGATATCACTGCGCAAGATATCCCCAACTAGCTCGGCTTCACCCCCGGCTTTTAAAAATTCTACCGGACTAACAGCTTTTTCTGTGGGCACAATCTGCAAATTAATACCATGCTTTTCCGCAGCCAGACGCAAAATATCCGGCAAAATGCCCTCCATCTGCATGGTTTGAACATTCAAAGAAGAGTAAGGGAACCGGTCGCGCAAAAGAGCAACTCTTATCGGCAACTCTGTTTTTAGTAAAGTCGTTTCGGCTTTACTAAAAGCAGGCAAATCTTTGGTGCCAAAATAAATATCATAAAGATGACGTTCAAAATTGGGTGTTTCCACCAAAATGCGTTTCATGGCCCTATTGAGTTCTGAGATTAGAGGATTACCCGGGCGCAAAACATAATAAAATAAAACTGGTTGATATTTACCAAGGAGCTTATCATACTCCGTCCGTAGCCACACTCTCCCAGCAATAGCTTGGACTAGGCCATCTGCCAAGCCTTGCCGTAACGCTTTTTGATTTTCAAAATAACGTAATCGCAAAGTAAAGTGATTAGTATTCGCATAACGCTCTAAGCCGTCCAAAGAGGCATAGCCCTCAATGCAACCCACGCTCAAATTATCAAAAGCGGAAAAATCTTCATAACTTAATTCCGGATGATTGTTAGTAGTTAGTAAAACATTATAAGTAGTACCGCCGGGCAAATCACTGTACACAAAATCCTGAGCAAAGCGTACATTCTTCGTGATACCACCGATTAAATCAATCCGACCAGCTTTGAGCATTGTCCGTAGCTCTTCTTCGCTCTCTGCCTGGACATACTCATACTCCCACTTCGTATAATACGCAATCCGCTTCAAATATTGAATATTGTAACCGTGCTTGTTGCCGTAGGCATCTGTTTCCTGAAAACCGCTATTAGGCAAAAAGCCTACCCTCACCAGTTTGCCAGCGGCCAACGCTCCCTGCGGTAACGAAAAAATGAGCAGTAGTACACAAATAAACTGCATAATCTTTGTGCGTAACATTATCCACGCTCCTCACTTTATTTCCGTACAATTAACTTCTTTATTATATTGTACCTTTGTCCACCGTTTCTGGCAAGAATTAAGTACTGCAGTTAAGTGTTAAGAGGAAAGTTCTCACTAGAAAGACTGCCTCTTTTATGTTATTATATTAGTATCTTTGTATTATATTTTGAAGAGCTTAACGAGGCTAGTAAGCTTATGCCGCAGTTAAGCTTAAGCTTAAGGTATTTTGAACAAGAGAAAGCAGGCTCAGCATGGATAAACCAACCTTTGATTATCCGCTTTATCTTAACTTAAAAGGTAAAACCTGTTTGGTCGTAGGTGGTGGTCAAGTAGCGGCGCGTAAGATTAAACGTCTGCTCTCGTCTGCGGCTTCCGTTACCGTCCTTGCTCCGCAACTAACCCCTGCCCTAAGCGCCTTGGTTAGTAGCGGTCAGCTTATTTGGAAGAAGCAACTTTTTATCGCCGGCGAAACAGCCGGTTTCTTTTTGGTTATTGCCGCAACCGACAAGCCGGCAACTAACGCCTTAGTCGCCGCTGAAGCTAATGCTCACGGTCAATTGTGCAATATCACCTCTGCTCCCGAGCAAGGGAGCTGTATTACCCCCGGCCTAGTACGCCAGGGACTACTTCGTTTCACCGTTAGTGCCGGTGGCAGCGCAGCTCTATCCAAAGCTCTCACTGCCGACCTCCGTGCCTACTATAACGAAGATTTTATTGAATTTGCAGCCTTTATTAGTACCCAGCGAGAAGAAGTTAAACTTCTCTTCGCTACTTCCCCGGAAAGAGAAGCGCTGTGGCGTCAGCTTCTCACACCGGAACTCTTGCAACTGGTACATACCGGTCATCTTCAACAAGCAAAGGAGCGCGTCAAGTATGCAATTGATGGTTTTAGGTCTCAATCATAAAACAGCACCCGTAGACATTCGTGAACATTTCAATTTTTCAACCCAAAGAACAAAAAATATTTTGCGTCGTTTGCGTAATTTTGATGAACTCACCGAAGCAGTCATCGTTTCTACCTGCAATCGTACCGAAATTTATTTAGTCACCGACAGTCCCAACGCCGACTTAACCTTTTTGCGGCGGCTTTTGGTGCACGTCGCCGGGCCTGCCTACAGCAAAGAGTATTTTTATACTTTAACTGGCATTAACTGTATTCGCCATTTATTTCGCGTAGCCGCCAGTCTAGACTCCCTTATTATCGGCGAAGGTCAAATTCTCAGCCAGATTAAAGAAGCCTATCAGCTAGCTAGGCATACCGGCATGACTGCTACCCTCTTAAACACTTTATTTAATCGTGCGATTGCCGTCGGCAAAAAAGTACGCACCGCCACCCATATCGCTTATAGTTCGGTTTCGGTTTCTTCCGCCGCCGTAGATTTAGCCCAAGCAACCCTACAAAATTTAGCCACGGCCAATATTCTCGTTATTGGTGCCGGCAAAATGAGTGAACTCACTACCAGACACCTAATTGACAAAGGTGCTAGCAAAATTCAAGTATCTAATCGTAGTTTGCTCCACGCCCAAGAATTAGCCACGAGATTTAATGGTAAAGCCGTACCTTTTGAAGACTTTTTAGACGCCGCCGCTGTGGCTGATATTATTATCACCTCCACCGGTGCGCCCCACTATGTAGTAACTTTTGAGGATTTTACCCAGCTGATGGCGGCTAGACCCCAACAGCCTCTCATTCTCATTGATATTGCCGTCCCCCGAGATGTAGAACCTCAGGTCGGCGAAATCGCCGGCATCAAGCTTTATAATATTGACGATTTGGAAAGCGTGGTCGATGTCAACAAAGAACTGCGAGCCAAAGAAGCAGAAGCCGCCGTAGCTATTATCGAAGAAGAAATTATTACTCTCCGAGAACGCCTGCGCTACCTTTCCATGCGCCCAGTCATGGTTCAACTTTCTGAAAAAATGGATTTTTTACGAGAACGAGTGCTCAAACGCACTTTAGTTAAATTGCCTAATTTAAGCGAAAAAGAACGCCGTATTATTGAACGCATGAGTGAGCGCCTTACCAATAAGTTTTTACGCGAACCGATGACTGCCATGAATACCGTCGCCGGCACCAAACAAGAAGAGTATTATAGGAATATGATTAGTGAACTATTCCTATTGGGAGAATATGGAGGAGATGGTATTGGTGATGAAACAAAATATGATTATTGGGACTAGACAAAGCCTGCTAGCGCTTTGGCAAAGTAACCACATTGCCCAGCGACTACGCCAACAATATCCACAGTGTCAAGTAACCTTAAAAAAAATTGTAACCAAGGGTGACCGCATTCTAGATGTCCCCCTCGCTCAAATTGGTGGCAAGGGACTTTTCACAAAAGAACTGGAAACAGCCCTATTGGAAGAAGAAATTGACCTAGCCGTACATAGTCTTAAAGATATGCCTACCCAATTACCGGACGGTCTTGTCTTAACCGCCATTACCCAGCGTGCCAATGCCGGAGATGCTTTTGTCAGTAATAAACATCAACGCATTGAAGATTTACCCCCAGGTGCAATTATTGGTACCTCCAGTTTACGTCGCCGAGCACAACTTTTGGCCGCACGCCCCGATCTACAAATTGTCGACTTACGGGGCAACGTAGATACCAGATTGAAAAAGCTGGACACCGGTAATATGGATGCCATTATTTTGGCCGCCGCCGGTCTAGAACGCCTAGGCTACGGTGAACGCATTAAAGAAATTATTCCTAAAAGCTATTGTCTGCCTGCTGTGGGACAAGGTGCTTTGGCCATAGAAACCCGCACCAACGATGCCACCATGCGTGGTCTCCTAGACTTTCTCAATGACGAACCCAGCAAGCAAGCCACCGATGCCGAACGTGCTTTTCTAGGTCTACTCGAAGGTGGTTGCCAAGTACCCATCGGCGTCCATGCGGAAGTAACAGACTCATTTATCACTATTGAAGCCATTATTGCTTCTTTGGACGGTACTGTCGTTTTGCGTGACCGCATTACCGGTCCCGTCACAGCTAATATCAGCCTCGGCCGCACTTTGGGCAACAAAATGCTGGACAATGGTGGTCGGAAAATTTTAGACGAAATTTTTTAGTAACTAACCTTAAGCAAGCCTACTTGCTTAGTTAACGAAAAATATTTTACTTAGAGGAGCGAGAAGATGAATAAAAAAGGTAAAGTTTATTTAATTGGTGCTGGCCCGGGAGATCCAGGACTACTTAGTATCAAAGCCATGGAAATTCTCCAAATAGCGGACGCCGTAGTTTATGACCGTTTAGCTGATCCTCGCATTTTAGCCTATGTTCGTCCTCAAGCCGAAATGGTTTATGTAGGTAAAGCATCTGCCCAACACACCATGCGCCAACCGGATATTAATCAACTCTTAGTTAAACTAGCTGGTGAAGGCAAAACCGTTGCCCGCCTTAAAGGCGGCGACTCCTTCGTCTTTGGTCGTGGTGGCGAAGAAGCGATTGAGCTTTTAGCAGCCGGACTACCTTTTGAATTTGTACCTGGTATTACTTCCGCCATTGCGGTAGCTGAATATGCCGGCATTCCGGTAACCCACCGCCATGTCGCCACTTCTTTCGCCGTTGTTACCGGCCATGAAGATCCTACTAAAGGTGAATCCAGTATTAACTGGCAGGGACTAGCTACTGCTGTTGACACCCTAGTCTTTTTGATGGGGGTGGAAAACCTCACCAATATCACCAAAAATCTCATTGCTAACGGCCGTAGCGCCGATACCCCGGCAGCAGTAATTCGCTGGGGCACCAAACCCGAACAACGCACTTTGGTTACAACTGTAGGACAAGCTGCCGCTGACGTAGCCGCTGCTAAGCTAAAACCACCAGCCATCTTTATTGTCGGCAATGTGGTGAAATTGCGTGACCAATTAGCTTGGTTTGATAATAAACCCCTCTTTGGTAAAACCATGATTGTCACCCGTGCCCGTGCTCAAGCCAGTGCCTTAACCAAGCGTTTAGAAGCAGAGGGCGCTCGCGTCTTGGAAGTACCAGCCATTAAAATTATCCCCGCAGCGGACTTCGGTCCTTTGGATCAAGCTCTCGCCAATCTTCTTAGCTACCGCTGGCTCTTGTTTACCAGTGTCAATGGCGTGATTAGTTTCTATGACCGTTTGTTCCAGGCCGGAAAAGACACCAGAGCCTTAGCTCACCTAAAAATTGCCGCCATCGGCTCAGAAACAGCGGCAGAACTACATCGTCGTGGTCTTACTGCCGATGTCGTCCCTACAGCTTACAAAGCCGAAGACTTAGTCGTAGCTCTAGCTGGACAAGTGCACCCTGGCGACAAAGTGCTCCTACCCCGTGCTAAAGTTGCCCGGGAAATATTACCGGAAAAATTACGGGAGCTAGGCGCCAGCGTCGACGTCGTTACAGCGTACGAAACCGTAACCGATTGCGTTAATCGTGATGAATTAATTGCCGCTCTCCAAGCTCAAGAAGTAGACCTCGTAACCTTTACCAGCTCCTCCACCGTTACCAATCTGCTGGAGGCTCTCGGAGCCGACTCCGCCCTCCTCACCGGTGTGAAAACTGCCGTGATTGGACCCATTACTGCGGCTACCTGCCACAAGCACGGTCTTACTCCGGTGATTACCGCCGCTACCTTTACAATTGAAGGTTTAGTTGACGCCATTGAAGGCTACTACCAAGCGTAACAGCGAGGTTCTACCTTTTAATAATAACAACAGCGCTGTTCAAAACAGTACTGCTCTTTATAGTCAGCCGTGCCGGCTTTTGTGCCCCCACCTTTGACCACTACTACATATTAAGGAGTGATCTTATGAGTTGTTTTCCTATTTATCGTCCTCGTCGCCTCCGTGCTACTGCCAATTTGCGCAGTATGATTTGTGAAACCACCTTATCTCCTCAAGATTTAATTTATCCCCTGTTTGTCGTACCTGGCACCGGTATCAAAAATGAAATTGAAACCTTAGCCGGCAACTACCAGTATTCTGTGGATTTAGTCCTAGAAGCGGTAGATGAAGTCGTCAATTTAGGCATTCCCGCCATTATTCTCTTTGGTCTTCCCTCCTATAAAGATGAGCTTGGCAGCAGCGCTTGGGACGACAAGGAACCGGTGCAGATGGCCACTAAACTCATTAAAGCCAAATATCCGGAACTAGTTATTATTGCCGATGCTTGCCTGTGTGAATACACCAGTCATGGTCATTGCGGCGTCTTAGAAAACGGTTGTACTGTAAATAATGACGAAACTCTACCCCTCTTAGCCAAAATAGCGGTCAGCCAAGCCCGCTGTGGTGCTGACATTATCGCCCCCTCCAATATGATGGATGGGTACGTTACCGTCATGCGCTCTGCTTTAGACGAAGCTGGCTTTACTCAAGTTGCCATTATGGCCTATTCCGCTAAATTTGCATCTGCTTATTATGGTCCTTTCCGTGCCGCAGCAGACTCTACCCCCAGTGCCGGTGACCGCAAAGGTTATCAAATGGATCCGGCCAACGGTGATGAAGCCCTCCGGGAAGTGGAACTAGATATTGAAGAAGGCGCCGATATTGTGATGGTGAAGCCTGCCCTCGCCTACTTAGACGTAGTCGCCCGCGTTAGCCAAACCTTTAATCGTCCTCTGTGCGTCTATAACGTCAGCGGTGAATTTGCCATGGTCAAAGCAGCTGCTCAAAAAGGCTGGATTGATGAAAAACGTATTGTGCTCGAAACACTAACCGGTTTTAAACGTGCCGGTGCTAAAATGATTATTACCTACCATGCTCTTGAAGCTGCCCGTTGGCTCCGAGAATAATAAGGGAGAATTGCTCATGTTAAAGCTTACTAAATCCGAAGCCACTTTTGCCGTGGCCAAAACCCTCATCCCCGGCGGAGTTAACAGCCCCGTCCGTTCTTTCCGCAGCGTAGGTGGCACACCACCATTTATTACGCACGGAGCAAAAAGCAAATTATACGACCTGGATGGCAACGAATATATCGATTATGTGCTTTCTTATGGACCTCTGCTTCTAGGCCACGCCCACCCAACAGTAACAGCGGCGATTACAGCGGCGGCAGCTCGTGGTACCTCTTATGGTGCCCCCACAGTAGCCGAAGTAGACTTAGCCGCTTTAGTTTGCAAGCTTGTCCCCTCCATGGAAATGGTGCGCATGGTTAATTCCGGCACCGAAGCCACCATGAGTGCTCTGCGACTAGCTAGAGCCTATACCGGCCGCGAATCCATTGTCAAATTTATTGGTTGCTATCACGGACACCACGATAGTCTGCTCGTCAAAGCAGGTTCTGCCGCTACTACCTTAGGCGTACCGGACAGTCCGGGAGTGCCCCGTGGCGTAGCAATGAATACTATCTCCGTACCCTTTAACGACGTAGCCGCTTTAGAAGCCGTCTTTAAAGCGAAAGGCAGTGAAATCGCCGCAGTAATTATGGAACCAACTCCCGGTAATATGGGGCTTGTACTCCCGCAAAATAATTTTCTGCAAGCCGTGCGCCGCATAACCACAGCCTACGGCGCCCTCATCGTTTGTGATGAAGTCATGTCTGGCTTCCGTTCCGCTCAAGGCTGTTCGCAAGGTCTTTATGGCATTGACCCCGATATTACCTGCCTAGGCAAAGTAATCGGCGGCGGACTACCGGTAGCAGCCTATGGCGGTAAACGCGAGATTATGAACTGGGTTTCACCCGCCGGTCCCATGTACCAAGCAGGTACCCTCAGCGGTAACCCACTGGCAATGGCCGCAGGTATCGCCAGTTTAACCTATATGCTAGAAGAAGACGTCTGTGCCAAACTAACAGCACGCACCGCCATTCTCGTAGCAGGACTGCAAAATGCCGCAGAAAAGGCCGGACTTAACTATCAGTTCCATCATCTCGGCTCCATGTTTACCGTCTTTTTCACCGAGCAACCTGTTACCGACTATGAATCAGCTTTGACCTCTGATCAAGACGCCTTTCGCATTTATTTTCACGCCATGTTGGAACAGGGAATTTACTTACCACCCTCACAATTTGAGACGAATTTTCTTTCCCTTGCCCATTCTGATGCCGATTTGGAAAAAACCCTCCAGTCAGCAGAAGTTGCTTTTGCTCAAGTTGCAACTAGCAAAAAATAAGTTTAAAATTAACCCTTTGCTGTATAAAAATAGAGAGTGCCGCTAATAGCGGTACTCTCTATTTTTAATAAATATTTGTTTTGTAGCAAACAGCCAAGATTAGCTGTGCTAAAACCTGGGCGCCATAAAAAAATCGGCGATTCGCTTCCC
>JAVXCQ010000022.1:0-29256 GCA_036659415.1 Acidaminococcaceae bacterium
TGTTTTTATCTTCCAAGCAACTTTAACTCTTAGCTAAACATTCGGCGTGTAGCTTTTTCATTTCGCTACGCATGAAAAACAAAACTAGCACGGCGGCCACTAAATCCGCAACTACTCCAGCGTAAAGAATGCCCATAAGGCCAAACCACAAAGGTAAAAGGAGAATAAGGGGGACTAATAAAATCATTTGCCGCAAAAGCGACAAAATAGAAGCTTTCAAAGGTTGCCCAGTGGCTTGGAAATAGCTGGTACTAATTAGCTGAAAGCCGGCCGCAAACACCCCGCCCAAGAACACCCGCATACAAAGCACACCAAAAGCCATAAATTCTTCGCCATTGGAACCAAAAATTCGCAGAATTGGCTCCGGCAGCACCATGAAACAGAGCCAGCCTAATGTCGTAATGGCCGTGGCAATACCCACGGCATATTTATAGGTTTCCAAAATACGACTGGGATTATTCGCTCCGCGATTAAAACCAATAATCGGTTGTGCGCCAATACCAATACCGATGCAAATGGAAATGATAATCATATTGATTTTCATCACAATACCCATAGCCGACAGGGCTAAGTCCCCACCTACCTGACTTAAATCGCCATAATATAGCAGGGAATGGTTCATGATGATTTGCAAAACTGTGGCCCCCAGTTGCACTAGACAACTAGAAGCGCCAATCGCCATAAAGCTCCGGCAAATATTCCAATCAGGAGTCCAAAAGAGCTCCCGCCGTAAGCGCATTTTTCCTTGCTGCAAAAAATACCACAACAAGATTGACACCGTAAAAACTTGGGCAAAGGCTGTGGCTAAAGCTGCTCCCCACACGCCCCAATGAAAGACAAAAATAAAAAGCGGTGCTAATACTACATTAACTAGTACTCCCCCCACCAAGGCATGCATGGACAATTGGGGGCTGCCGTCAGCTCGTGCCATATTGGACAAACTGACTAATAAAATGGTTAAAGGCGTAATTGCAATAATAATACCGCCAAATTCCTTGGAATAGGTCATGGTATTGGCAGTAGCACCAAAAAAAGTCAGCAAGGGTTCCAAAAACATAAGTCCCCCTACGGCGAGAACAACCCCACTGACTACCGATACTAAGGTCGTAGTATTCAAAGCTTTTTCGGCGGCTAGTTCATTACCCTCACCTAATTTAATGGCCGCAAACGCACTGCTGCCGACGCCTAAAAGCGTACCCAGTGATAAAACAATCGTGGCAATCGGAAAAGCCACGGTCGTGGCGGCATTGCCTAAATAACCAACTGCTTGCCCAATAAAAATCTGGTCAATAATATTATATAAGGAGTTTGCCAGCATGGAAATAATCGCTGGCCACGCAAACATCTTTAATAACTTACTAACTGGCTCCGTACCCAGAATGTTTTCTTCTTTGATAAACTGTTCCATCTTACCTCCTCAGGACTGACTAATTAGTCAGTGACGAGTTTTATTGTAGGGCGAATGTTTAATAAAGTCAAGTGACTCCTACCTCGTTAGGGTAAGAATATTGGCAATAAAAATGGGATCAAGAGGGTTAAAATTAAACCATTAAGAAAAGCGTACATACCCATGTGAATATTGGTGTATTTAATAATCATCGGGAGCCCGGAGTCCATGGTTGCCGCTCCTGCCGGTGCAATTACCAGTAGTTTATTCCATTTCACTAAGAGTGGAATTAAAACAAAAGCCATCGTTTCTCGTAGCATATTCGCCAAAAAAGAAATTGTACCAATTTCTACGCTGTACATCGTACTAATGACTACGGAGGACAAGCTATACCAACCCAGTCCCGCTCCAATTAACAAAGAATCTTGCACGCTTAGCCCGGTAAGCGAGGCCGAAGCCGCTGCTCCTAGTAAACTCCCTAGCATAATAGCGAGGGGAATACTTACGGCAAGCAAAATATTTTGCGGGTTACAGAATTTTTTTAAAAGGTGACGATTGCCGCCAATTTCTATGCCCGCTACCAGCACCATAAAAGAAAGGGCCGACATTAACACCGTATCTAAGAGCGTTTTATCGCCTAAATTCAAAAAATAATAACCACCGGCAATCCCTGCCGTAATAAAACTAAGAATGGCGAAAATCATTGACCATCACCCTCTTCCATTTCCTGGTGCAGGAGGTGTTGAAACAATTTGGCTACCACAAACAATAACAGTACGCTACCGCCAATCACAAATAAGCTGATAATAACACTTTTACCGCCTAAAACTGCCAAATTATCCAGTAACTCTGGGTCACAGCCAATTTTAGCGCCTAAACACCACAGCATAATAAATAAAGCGCCTGTCGCCCCATGATTCAACCATTTTTTGGTTGTATAGCTAAAAAAATCACAACAACCCACAAGAATACCCAGTGTGATACAAATTAATAGTTGCACCATATGCCCGTCCTCCATTAATCAAGAAGAGCCTCGCATGGCGAGGCTCTAACAATTTATTCGATTACTAACATCAACGGATACAGTGGCTGTCCTCCGTTTAAAACTTCTACGTCCCATTCGGGATTAATTGCAGTCAGTACCGTAGCTGCTTGTTGAGCTAGGGGTAAAGCGGTCTGCTCGCCATAATACAAACTAATAAGCTCGCAGTCCTCTAGCGTCGCCAATTTAATGGTTGCTGCCAACACCGTTAATAAATCATCAGCGGCGACTACTATTTTATCCTCCACCAGACCTAAATATTGTCCTTTTTTAATGATTAACCCATTCACGTGGCTATCACGCACGGCAATACTAAGGGAGGCGTATCTAGCTGTTTGTGCCGCCTTTTGCATCGTGGAAATATTTTCATCCATAGTTTTGAGCGGATCAAATTTCGTCAGAGCGGCTAAGCCTTGAGCCAAATTAGTCGTAGGCACATAATGCACCTGCATTGCTCCCAAAAGTTTTTTTACTTGTTGCACTGCTAGAATAATATTTTTATTGTTAGGCAGTAAAATGTACTGCTCCGCATTGCCGCGTTCAATGACATTGACAAAATCTTCTACCGGCGGGTTCATACTCTGTCCACCAAATAAAACTTCTTCTGCGCCAATACTATGCATAATTTCCGCAATCCCTGACCCTGCGGCTACAGAAAGCACAGCTACTCCCTTTTTCTCCGGTGGTAGTGGTCTAGCCACTGGGAGCGTGTTTGCCAGCTGTTGATCCATCATATTATCAATTTTAATGTCGTGTAGGGAACCCCACGTAAAAGCTTGTTGTAAAACTAGACCCGGGTTCTTAGAATGAATGTGGACTTTGACCACGTCCTCGGTCACGGCCACAATTAAGGAATTACCCAGATTTTCCAGAGCCTTCCGCACGGTCTTATCTTTAACCGTAGTGCCTTTGACAATGAATTCCGTACAATACGGAAATTGTAAATCAATCGGTTCACTAGTTAAAATAATGGAGTCTGCCTCCGGCGGTGCTTGCGTCACCGTAATCCGTTCTCCTTGCAAGGCTGCCAGGCAACCTTCAAAAAACACCAGTAGCCCTTGACCACCGGCATCAACGACACCGGCTTCTTTCAAGGCCGGCAATAAATCCGGCGTTCTTAACAGCTCTTCGTGACCTGATTCAATCGCCCGTTGCAAGACTGCGGCTAAGGCGACACCACTGCGCACAGCTTGCCGTGCTCCTTTAGCCATACCTTTGGCCACGGTTAAAATTGTTCCCTCCACGGGTTGTGCCACCGAGCGGTAAGCATACAAAATTCCAAATTGGAAAGCTTTGCCAATCTCGTTATTACTAGCTTCGGCTTTACCCACTAGGCCTTTGCCGATACCGCGTAATAGTTGGGACAAAATCACCCCTGAGTTCCCCCTGGCGCCCAAAATAGCACTGCGTGCGGCTACTTGCCCCACTTCAGAAACGGTAGCGTTTTTTAATTTGCCTACAGCTTTCGCCACTGCTGCCATGGTATGCATCATATTAGTACCAGTATCCCCATCCGGCACCGGAAAAACGTTTAGATTATCAATCAACAAATAATTTTTTTCAAAACTTTGGTAAGCCCCCAATAACATGGCCTGCAATTGCGTTCCTGTTACTGTTGCCGCCTGTTTCATCCCCATTCATTACACCCTTCCTATGCTTTTTTACGGCGTAAAAAAATTCCTATAACGCCAGGCCCTAGGTGAGCGGCCAAAACAGTGCCAATACCCGCTACTAAAATCGGCAAGTTCGGATATCTTTGTGCCAGTCCTGCCCGCAAAAACTCAGCGTCTGCCGAGGATTCTGCGTGTGCTACATACAAAGCCTCAAACGGAGCATATTGTGCGGATAAATCCAGCATTTTTTGCAAAAGTTTCTTTCTGGTTCTAATCTTATCAGCAATAGTGATTTCACCTTTTTTGTTAAGATGAATAATGGGCATAATTCCCAGTAAATTACCCACAAGTGACCCTACAGCTCCAATTCTACCGCCTTTATACAAATAATCCAAAGTGGAAATAGTAAAAATGGTTTCTGTGCGTTGAGCTACATCTTGAGCGTACGCTTCAATTTCGTCCATGGTGACGCCCTCGTCGTTATAGTCCAAAACCGCCATCGCCATGCCGGCCAGTGCTGGTCCACAGGTTAAGCCATCAACAACACGAATATCAGCGGTAGGCACGTCTTCCATCACTTGCCGAGCTGCCAATCTGCCCGTCTGAATTGTGCCACTAAGCACGCCATCCAAAGCAATATACAAAACTTTTTTCCCTTGTTTAACCAAGGTGGTAAATAGATCTAAAAACTCGCCCAAGGGTGGTTGTGAGGTTTTGGGTAATTCGCCGCTGGCTTCCACCATGGCAAACATTTCAGCTAGTGGTTTATCTCCATCTCGCCATTCAATATTACCGTGCTGCACGGCCAAACGAATTTCGTGACAACGCGGATCGTCTTTCAAGGGAGTTTCTCCCAAAATGGCAATGCTATCCAGCACAATATGCAGGTCATCTCGCATCATGTTGCCTCCTATAAGTTGGTATGTCAAAATGCGGTACTCTTACTGCCACAATTATCAATCATTTTACCATACTTCTTAATTATTCCCAAATGCGTGTGCTAGCTCCTGCTGGAACAAGTTTAACACTCGCAAGCGTTTTATTACTATAAAAGCGTTTTACATATTTATTATTGTAACACAAAAAGTGACCAACAAGCAAAAAAGTGACCCCTCTTTGAGGGGTCACTAGGTAAATACTGGAAATTAACCGATAAGCTAACGGAGCCAAAAAAGTGACCTTCGACCTAAACTCACTTAATTGAAATCTTCGCCCACATAGACGATACCATCAACACCAGCCTCCGGGTCACGAACAATTCTCAGCGAGTAGCTAAAAGGCAGGGAGGCCATCTTGCTCACTATAGCACCGTCGGCACTGGTAGCCACCACTTGCGTCACCGCACTGCGCTCACCTACACCGGTACTAACCACATAAAAGCCGGCACTCTCCGCCAAGCGTTCTGCTTTAGCGAGAACCCCATCGCCCTTACCGCTACAATTAATGATTTTAAGGCTTAAGGTACGTTTTTGCGTGTTCACTACCGGCGGGGTTGGGGTCTGTGGTACTGTCCCCTGTTCCACCCACGGTTTGGCTGGCTCGCCACTACCGGTCTTTTTCTCTTTGGTGCTACCTTCTTTATCCTCAAGCGTTGCCTTGCGTTGCAAATCCTTTAAGGTCGGTTTGCGGATAATCTTAATGTTTTTATCTGTTTTAGTGTCTTTCTTCACTTCAATTTCTTCATCAGGAACAACTTTTTTGTATTCAGCTTCGTATTTTTCAGCAGCAAGACGATATTTATCACTCATTTTCGCCCCTTGCATTTCTACCATTTGCTCACGCAAATCAGTCATATCCGGTACCCAGTAGCTCACTTCATCAATAAAGACCGGTTCCCCCGGCACCGTAGCCACACTAAGGCCATCTTGACTTTTCATGGTTTTGTGCATCGCCTTACCCATCATCGCCATATCGGTTAACGGCATATCGGTTTCAATCATGGACGACAGCTCATGAATAAACGCCGGCACCTTGGTTAAGATTTGCGTAGAATTAATTTTATTATAAGCAGCGGCAATAAATTGTTGTTGACGTTTAATCCGTCCAATATCGCCCTCTTCATCACGATAGCGTACATATTGAATAGCTTTTTCCCCGTCCAAATGTTGGGGCCCAGCCTCCAAATCAATCACTAAATCATCATAGGGATCCTCGTAATACATAGCTTTTTCCACCACAATATCAATCCCGCCAATGGCATCAATAATGCGTTTAAAACCTTTGAAATCAATAACCACATAGTTATTAATCTGAATACCTAGAAATTCTTCTACGGTTTGTCTGGTGAGGCGATAACCACCATAAGCAAAGGCATGATTAATTTTATCCCAACCGTGTTTTGGTATTTTTACCATTGTATCCCGGGGTACTGACAATAAGGAAACATGGTCGTTTTTAGAATCAAACATCACTACAAATAGCGTATCTGAACGCCCAGCATCGCCGCTACGTTCATCTACCCCCATAACCACAATATTTTTCTTTAGGCTCAAGCGATCGCCTCTGCCCAAATCATCTAAAGACACCGAACCCATCAGCGGTTCCCCGGTAAAAAAGGCATACAGCAAATAACCCACCGTGATTACTACGGCACAGCTAATAGCAATAAACTTACTTCCATATTTCATGTTTTTATCCCTTTCGGCTTTTTCATTACTCTTCAGTATAACAGTCCTGCGCTAACGCCGTCAATTGCTTTTGCTTATAATTCGTGTTGTAGTCGATACAAAAAGCCGTGGAGAATTCTCGCTGTAATACCCCAAATCACATGACCTTCATATTCATAAAAATAAATATCATACTGCCGACGACGATTCCAAGCTTTGGGATACTGGGGCAAAAGTTCAAACGGAAAATCCTCCGTCGCTTTATTGGCCAGCTCCATACATGCGGTACGTGGTACTTGTTGGAGCAGGTAGGCTAACGGCACCATAAACACTTCTTGCACTTCCTCTGCACTAGGTTGCACCTGTGTTAGGTCGTCAATCACTCCCACAAAAGGGTGGACAATAGGCCCCATATGCGTTACCAAATAGTCTAGTTCACCCAAGAGGCGAATGGTCGTCGCCGGTAAATTCAATTCTTCACAGGTTTCCCTAACCGCTGTCATGGCGAGTCCCCCATCAGTTTCGTCCCGCTTGCCGCCCGGGAAACACACTTCCCCCGGTTGCCGGCTCAAAGAAGCTGCGCGCACTTCAAACAGCAAACAAGTCTGCCCGTTGTGGCGAACCAAAGGCACTAATACTGCCGCTTCCCATAATTTGTCTGACATATCAATCCCGGCCGCACGCTTGCCGAGAATTGTTTTTATTTCTTCACAAAAGCCATCGGTGCAAACTTTATTCATTACCGTCACCCTTTCCATACTCTTTTCATTTCTTCTGTCTTAATTTCGTTTTTCCTGCCTAAAGAAATGAAATTATTGTGAAAATACCTAAGCCTGTGCTGCTAGCAGCTGGCTTAGGTATGAAAGAAACAAAAAGTATTTGATTGGGTAGCGTTAAATCCAGTAAAGGCTAGGCTTAAACTTTGGCTTCACTCTTATCCACCAAAAGTGCCACTGTCATATCCCCTGTAACATTAACGCAGGTGCGTGGCATATCCAAAATACGGTCGATGCCGGCAATCAAGGCACTACCCTCTAACGGCAAACCTACGGCCGTCAAGATCATGGTCAACATGATAAAGCCTGCACCTGGAACACCAGCAGTACCAATGGAAGCTAAGGTACCAGTAATAATAATCGTAATATATTGCCCCAGGCTTAAATCTACGCCATAGATTTGTGCTACAAACAAAGCACACACACCTTGATATAAAGCCGTACCATCCATATTAATGGTAGCACCCAAAGGCAGGACAAAGCTGCTGATTTCCTTGGACACGCCCATTTTTTGCACGCATTGCATACTAATCGGTAAGGTTCCACTACTAGAACAGCTGGTAAAGGAAACCAATTGCGCCGGTAAAACCATCTTGAAAAATTGCAGGGGATTATATTTACCCACAACTTTCAGTAACCCACCATAAACAATGATTGAATGCAAGAAACAGCCCAAATACACGGCAATAATAACTTTGAGTAGTGGTAACAGCACCGTCGGTCCAAAAGCTGCAACTACCGGCGTAATCAAGCCAAAAACTCCGATGGGGGCAAAAGCCATAATATAACCAACAATTTTGTAGCAAACTTCAGCCATACCATCAAAGACCTTCAACAAAATGTTGGCACGTTCACCCACCGAAACAATGCCCGTACCTACAAACAAGGCAAAAACGATGATTTGTAGCATATCGGCTTTGAGCATAGCCGCAAGTGCATTGGTAGGGAAAATATTGACGATGATTTCCATCAAAGGCGGTGCTGCTTTCGCTGCTGCTTTAACGTCTGCACCCGGTAAACTAATCCCGTTGCCTGGCTCAATAATCGTACCTAAGATCAACCCTAAAATAATAGCAAAAGCCGTCGTGCTCAAATAATAAGCCAGTGTTTTACCACCGATGCGGCCGATTTTCTTAATATCACCCAAACCGCAAACACCCAAAACCAAAGATGAAAAAACCAGTGGCACAATAATCATTTTAATCATATTCATGAAAATAGAACCAAGAGGTGCAACCCACAATTTAGCTAGAGGCAAGCCCTCCGTGCCCAAACCTAGGCCGGCTAAAATACCCAAAATCAACCCCATTAAAATTTTCGTTGTTAAATTCATAATGTAAGCTTCCCCCTTTGCAATTTTGCCAACTTAAAACCCTCAGGTTGCTCCAATTAAATCAGCAGTTACAATTGTACTACAAATTTATTTCCACATGGCATTATTTTGTAATGTATACAATATTCTTCTTTTAGTACTAAGAGTAAAAAGTTGTGTTGCTTTAGCACACAAATAAGTTCCGCCAGCACTTAAAAAAGCACCGTGGCTTTCGCCTCAGCGAAAACTACGGTGCTCACAAGCACAAAGAGTTTAAAACCAATCACATTAAATACTTCCAAACTAATAAACCTACCACCCCAGGAATACCAAAAATACCGGCAACAAGAGCGTTAAGAATGGTCAGTGGAATACCTACGCCCACCAGGTTTAAGAGCCACAACATCGCCGCACCCAAAATACCATTCCACACGAGTTTAAAAGGCCAGGATAAAACCTTAACCAGTAAAAACAAAATTACTAAAGCTATCAGCAGCGAGCCGATTTCTCCCATCTTACCACCACCTTTTTACATATTGCGTCTATTTTCCAGCGCTCTAGCTAACGTGACTTCATCTGCATATTCCAAATCTCCGCCCACAGGCAAGCCATGCGCAATCCGGCTTACATTAACACCCAAGGGTTTGAGCAAATGTGCTAAATAGACTGCCGTCGCTTCCCCCTCCACATCGGAGTTGGTTGCCACGATTACTTCTTTTACTTCCGTACCTTGGAGGCGCAGGACTAATTCCCGCACTTTAAGTTTATCCGGTCCCACGCCGTCTAGGGGGGACAATACACCATGTAAAACATGATAAACACCTTGGTAGCCTCGGCTACGTTCCATGGCCATCACGTCTTGAGGTTGTTCCACCACACAAATAATCGAATGGTCTCTTGTTTTTTCCCGGCAAACTTCACAGACTTCGCTGTCAGATAGATTATAGCAAACCGTGCAGACTTTAATTTGTTGCTTGGCCGCTAAAAGCACTTCTGCCAAACGTTGTACCTCTGCCTCCGGCATATCAATAATATGGTAAGCCAAACGTAGAGCTGTTTTGGAGCCAATACCAGGTAAGCGCCTAAGTTGCTCTTGTACGTTGGCCAAAGGTTTTATCATTCGCATAGCGTTCCTCTTTTTAGAACATTCCCGGCAATTTCATGCCACCTGTTAGTTTACTCATTTCTTGCTCGGTCATTTCGTCAATCTTGCGCATACCTTCATTGATTGCTGTCATAATCAAGTCTTCCAACATTTCTACATCTTCCGGATCCACTGCACTAGGCGCAATTTTAATACCGGCAACTTCTTTTTTGCCATTAACGACCACTGTAACAGCACCGCCACCACTAGTTGCTTCGAGTGTACGAGTTTTCAGTTCCTCTTGCATTTTGGTCATATCTGCTTGCATTTTTTGCACCTTTTTCATCATTCCTTGCATATTACCCATACCGCCGCCACCATTAAACATCTTTAAATTCCTCCTCTAAAATCCATTAACTGTTTATTTCCTTATAAATTGTATCAGATATCCGGCTTGTTGCAAAGCCTTCCCTATAATTTCTCTACGGCACCGCCAAAAATGCTGAGGGCTTTTTGAACCGATGGATCCAGTTCAGCGGGGCTACTTGAAGCTAGGGGTTGTGCCTGCGTTGCTGTTACCTTAGTCGGTGCTGTTTTACTAGGTTTTGCCTTCACGCTAGCCGTCGTCACCACGCTCCGCAAGCGTAAGGTCTGACCGCTCAGCTCTGCCAGAACACTTTCCACCATGGTTCTATAGTCGTCACTATTAATCCTGTCACAGTTAAACTGATTTTTAAAGCCTACGGTGAGCATCTGATTGGCTAAGTCTACCACAACACCGCCGGCAGCGCAGGCACAAAGTGCCGCTTTTTTATTAGCTTTTAGTCGCTTAAGGGTTTGCTGCCAAAGTTCAATACCCGCCTCTAAATCCCCTGCTACTAGCAAAGGTTCTGCCGGAGCTACTGCCACTACCTCGCTAGGACTCACCACCGGTGCCGATGTTTTAATTTTAGCTTTAACCGGAGCTTGCGTTTTAACCGGAGGTACTACCTGTAGCACCGGTGTTACCACGGACTGCCCTCCGGTAACTGGTGCACTATGGACGGCTGGTGGGGACGCGGCTACTGTCAACTCCTTACCTGCCAGTTGTTGCTCTAGTTGTTCCACTCTGGCAGTTAAGGCGGCCAGCGTATCACCTTGAATTTTGCACAAATCAAATAAACATAATTCGGCGGTCAACTTTCCCCGCACCGTCCAGCGCAACTCGTCCAAAGCCTCGTGAACCCTTTGCTCTGCCGCCATAATGCGTTCCGAAGAAAACAACGGCGCCATGCTTTGAATAGCGGCGGCGGTATCGGTGAGAAAAATCTCACTGTAATTAGGTACTGACAAATAGAGTAGCACTGCCCTTAAATAATCTGCTACTTCTACTAAAATCTGCCGCACGTCCTTGCCCTGTGCTGTTAGTTCATTCATCTTTTGCAAAGTGCCACTTAAATCCCGCCGGCCAATGCAACCTACTAATTCTCGCAAGCCCTCGCGTCCCACAATACCTAGTACCAGTCGCACCGATTCTGCCGTGACGTGCGTGGCCATGACGGCGCACTGATCTAGTAAACTAAGCGCATCACGCAGACCACCATCAGCTTGGATTGCCATCAGGGTGAGTGCTTCATCCTCCACGGTAATTTCACTACCAGTAGCAACCAACCGCAAATGCTGAGCAATAGCCTCGGTCGTAACCCGGTGAAAATCAAACCGTTGACAACGAGAATGAATGGTAGCCGGTATTTTATGCGGTTCCGTCGTCGCCAAAATGAAAACCACATGTGCCGGCGGTTCTTCTAAAGTTTTTAGTAAAGCATTAAAAGCATCGGTGGTCAGCATATGAATTTCATCAATAATATAAACTTTATAGCGTCCGTTAACCGGAGCAAAGGCCACCTTTTCTCGCAATTGTCTAATTTCATCAATGCCGCGATTGGAGGCCGCATCAATTTCAACAACGTCCATAGAACTACCGGACGTAATCTGGCGGCAATTCTCACAAGCATTACAAGGGTGAGCTGTAGGTCCTTGCTCACAATTAAGTGCCTTCGCCAAAATCCTAGCGGTACTGGTCTTGCCGGTACCCCGCGGACCTGTGAATAAATAAGCATGAGCAATTTTGCCCAGGGTTAAAGCATTGGTTAAAGCCGTTCTAATGTGTTCTTGGCCGACTAACGCCTCAAAATCTTGCGGTCGCCAACGTCTATATAATGCTACATAACCCACAATATCTTCCTCCTCTTGCCGGCACCGGTGCGCATCTGTTTTCTGCAAACTCAAAGCACGTGCCAGTACCTCCTGCACTCTGTCATTGTTATTATACAATAAAAAAGCATTTTAGCATAAAAAAAGCCTTATCCCCAAGGATAAGGCTCCTACTTTGTTTTTCTATCGGAGCGCAGCTACAAGGCACCCCTGCGGCACATAAGAGTAACCGCTTATCGCTGCTTCCTTCCGGACCTGACGAGGTTCACAGGCTCCCATTGCGCAGGACCCGGCAACTGCGTTCCGACAGAAAAACAAAAAACCGCAAATGCGGCGATTTTAAAATGGCGGAGAGCTAGGGATTCGAACCCTAGGTACGATTTCTCGTACACACGCTTTCCAGGCGTGCACCTTCAACCGCTCGGTCAGCTCTCCGGTTGAAAAATTTGGTAATTTATGTACTTGGTTAAAACAGAAAATACTCGCAATCAGTAAACTGACTGCGAGTACTAGTATACTTACTTCTGTTCCTCTTGTCAAGCTGTTATTGTAAGATTTTAATCAGTTTTCGTCATCTAGTGGTAAAAGCAAAATCGGTCGATTGCTGTTTAAGGCCACATTTTGCGCTGTACTGCCCATCATTAACCCTTTGACCGGTCCAGCACCAGTTTTCGCCATAATAATTAGTGTGGCGTCCATTTCGCCAGCAATGCGTTGCAAACGTTTAGAGGGCGTCCCCTTCGTAACACGAATCGTGGCCGTAACGCCAAAATTTTTTAGCTCTTCCACCAGTTCGTTTAATTTACTTTCGGCTTGTTGCAATTGTTCGGTCAGCTCGTCACTGTCCCTGCTTTTTTCTACCACGTGCACAAAGACCACTTCCCCCAATTCTTCCCGCAATTCGCGTAAAATATTGAGGGCAACCAAGGATTCCTTGGAAAAGTCCGTGGGCACCATCACCCTGGTTAAAAGGGGTACATTTTTTTCCGTTTCTTTGTATAACTTTTCTATAAAGAGCGGATAATTAGCCTTGCGTGCCAAGTCAAAAGTAGTACTGCCTAAAAGCGTACTACGGATAAAGCCCTTGCCATGGGACGCCAAGAAAGCTAAGGTAATAGCTTCTTCGCTGGCAATCCGATTGATTTCCGCAAAGGGTTCACCTTTGGGCATGACTAGCGTCAGTGCTTCATAGCCAGCCTGCTTCAGTTCCGTTTCACATTTTTTAAGTTTACACCAAGCCGCTTGATAGCTACTACTGTGGGGGTCGGCGTCTTCATCATCATCCAGCACGTGGACCAAGACTACTTCGGTAGCCGTATCTGGGCAAAGTTCAAACAAACAGGCGCCCAACCTGCCTGAAGATTCCGAAAAATCTGTTGCTAACATTACCTTACTAAAATTGCTCATTATTTTCCCACTCCTAAAAATTTTTACCAGCATTTAAACAGGAATAGTACTACTGATTTACTTGTATTCGCCACAAAAGCAAAAACTCCTGCCTACTACAGGATTGACATTGCCAGCCAATTGCCTTAAAGTTTAAATATAATAATTATTATCTATTAAGGAGCAGCTATGACTAGACTTCGGAACCTTTTACTCCTGCCGCTGTCCCTTTTTGGTCTGTGGTGGCTGGTTACGCAACTACAATTATTTAGTCCCTACCTCTTACCCTCGCCACAGGTTACTTGGGCGGTCTTTGGTGAGCTTTGTGCTGATGGCAGTTTAGCAAAGCATCTTACTATTAGCTTACAGCGGGTATTCTTGGGCTTTTGTTGTTCTTGTCTAGTAGCTCTGCCTGTAGGTATTATCTGCGGTCGTAGCCGCCACTTCCGTGATTTTTTCTGGCCGACTTTAGAATTTTTACGTCATGTACCGCCGCTAGCTGCAATTCCCCTCATTATTCTTTGGTTTGGTATTGATGAGGGTTCTAAGCTGGTCATTATTTTCTTAGCTTCATTTTTCCCCTTGTTTCTCAATACTTACAGCGGCGTCAAAAATTGTGACCCGCGCCTCTTAGAAGTCGGTACTACTTTACACTTTACCCCTTGGCAACAAGCACGGTTCATTCAATTACCGGCGGCGCTACCTTCCATTACGGTGGGTCTACAACTTTCCCTCGGTTACAGCTGGCGTGCGCTCATTGGTGCAGAACTCATTGCTGCCTCTTCTGGTATTGGTTACATGATTTTAGATGCCGAGCAAATGTCCAGACCGGACGTAGTCTTAGTAGGCTTAGTCAGTATTGGCGTCGTCGGCGCCCTCATTGACTGGCTTTTTCTCCTCTGTACTGCCTACTTCATGCCGTGGCAAAAACAAGGAGGTGCTCCCTGGTGACGCTTCACTTAACTGCTCTCAGCAAAACTTATGACACCACTTTGGGTCAACTAACAGCGTTAGCACCCACGACTCTTCATTTACCGTCCGGCACTTTTACTTGCGTTGTCGGCAAAAGTGGTTGCGGCAAAACCACTCTACTACGCCTGCTAGCCGGGCTGGAAACGCCCAGTAGTGGTCGGATTAGCTTTGACGAAACTGCCCCGCAAATAGGTTATGTTTTTCAAGAACCTCGCCTCATGCCCTGGTTAACCGTGGCGGAAAATATGCAGTTTGCCCAAAAAAGTTACCCTGCTTTAGCAACTGACTCCTTAGCACCCTTATTAGAACTTTTGGGTCTGACCAGGTTTGCCGACACCTACCCCACTCAACTATCGGGAGGCATGGCACAACGAGTAGCTTTGGGACGCACCCTTTTTCAAAATCCGGATTTAATCCTCATGGATGAACCTTTTAGTGCTTTGGATTACTTCACTCGCCGTGGTTTGCAAGATACCTTACTTAGGCTGTTTGCCCGTGAACGCAAAACCATTGTTTTTGTAACCCACGAGGTGGAAGAAGCCTTACTGCTGGGCGAACGTGTTTTAATTATGCAAAACGGTCAAGTCACGGCCGATACTCCTATTGCTCTACCCTACCCTCGAGATCCTGCCTCTGCCGCCATTGTCCAACTGCGCAAACAGATCCTTGCCGGGTTGGAATAAATATGAAAAAGGTGGTAATGATAATGAAAAAACTTTTAGGCTTACTCACAATAACAACGCTCTGCTTGCTTACCTTGGCCAGCACAACAGGCTGCGGCAGTCAAGAAAAAAAGGCGGCGACTGCTCCCCCACAGGTAGTGAACATTACCTACGTTAAATCTCCGCTCAATATTCCCTCCATTATTGATAAAAATATTAATACCGTCAGCAAAGCTTTTGCCAAAACCAACACCAAGGTTAATTTCCCCGAAATTAATTCCGGTGCTAAACAAACAGAAGCTTTAGCCGCCGGCAGCTTGGATATTTGCAGCGCTCTAGGTGGCACTTCCGCTATTTTAGCGGCCTCCAACGGTGTAGACGTTAAAATCATCGGCATTTACAGCCGTGCTCCCCAAGCCTTCAATATTATGTCCAAAAACCCTGAGCTCAAAACTCTCGCTGACCTTAAAGGTAAAACGGTAGCCGGTCCTAAGGGCACCATTCTCCACCAGATTTTATTGGCGGGTTTAGACAAGGCCGGTTTGCAAGCAAGTGACGTAGAACTGCTTTCCATGGATATTCCGCCCTCTGTTACCGCCATGCTCAACGAAAATGTCGATGCGGCACTTGTTGCCGGTGCCGATGTTTTGCGGGCGCAAAAAGCCGGTGCTCACATTCTAGCCAATGGTGAAGGGCTAGTCGATGCCACCATCGTCATTGCGACTAGCAATAAATTCCTACAAACACATCCGGAAGCAATAAAACAATATTTAGAGGCGCACAAAGAAAATATTGCCTTCCTGCACAAAAATCAAGCACAGGCCTATGAGTTCACTGCCAAAGCCACCGGTTTACAACCTGCCGAGGTCAGGGCTATGGCTCCGTGGTATAACTTTGACCCTACGCTTACACCGCAAGACCTTACCGAGCTAGAGAAAACTCAAGAATTTCTCCTAAAAGCAGGCTTGCAAAAAAATAAAATTGATATTAAAAATCTAATCGTAAAACTGTAAGCTTCACTAAAATAAAACAAACTCTTGACAACTTTCGTAACCTTGCGTTATTATAGCAGGTAACAACTTCATATTTCTTATCCAGAGCGGCGGAGGGACTGGCCCGACGATGCCCGGCAACCACGGTTTACCGTATGGTGCTAATTCCAACAGACTCTTTAAGTCTGATAGATGAGAAAGTAATGTGCAGTATAAAGCTACAGCCGTTCTTCTCGAACGGCTGTTTTTTTTATTTTTTCGAGAAAAGGAGTAGCTACTAGCTAGTAGCACATAACAACATGAAAATTGCTGAACTATTTACGCAAAAAAAACCGGTCGTATCCTTTGAGGTCTTTCCGCCGAAGCCTAATTCCCCTTTTGCCACTGTTTTAGAAGCAGTGGAAGCCTTGCACCTTCTCAAACCGGACTTTATTAGCGTCACCTACGGTGCCGGTGGTTCTACACACAATAAAACTTTGGAACTGGCAGCCCATATCAAAAACAATCTGCACCTTGAAGCCCTGGCGCATTTAACCTGCATTACCAGTAGCCCGGAAGAATCAGAAAGAATTTTAGATGAAATTCAAGCCAAAGGGCTAGATAATATTCTCGCTTTGCGCGGCGATCCACCTCAGGGCTATACCAGTCCCGTCTATCCCGTCCACGCTAGCGACCTGGTGCGCCGTATTGCTGCACGTCGCCGGTTTTGTATCGCTGCCGCCGCTTACCCCGAAGGGCACCCGGAGGCGCCTACACCAACTATAGATTTAGATTATCTCCAAGCCAAAGTAGCCGCCGGTGTGGAACTGCTCATTACTCAAATCGCTTTTGATAACGACTGCCTCAAACGCTTCCAAGACAACTTGCTCCGCAGGGGTATTACGGTTCCCCTCACCGTGGGCATTATGCCGGTTTTCAGTGCCAGCCAAATCACCCATATCAGTAAACTCTGTGGTGCCACTTTGCCACCAGCGCTCCAAGCAATGCTAGCAAAATACTCCCATAATGACGATGCTCTCCAAAGTGCTGGCATCGAATATGCCTGCCGCCAAATTGACGACTTATTACAAACAGGCTTTACCGGCATCCATATTTACACGATGAATCGCCCCCTCTTGGCTCGTGCCATTCTCTCCGGTACCAGCCTGCGTTAACTTACCAGTAGCCTAACTCCGTTTCTTGCTCATTTTCTACTTACCGAGTACAATAAGAACAACAAAGCCTTTGAGGAGGTCACAATTATGTACAGTCGTGTTGACAAAATTTCTGATAAAGTCGGTTTGCCGCCGGGCACTCCTGTGCCTGTAGGCATTGATGATAGCAGTCCCTCTAAGTTTTTAAGCACCATCATTGGTGAAAACAGAGCCGCCACCCTCTCTTTGTCTATTCTGACTGCCGATGTCCTCCAAATTCAACCTCAAAGCACCCTCTGGATTGACGTCCAGGGTTTAGCCAGCCAAAGTTCCATTCAAAACTTATTTACGGCCATGGACGTGCATCCACTTTTACAAGAAGATTTGCTCAACACCAAACATCACCCCAAATTTGAAGCTTTGGGTGGTAATCTCCTCATCTTAGTAAAAAAGCTAACCATTACCACTAAATTACACGTACAAGCCGACCAGATTGGTTTGGTCTTGGGGCCCAACTACATTCTCACTTTTCAGCCGCCGAATAGCGATTGCTTCCAAGCGGCACGTGCCAGAATGTCCGCCCTCACGTACCCTCGTAGTCATAGTGGCTATATTTTTTATATGTTACTGGACAATCTCATTGACAGCCATTTTGTTATTTTAGAAAAACTCCACGACCGCATTGAATGGCTGGAAACCCGTCTTTTAACCAAAAATGAAGCACCACCCCAAGAAGATATTCTCAAGTTAAAGCATGACGTTGCCCTGGTGCGCCGTTCCATTGTTCCGCTACGCAAAATCATGAACGAACTACGCCTACCCCATGAGCAATATTTTTTGCCAACCATTGAACCCTATCTCCGCGATTTAGCAGATCATGTGGAGCAATTAGTGGAAACTTGTGATATTTGCCATGATGCACTAGCAACTATCGTTCAACTTAACCTGGATAATATTAATATGCGTACTAATGAAATTATGAAAACCCTGGCGCTCATTTCTACGGTCTTCTTGCCTTTAACCTTTTTAGCCGGACTTTATGGCATGAATTTTGAATATATGCCGGAACTAAAATCCGAGTATGGTTATCCTGTCTGCATTACCGTCATGGCTATTATTGCAATCTATTTGTATCGAGGATTTAAAGCCAAAAACTGGCTATAAAAAATAACGCCTGCATTTTATGCAGGCGTTATTTTTATTTACAGCACTCCGTCTTAAGCGTTAAAAACTTTGCCTGGATTTAAAACATTTTGGGGATCTAGCGCACGCTTAATGGCTCTCATCATCTTGAGCTCTGTGGTCTCGGTATATTTTTCCATGGGCACGAGCTTTTTGGCCCCAATCCCATGTTCCCCGGAAAGTTTACCACCCAAACTATAAATATAGGCATAGGCTTCCGCATGGAATTTATTAACTTGCGTTTCCCATTCTTCATCACTGAGTTCACCTTTAAGAATTTGGAAATGCAAATTCCCATCGCCGGCATGAGCCAAAGTAAACACGCGGAAAGGATAGTTTTGAGCTACGGTCGTTAAATATTCAATCGTAGTGGCAATTTGGTCTACCGGTACAACCAAGTCATCAGAAGTACTGACGAGGCTGAGCACTCTGGTGGCTTCCAAACAATTACGGCGAATTTTCCAAACCCGCTCATCAGCCTCTAACACATCAGTAGCGCCGCTGGCACAACAAAGTTCGTCTAATTGCTCCATTTTACTTTCTAGCTCGTCCTCGTTAAAGGTTTCCACCGTGATAATGACATAGTTACCGTCCTCATAGTGGGGCAACTTGAGTTCGCAGTAATCACTGGAAGCTCGTACAAAGGAATTATCCATAAATTCCACACTCGTAGGATTAACACCAGCTTTAATTAAAGTCGGTACAATATCAATCGCTGCGTTAAGGTCCGTAAAAATGGCCAACAAATCAATTTTATAGGGTGCTAAGGGCAACAGTTTCAGCGTGGCTTTGGTAATAATACCCAAAGTACCTTCACTACCCATAATTAACTGGTCAAGTGCATAACCGGTACTATTTTTTTTAAGCCGCGCACCCAGATTAACAATATCGCCAGTAGGCGTTACCGCTTCAATCGTATAAACTTGATTCCTAGTTGTCCCATAACGCACCGCTTTATTGCCGCCGGCATTAGTAGCAATATTGCCACCAATAAGGCAGCTATCAGAACTGCAAGGGTCACCGGCATATAATAACCCATGACGATTAGCCAATTGTTGAATTTCTACCGTGCGCACACCGGCTTCTACCGTCATGTACATAGCCTCCGTATTCAGCTCTAGCACTTGATTAAGACGTTCCAAAAGCAGGACAATCCCGCCGTGGACGGCAATCGCTCCGCAAGACACGCTAGTTCCAGCACTACGTGGTGTCACCGCAATCACAAAGCGATTGGCGATTTGCATAACAGCCGCCACTTCGGCCGTATTAGCAGGGGCTACCACAACTTCCGGCCGTTGATGAAAACGGGGATCTGTTTCTTCGTCTGTTTTATATTGTTCAAGTTTTTCTTCCTGGGTATAAACAAATTCGGCACCTACAGCCTCTCTGAGTGCTGCTAGTACCTCTTGCGTCACTGGAGCATAATTAGTCATTTTATCTTCTACCTTTCACTATAAAATAGGTCACACTACTTGCTAGCCCCTCAGCACAACGAGCGTAGGGGGCAACCTTAAACTGCCACGACTTTACCGGGATTAAGAATGTGCTTAGGATCCATGGCACGTTTCAAGGTTTTCATCACTTCTAACTCCGGGCCAGGAGTATAAAGAGCCAACTCTGCCAACTTTTTCATACCAATACCATGCTCGCCAGACAGGCGTCCACCAATAGCGTAGGCATACCGGTAAACTTCGGCATGAAAAGCCGCCACCTCGCGTTCCCACACTTCCTCAGTTAATTCCCCTTTGCACAGTACAAAATGCAAATTGCCATCACCGGCATGAGCCATGGTCATCACGCGGAAAGGATATTTTTGCCCCGTGGCCATGACGAATTTAATAGTTGTTGCCACTTGATCCAATGGCACGACTACATCATCGGTAATACTAACTAAGCTAAGGAGTCGTACCGATTCTTGACAACTGCGGCGCAATTTCCAAATCCGCTCATCAGCCTCTAACACCTCGGCGGCACCGGCGGCACTACACAAAGTGTCTAACAGTTCCATTTTCTGATCAAGCTCTGCTTCGTCAAAGGTTTCCACTGTAATAAGGACATAGTTGCCGTCCTCGTAGTGTGCCAGACGGCTACCACAATAATCGTTAGTAGAACGCACGAAGTTATTATCCATAAATTCTATGCTGGTGGGAGTAATACCAGCCTTAATAATTTGCGGTACCAAATCAATCGCCTGCTCCACCTCCGTAAAGATGGCCAGCAAATCAAACCGATAAGGAGGCAAGGGCAAAAGTTTGAGCGTGGCTTTGGTAATAATGCCCAAAGTACCCTCGCTGCCCATTATTAATTGTTCCACCGCAAAACCTGTACTATTTTTTTGCAGTCTGGCACCCAAATTAACCAGTTCCCCCGTAGGCGTAACCGCCTCAAGGCTATAAACTTGATTCCTTGTTGTACCATAACGCACAGCCTTATTACCACCGGCATTAGTCGCAATATTTCCACCAATCAGACAGCTATCTGCGCTACAAGGGTCGCCGGCATACAGCATCCCCACTGCGTTAGCAGCTTTTTGTACTTCTTTAGTAAGAACTCCTGCTTCTACCACCATAAACATTGCAGCGGCATCAACCGTTAAAATTTTATTTAAGCGTTCCATTAATAAAACAATTCCACCGCAGACGGGGATTGCACCACCGGCTAAACTGGTACCAGCCGAACGCACCGTGATGGGAATTACTTCTCGATTAGCTAACTTAACAATAGCCACAATTTCTTCGGTATTACTAGGCGCCACTACCACTTCCGGCCGATGAAAATACTGGGGATTAGTTTCCTCGTCTGTTTGATAATGCTCTAACTGTTCCGGTTGCCAGTAGGTGAACTCCGCCCCCACAATAGTTTGTAATTCCTCAATGATTGCTTTAGTTACAGCTTGATACCTACTCATGCTTTTTCCCCCTGACTATTCTCCCATAATAGTACCATTTTACATCAAAGAAATCTCTGGTACAATGCTTCCGGGCAAAGAATTCAAACTAGCCGAAAAAAAACAACTATTCCTGTAGAGAAATAGTTGTTGTCAGTAACCTTGTTAACTACTTACGCAACTCTTTTTGTTTCGCTAAGGTTTGCGCGCTGGTTTGCGGATGCACATATTTACTGGTACCCGTAGGTGTCAAACGACCCAAGGTAATCGCTTGCTCTGGGCACCAATGAGCACACCCAAAACAATTGGTACACCCTGCTTTAAAAACAGGGTAGCCATTTTCCATGGTGATGGCCTGCGTTGGGCAAATCTTGGCACATAACCCGCACTTAATACACTGACCACGATAAACCTTTTTTTCGTCCACCTTATACACGGCTCGCAAAACCCACCAGCCTACCACAGTAACTAAGCGCCACAAGGGATTACGATGTAAATGGCTGGCATTAACCTGCCGCTGTTTAACTGCCAGGGCAATCTCACCTACTGCAGTTTTTTCTCGACTTAAAAGGAGGGCTTTATGCTTAGCCGGTGAAGGGAAAACAATACTATTATCAGGTAAAGCAATACTAAACCCGGCCGTCAAACACTGCTTGCGTGTGGTCAAGATTTTGCGAGCCTGAGCCAAAGTCTGTCCTGCCATTGCCCCCATGGTAGCCACACAAAATAAATACCGGGGCGTGCCCAATTGCACCTGTTGTAAAAACTTTTCCGCTAAAGCCGGTAGTGCCAAACAATAAACCGGTGTCACAATACCCACGACTTCATCTTCAATTAGGTAGGGTGCGGCCAAATAGGCGCTCATACCTTCAATCCGTGCATTGAGTAATTGTCCCAGTTGTTGAGCCACACTTAGGCTATTACCTGTACCACTCATATAATAAATAACTGCCATGTCCAGCCAACTTTCCTGTCACTAATCTTTCCTTATTATAAGCCAAAACAGCACTACTGTCCACTTTTTGTGCACCTATTAAAAAGTGGCTGTTACCTTGGGTAACAGCCACAGAAGCTAGTCATATTCTTAGAATTTGCGTTGGTAACCGAGGCCAAAAAGGGTAACATGATTATCATGAGTATGCACAGAATCAAATAAATCCCCTGGTTTACCCAAAATATCCTTAGCTCCAACAGACATATAGCCCAAGGTTACGGTAAGAACTTGATTTTTATCGTGATACTGACCACCTAGAGTAAAGGTTTTACGATTGCCCGTAGGAATCATAAAGTCCGCATGCGCCTTAGGAATAGCCGAACCGTCATAGGCAAACCCGCCGAGTAAAGTATACTTGTCGCTAAGCTTATGCTCCACGCCGATAGCGTAACGCCAGCCATTGCTCCAATCCTTCCGGTCAATACTCGGTGGTAGCACATCATCAAACTTGAGGTCTAAGCTTTCATAAGTGCTCCAGCGCGTGTACATACCTTGCACTTCAACTCTGGTTTTAGCGTCAAATTTATGGTTATAACCAATGGTATAGCTATCCGGCAGAACGACTTTACCACGAGCTTTGGTCCTAAAACCATTACTCATGCCAAAATCTGCCGTCATATCGTGAGAAATCTTAGAGCGATATACTAACCCAATTTCATTTTTTTCATCGAAAGCATAGTTAGTTGCCGCATTCCATCCCCAGCCAAAACTATCCCCGTCCGCTTTAGTATCGACAGAAGCCAAAGTGCTGGGATTGGTAATAACTTTTTTATTTAAAGTTAAACCTACGTAGTTAAATTCTGCGCCAATAGCGGCGCTCCATTTCTTATCTAGTTTACGCGCATAGGTAGGCGTAATACTCATGCCAATTAATTTGGACATTTGCGCATTAGTCGTAGGTAAAGTACCCTTCTCAAATTCGGAAACCATGCCAAACCGCACAAAATTGCCGATACCCCACCATTCTTTATCGTTAATTTTTTCTACATAATAAGCATAAGGTGCAATAGCCGGATTAATCCGATTGCGCCCTTGTTCCACGCCACCACCAATGGCCCCTTTTTTTTGTGCATCGTATTTACCATGAGGGCTTAAGTAAATAGCCCCCATACTATAGGCCTTATTCTTCACCTTGGTAATAGAAGCCGGATTATAAGCAATATTGGCCGCATCATCTTCTGCAAACATCCGTGCTCCGCCCATGGCAACACCCTCGGCGCTCCACTCCACAATGCCGAACCCCTCGGCTCCCGCAACACTTGGTGTTGCGAGCAAACAAACTAACCCCGCTAAAATAACTTGCTTTTTAAAAAACATTCTGTCAGTCCCTTCCCCATTATTCGGTCATAATATGCTAATTGTAACAATTTTAACCTTAATTGTATGCAAAATCTTTTAATTGATTAATTAATTAAAAAAGCCCCAATCCCGTAAGATTGAGGCTAGCACTGGTTTAACGTCTAATTACTGCCGCTGGCGTCAAATCCCATTGCAGATATTGCATACTGCTCATAGTTTGAAACTTATGACAACGTTCCTCCGCATCGGGCAAAGCTTTGGCCGTCACTTCATCACGCAACCCCGCAGCCGATTTGGGATAATAAGCAAAGGCTTGTTCATAAAGGAGAGCCGCCTTTTGGTAATTTTTTAAGGTGAATTCTTTTTCCGCCATGAATTTATAACCAAAATAACGATAGCTGTTCACCTGTTCTCGCTCAAAACGCTCACTGGTTATCATGGCTTGCACCCCTGCCGTCACGGCTGCTGGTTGCCTTGCCGCCAAAAGCATCACTAAGCGACCGTAGCTAATTTCACCGCGAGCCACACTATTAAAAGGATGTTGCCAGTTGGCACAACGCTCCACTGCTTCGTCCCAAAAACGTAAAGCAGCCTCTGCATTAGCCGTCAAACCCCATACTATTTTAGCTAAATCCCGTAAACACAAAATCTTGTGTTCTACTTCACTCATACCGCTAGCCGGTACTGCTTCACTAGGTACAACTTCAACAATCGTACTAAGTACCAACATCGCCTCTTCTATCTGTTCACGAAAAAACAATGCCCGACCCACACTGGAACGACACAGCCAGTTATTATAATCGCTGATTAACTCCCGGGGAATTGGCCATTCACCACCGGACGCAAGCTCTACACATTCCTGCCATTCTTGTTCAGTCATTACTTACCCTCCTTTTTGCCCGTAGGCTAGCTTTACACAGTTCCACTATAATAAATAAATTTACGTGGCAAGCGCATACCAATCCGGCAAACCACTTCATAATTAATGGTTCCCATCCACTGGGCGACCAATTCTACCGGTAGTTCTGCCCCACCAAAAATCAACGCAATATCACCAACGGTCACTGCCGGAATATCGGTCACGTCCACCATCATCTGATCCATACACACCCGTCCTACAATAGGAGCTTTTTGTCCTCGCAGTAAAACATACCCTTGATTAGAAAGTTTCCTACTAATACCATCGGCGTAGCCTAAGGGAAGCGTTGCCACCCTAGTTACACGCGTTGTCGTAAAGGTTCGGCCATAGCCAATGGTTTCTCCTACCCCAATTTCCTTAAGATACACCACCTGTGCTTTGACCCGCATAACAGGTTGCAAAACAAAATCATGCTTAACCTCCGCCGAGGGCCACAGACCGTAGAGGGTAATACCCTGCCGCACCATGTCTAAATGCATAGCCGGCGCCTCGGATAAAGAAGCACTGTTCGCAATATGGCGCAGTGGTAGCTTGTGGTGAACCGCTTGTTCCACTTCGGCAATCGCCGCTTGAAAAACGGCAAATTGTTCCTCCACAAAACTTTTATCCGCACTATCCGCCGTAGAAAAATGAGAAAAAATACCCTCTAGCTCCACTCCTGGTAACGTAGCCACTCGCGCAGCAAAGGGTCCTACCTCGCCTAGCTTATTACCAATGCGATTCATGCCTGTATCTACCGCCAAATGTACCTTGGCCGGTTTACCAAGCTTCACTGCCGCTGCCGACAAAGCCAGCGCCGCTTCCCAGGTATAAAGGGCTTGCCTAATATCATACTCCACAATTTCTTTGGCATATTCGATCTGCATAGTCCCCAAAATTAAAATAGGTACGTTAATACCTGCATCACGCAAACTCACAGCCTCTTGCAAAATCGCTACCGCCAAAAAATCAGCGCCACCGGCAATCGCCGCATTAGCCACCGGTACTGCGCCGTGCCCATAGGCCTCAGCCTTAACAACTGCACAAAGTTTTGTCCCTGGCAGCGTTCTTTGTCTTGCCGTAGCCATATTGTGAGCGACTGCTGACAAGTCAATTTCTGCCCAGGCATTTCTTTCTATCATCACAGTTCACCACCTATAAAATTTCCCAACAGTACTTTTTTCCCATTCTAACTCTTACATTATAGCAGAAATGCCCCGAATGTTCGATAAACATTCGGGGCATTGTACCTATTCTTCTTGATGGCAACGGCTGGCCTGACTACAGCCCTGACAACCACCACCACAACCTTTTTCTTTTTTAAATAAAATGGTTCGCAATGCCAATAACACTAGCACTACTAAAATGCCACCAATAATATAATTAATCATCTTTATGCGCCTCCTTGCAGTTAGCCCTCGCTAACTATATTTTATAGGTCGCACAACCTTTTGTCAATTCCTCTTTGGTTACCTAACTTTGTAACCCCGCAAGCTTAAAATTTTGCTTCAATTTTAATGCGTGCTTTATCCCGCAAAGTATTAAGCAAAGTCTTCGCCCGTTCTTTGGGTTGCAATTGTTGCAAATTATATTCTAGACTCACGGTCACCGGCTTATCCTCACGCACGCCCAAAATATGGCTGGCAATACCCCGCCCAAAGCGTTTACAAATAATACCGACCTCCTGCTCTTGTTTCCCTACAAAAACGATTCCTAGTTCGTCCTCTGCCAAGCGACAAGCCCAACCATCATATAGCCGCACTGAGCGTTTAATGACTTCTACTAAAAACTCTAGAGCTTCATCGCCTTTTTGTCTACCCAAGAGGGTATTAATTTCTTTCAGATTAGCCAAATATAAGATAACTACCGTTACCGGAATAGGTTCCAGTTCAAGCCGTTGTGCCAGGTTATCCAATTCATTGATAGCATAGGTTTTATTAAATAAACCCGTAGTAACATCGCGAATGGCCAGCTCGTTAAAGTTGGCAATGGCCTTCACATAGGTACTATCCGTAGTCATCAGCTTTTCTGTTTTTAACATGCTATTAGTTACATCTAGTGCTAATTCCAGGGAAAATATTTTTTCTTCAATCCTCACTGGTAGCGAATGTACAATAAGAATACGTCCCTCTAGACACTCCAGCTTAATATATTGCTTATCCTCTGAGCAAGTATTTTTAGAAATACAGTTGGCGCAAGGAAAACCACGTTTCCAGAGGTCATAACAAACCATATTTTCTTCCTGCACGGTGTATTTATCCTCATTATAACTATAAACTTGATGCGTGAGAGGGTCTACCAAGCGATATAATTCATATAAATTATTCGTTGCGCACTGCTCTTTAACTATCGTATGCATTTTATTAATATCGAACATCACGTCAACTCCTCACACTTGGGTCTTGCTTTTACAACTAATTATCGTTATTACAAAGGAATTATAGCAGAATTGTTTTCAAGACTCAAGCTATTTTTATCCTAGTTAACCCTTATTTTAAGTACGCCTTGCAACACTGAAAACTCCTAGTACAACGACCGTAACCGTTCTGTTCTTGACCGTTTCAGGTGTACCCTACTCTCCGCAATCTTGCTACACTTTATATATTCAACGGTAAAGCCTAAAACCCTTTTTACATCAAGCAATATACTCTATTTGTAAATATTTTTTTACGAGTAGCACCTAATAACTTTAAGTAATACCAGACTTTGCGACTACGACCTTTGTCCTAGTTCGGATTTTTTTTTAAACTTTTTATCAGTCCCTTGTAGCAAGAAGAACATAAAATGGCGGCATATAATAATAACAAGCTAGATGGTCATAATAAATTTAAATAATGAAAGAAGGAATTGTCATGAGTGAGGAAAAAGCAAAAGTTTATGTCTGCCGTAACTGTGGTTGGTTTTATGACCCTGAAAAAGGTGATCCCGACAATGGCATTAAACCGGGAACTCCTTTTGAAAATCTGCCAGAAGATTGGGTGTGCCCTGTTTGTAATGTAAGAAAAACTTGTTTCGATGATAAAGACTGGCATGGCTTTAAAGAGTATGACTCCACTGTCATGGGTGGCAACAGCGGTATGATGGGACAATAAGTTCCGAACAACTACTAAATACAACGATTAAATCAAGTTGTTTAAATTTAACCGCTACTAAAACAAATCCTGCATTCATTTTGGGTGCAGGATTTAATGATATTTAACTCCATAAAAAACATTTAAAAGGACGTGAGTATATGCATTGCGTAGAAGAAATAAAAAACGGTATTTATTGGATGGGCTGCAACGATTTTCGGACAGCATTATTTGAAAGTTCTTTTCCCCTGCCCCAAGGTGTATCCTACAATTCTTATTTTATTGACGATGAGAAAACAGCCGTTTTAGATACTATGGATAAGTCTGTCCGTGATGAATTTCTAGAAAATGTAGAATTTTTGCTTCACGGACGTCAACTCGATTATTTATTCATCAATCATATGGAACCGGATCATGCTGGTTCCATCGTTGCCCTTGTAGAAAGATATCCTCAGGTGAAAATTGTTGCCCAAAAACAAACAATAAAATTATATGAACAGTTTTATCGTCACCCTTTGCCACATAATTACCAAGTAGTTAAAGAAGGTGACCAAATCAACCTAGGAAAACATCTACTCCAAATCATTCAAGCTCCCATGGTTCATTGGCCGGAAGTAACCATGGCCTATGATTTAACTGATAATGTCTTGTTTAGCGTTGATGCCTTTGGCTTATTCGGCACTTGTGGCAATGTTTTTGCTGATCAAGTTGATTTTGCCAATGCGTACTTAGACGAAGCACGACGTTATTATGTAAATATTGTTGGCAAATATGGCGAACAAGTTATGGAGGTTCTAGCTAAAGCTTCACAACTGCCAATTGCAATTATTGCACCAGTACACGGTTTGGTTTTCCGCACACCGGAAACGATTCAAATGATTATTAACAAATATCTTCATTGGGCAAAATATGTTCCTGAAAAAAATGGTGTTGTAATAGCCTTTGCCTCCATTTACGGTAATACTGAACGGGCAGCTTGCATTTTGGCTCATAAATTAAGTCAAAAGGGCATTCAAGACATTAGAATGTATGACGTTTCTAAAACTCATCCCTCCTTTATTACAGCGGCTGCCTGGAAGTACAGCCATTTGCTTCTGGCAGCACCAACTTACAATCTTAATCTTTACCTACCGATGGAAACTTTCCTTCACGACTTACAGACTCTGTTATTTCAAAATCGCAAAGTTGCCGTCATCGGTTGTCATAGTTGGGCTTCAAGGGCACAAGCTGCCATGGTGGAATATGTCACTCACAAATTTAAAAACTGTCAGTTGTTAGGAACTCCCCTGGACCTTAAATCCTCTTTGCAAACAAAGGAAGAAGTACTGCTAGATCTTTTAGCGCAAACAATTGCCAGTGATATTAAAACTACAGCTAAGCCGGAAACGCTAATTTAACCACGCCAACAGGTACCTTCCCTCCATACACAAAAAGCACGTCCCTGGTTAGTAAATAACCGAGGACGTGCTTTGATAATTTATAGTTGTTTAATAATGGCGGAGCGGGTGGGATTCGAACCCACGGTACGTTGCCGTACGACGCATTTCGAGTGCGCTGCGTTATGACCACTTCGCTACCGCTCCGATTGGTGGCGTGTCTAGTCACTCGTTTATTATAGCAACAAAGCAGTGTTTTATGCAAACGCTATTTTACCGTTGCTTCGTCTTTGCGTTTTTTAGGCTTCCTGCGTTGCCGAAAAAAGTCTTGCATTAATTGAGTGCATTCGGCGCTACACACACCGCTAAAGGTGGTCACCGTATGGTTAAG
>JAVXCQ010000023.1:0-24185 GCA_036659415.1 Acidaminococcaceae bacterium
CGCCCCCAACCCCGTTGACGGATAATAAGCTGCTAGAGAGGTTGCACACAAAAATGCTGCCAAAATTTGTTGCTTTTTGCCTAAAGACATAAATAACCCACTCCTTTGTTTTTTCTACACCCAAATCCCTTGCCCGACCTACTTAGGTAAGCCAGCGTAACTGTACTCCGTCTGCATCGAAGGGTCGCCTTTCCAACCACGACCGCCTTTGTCCACTAGCACAATACAGACTATTTTTCCTCTGTTTCCATTAATTCTGCGATAGTACAATGTAAAGCCTGTGCCAATAAGAGCAGTTTATCCACTCGAGGGAAAAACATGCCTGTTTCCCACCGGCTAAAAGTCGGTGCGGTTACGCCAATTTGTTTGGCGATTTCTACTTGTGTCAATCCTAATCGCTTACGTAACCTACGTATTGCCAGCATTGTGTCGCCTCCTTTGTTGCCTAATTGGTTACTTTACACAATTATATTACGTATTAAGTAATTTATCAACCATTATGTTTTTTAAAATTACATTTAGCGTAATTTATAGGTAGAAAAAGCAGTATTTGTTTTTTTAAAACTTACGTTGAACGTATTTTTAGTATAAAATCATAGTAACTACTAATAAAAGGAGCTGTGAAGACAACATGATGAAAACAACAACCTTTAAAACACTGCGCAAAGCCGCACACTTGACCCAAAGGCAAGTTGCGGACGAACTAAAGGTAACTACTGCCACCTATTCTCGCTATGAAACCGGTAAAATCTCACCCGACGCCAAGACGCTGGTCCATCTAGCCAATATTTTCCGGGTTTCCCTTGATACTCTTTTGCACCAACATTCCAGCGAGAGTACCTACTATGAAGATTTATTAATCAATAAGGTTAGTGAACTAGAGGTTAATAATATTATCGCTTTATCCGAAACAGGGCTTTGTTTAACAGAACCGCTTCCTAATGCCAACAAGCAGGTGCTCCCGGTGGCGGTACTGTGTAGTGATGAGGGGCTACTCGCCGCCGGTATTAGGCAAGGGGATATTTGCTTGGTACAACCCCAAGCAAATATCCCCTCTGGCACTTATGTTGCTCTGCGAGTGAAGAATACTTGTATTTTGCGTCAACTAACTGTAGTCAAAGACCTCTTGTTGTTAGAAACCTGTAACCCCGGCTACCAAACTACTGTCCTGTCACCTAGCGAACTAAAACCTTTAGAGGTGATAGGTGTGCTCTGCGAAATTCGTCGCCGGTTTGAACTCACCCAACGCAAAAACTAGTGCGTCCGTTGCAACGCCCTTTAATCACAAAAACAGGCTAGCGCTATGGCACTACCCTGTTTTTGAGATTAAAAGAAAACTAAAGCTAAGCCCCCCGCACTAATCTCCCAGCCGTTACAGACAACTAGCGATGAGGGCAAGCCTTATGAACGCAAAAAAAGCCCCGAACACTAAGTTCGGGGCTTGTGAGGTTACCCTCAGCTTTGCAATTTACAGAGCAGCTTTAGCAGCTTCGACCAATTTGGTGAAAGCAGCGGCGTCATTAATCGCCATATCGGATAAAACTTTGCGGTCCAGCACGATACCCGCTTTAGTTAAACCACAGATGAAACGGCTATAAGTCATGCCATTCATGCGAGTAGCAGCGTTGATACGAGCAATCCACAATTTGCGGAATTCACGTTTTTTGGTGCGACGGTCACGTTTAGCATAGGATAATGCTTTCATTACGGTTTCGTTAGCTTTTCTGAACAATTTGCTCTTGGTGCCACGATAACCTTTTGCTAATTTTAGAATGTGTTTATGACGTCTATGTGCAGTTACGCCCACTTTAATTCTTGCCATGGTTAAATCCTCCTCAAATTCCTTCTATATTATGCGTACGGAAGCATTTTTGCTACGCGTTCATGGTCTGTCTTATGAACAAGTCCTGCTTTACGCAAGTTTCTTTTGCGAGCTGGGGATTTATGTTCAAGAATATGACTTTTAAAAGCTTTTGAACGTTTGAATTGACCTGAAGCGGTAATTTTGAAACGTTTAGCAGCACTTCTACGAGTTTTCATCTTTGGCATAGGAAACATCCTCCTTGTTATTTGGTAAGTTTAGGCGCCACAATCATAATCATGTTTTTGCCTTCTAGTTTAGCTGCACGCTCAATAATCGCTAGATCTGTAAGCTGTGCGGCCATCTTAGTTAATAAAACCTGTCCCAATTCAGGATGTGATAGTTCACGTCCGCGGAACATAATCGTTACTTTTACTTTGTCGCCATCTTCTAGGAAGCGTACAGCGTTTTTGAATTTGACTTCAAAATCGTGATCCTCAATGCCGGGACGAAGCTTAACTTCTTTAATATCAAAGGTTTTTTGCTTCTTACGAGCTTCTTTATCACGCTTTTGTTGCTCATAACGATACTTGCCGTAATCCATTATCCGACACACAGGTGGTTTCGCATTGGGTGCAATTTCAACTAAATCAAGATGCTGTTCCAACGCCAGCTCCAAAGCTTCTCGTCCGGACATAATTCCTAACTGTTCACCGTCATCACCGGTAACGCGCACTTCATGGGCACGGATTTCTTCGTTGATACGCAAGCCTTCTTTGCTTATAGCAATTCACCTCCAAAAAAAATAAAGCGGGTAGACAGATTAGTCCACCCGCTGATACTAAACAATATCAAAAACCTTGTCGGACGCTGGTCGCAAGGTGAGAAGCGAGTGGCTTCTACTTCATTACTCAGATATAATACCACAGACGCTACCGCCTGTCAACTATATTTGCGTCTACTTCGTCTTAATTATTGTTTCGTAGCGATTTCTTGGGTTAATTGGGCAATAAAGTCGGCAAGTGCCAGGACGCCTAGGTCGCCGCCGCTACGGCTCCGTACTGCTACGGTACCACTAGCTGCTTCCTGCTCGCCTATTATTAGCATATAAGGAACTTTTTGCATTTGTGCTTCTCGGATTTTGTAGCCGATTTTTTCGTTGCGGTCGTCGGTGGCGATGCGAATGCCTAGGTCAAAGAGCTGTTGTTTGACTTGGTCGGCATAGGGCTGGAATTTTTCGGAAATCGGCAAAACACGTACTTGCTGGGGTGCTAGCCACACTGGAAAAGCGCCGGCATAGTTTTCGGTCAAGATGCCAATAAAGCGCTCAATACTGCCGTAAACCACCCGATGAATCATGACGGGGCGATGTTTTTGTCCGTCTTCGCCGGTATAGGTCAGGTCGAATTTTTCCGGTAGCTGCATATCGAGCTGAATCGTACCGCATTGCCAAGTACGACCAATGGAGTCTTGCAAATGGAAGTCGATTTTAGGACCATAAAAAGCGCCGTCCCCTTCGTTGACAATGTATTTAAGGCCAAAATCTTCCATGGCTTCCCGCAAGCCGTTAGTCGCTACTTCCCAGGTGGCTTCGTCACCCATGGAGTCTGCGGGGCGTGTGGAAAGCTCGGCGTGGTATTTCAAGCCAAAAGTAGCGTAGACTTCGTCAAACAAACGAATGGTTTCTTGAATAACGTCTTTAATTTGGCTGGGCATCATGAAAATATGGGCGTCGTCTTGGGTGAAGCAACGGACACGAAACAGACCGTGGAGGGCACCGGACAATTCATGGCGATGCACGATACCTAGCTCACCGGCACGAATAGGTAATTCCCGGTAGCTATGGGGTTTAGTCTTGTATACTAACATTCCGCCGGGGCAGTTCATAGGTTTAATGGCGTAATCTAGTTCGTCTATCTGCGTGAAGTACATATTTTCTTTGTAGTGATCCCAGTGCCCGGAGGTTTCCCACAATTGGCGGGACAAAATCATCGGGGTCATCAGCTCTTCATAGCCATAGCGACGATGAACTGCACGCCAGTAGTTAATTAATTCGTTGCGCACAATCATGCCGTTGGGCAAAAAGAAAGGAAAGCCTGGGCCTTCGTCCATGAGGGCAAACAGTTCTAGTTCTTTGCCTAGTTTGCGATGGTCACGTTTAGCGGCTTCTTCTAGCATGGTCAGGTAGGCGGTCAATTCTTCTTTGGAATTAAAGGCAGTACCATAAATGCGTTGGAGCATTTTATTTTTTTCGTTGCCACGCCAATAAGCACCGGCAATGCTTTGCAGTTTAAAGGCTTTGATGCGACCGGTAGAGGGACAATGTGGCCCCCGGCACAGGTCGGTGAAGTCGCCTTCTTGGTACAGGCTAATCACAGCGTCGGCGGGCAGGTCGTTAATCAGCTCGACTTTGTACGCTTCGCCTTGAGCGGCAAAGAAAGCCAGGGCTTCTGCTCTGGGTAATTCGGAGCGTTCTAGCTTGATATTTTCTTTGACGATTTTCGCCATTTCTTTTTCAATAGCAACCAAATCCTCGGGGGTAAAAATATGCTCGCTATCTAGGTCATAATAGAAGCCTTTGTCGATAGCAGGTCCAATGGCAAATTTCGTTGTCGGGAAAAGGTGTTTGATGGCTTGAGCCATGACGTGTGCTGCGGTGTGGCGAATAGCGTGAAGTCCTGCGGCGGAGTCGCCGGTAATAAATTCGACCCGGGCGTCTTCTTCCAGGGTGTCGGTCAAATCTCTATTTTCGCCATTCACTACGGCTAGCAAGGCTGCTTTG
The DNA here is from genome assembly GCA_036659415.1 of Acidaminococcaceae bacterium. GTDB lineage: Bacteria > Bacillota > Negativicutes > Acidaminococcales > Acidaminococcaceae > JAVXCQ01. Next base: position 4,584 of record JAVXCQ010000023.1, read on the forward strand.
CCTAGTTTTTGGGATAAAGTTTTGGCGACGGTTAACAAGGTAGTCCCTGGGGCAAATTCTTTGGTTCCACCGTCTTGTAAGGTTACTGTAAGCATTTAAAAAACCTCCTTCAAACTTGACAAAATGAATAAATTAAAATAAAAAAACTCCTATCCCTATAAAGGGACGGAGTATTCCGCGGTTCCACCCTGATTGGCTTTAGCCTAGCTAAAAGCCCTCTCGGTATCGTTAACGCCGATAGACGACCGTGCTTACTCATAGCTAGCTATTTTCAGGCGGTAGTTTGAAGGTGGTGAAACTCTGACCATACTGCTCTCAGTCTAGGCAGCACTTCCTGTAAGGATTTCTAGGGTTCTTGTCCTTCGCATAACTAATAATGGGTTTTAAATTACTTCCCATTATAGCACACTGGTAAGCTTTGTCAATAATTTTGGCAGAAACCGAAAATAGTTGTATAATATTGCATATATTAAATAAAGGGGCTTTGTGATGAGAAAATTTGTGCAAGTCGTGGCTTTAATCTGCTGTTTGTGCTCCTTGCCTAATCTGGCGGAGGCCAAAGGCAAACTGCTCTATATCCCTCTGGACAATCGTCCTGTCTGTCTTTCCTATGTGGTGGGTACGCTGGAGGCGGCAGGCTATGAACTAATTTTGCCACCGGCGGAACTGATTGCCTCTAATACTAACGAGGTTGCCACGGACAAATTGTGGCACTGGCTAGAGGTCAATGCTCCCCAGGCTACCTGTGCGGTACTGGCAACGGACAGTCTGGTCTATGGTGGTCTTGTCCCCTCTCGGATGCACCAAACCCCGGAGCCGGAACTACTCTACACGGTGGACAAGTTTAACCAGCTTAAGCAGGACAATCCTCAGCTAAAAATATATGCTTTTTCTACGCTAATGCGTACGCCTCACCAAAGCTTCGGCGGTGTGGAGCCTAGCTATTATGCTTCCTGTGGGCCGGATATTTTCGCTTTGTCGGCGCTGTACGACCTAGAGGATTTGCGGCCGCTGACCGCCAAAGAAGCGCAACGTAAACGTGAGCTATTAGTACGCCTACCCAAAAAACATCTCAATGATTGGTACCACAGACGGCAAAAAAACTACCGGGTAAATGAACAACTGGCGTATCTGACCCAGCAACAGGTCTTTCACTATTTCGCCGTCGGCAAGGACGATAACGCTCCCTTGTCCCAAACGCATCTGGAAAGCCGCCGTTTGAGCCGCTATACCCAAGAGCTTGCTGTCAGCCATTTTCAAATCCTCCCCGGGGTGGATCAATTGGGGCTTTTGCTGTTAACTCGTGCTATTAATGAAATGAACCATACTCGCCCCCATATCTATGCTCTGTATCCGGCGGGGCAGGGGGCACATACTCTGCCGCTGTATTCTGACCAACGGTTTAATACCTCGGTTCCTGACCAAATTAGGGCGCTGGGAGGCTTGCCTACTGGTAATATCCGGGCAAGTGACCTCGTCCTGGCAGTCAATACTCCCTTTAATGGGGTCACTCAAGATTCCACCGCCGGCGATAATCAGCCTTTTGCCTCGCTCCACAATAAACAGTTTGTCCACAAGCTGCAGGTGCTGGTCACCAAGCACCCGGTAGCCCTAGCCGATGTGTCCTATGCTAATGGCGCCGATAACGGCTTCATGCAGGAATTGGCACGACAACAACTGCTGGATAAGTTAGTCGCCTACTCGGGGTGGAATACTGCCGATAACTCTGTCGGCTATGCGCTAGCTCAGGGCGTACTCTCTGCCCAAATGACGACGGCGGCACGTGAGGAGCTACTGCGTATTCGCTACGTCGATGACTGGTTCTATCAAGCTAACTCCCGCAGTCTGTTTAGCAAGTTCATGGATAAATATGATTGGAAACTCAAATACGACCTCGGTGAACATCACCAAGCTATTTTGCAGGCTAGCGAAAAATTCTGTAGCACCCTGGCACAGCAATATGCCTTTACAAAAACCAGGCACTATGCTCTCAGCTTCCCGTGGAACCGCTTATTTGAAATCGAGGTAGAGATAGAACTAGCTCCTGCTACACCTAAGCGTACTTAAGCCTAAGCGAGTCTTAAGCGTGACTACACCAGTAAAGCCGCCGTTCGGATTACCGAACGGCGGCTTTACGTTTTTAACGCATATTAATAAATTGCAGGTCTACATCAAAATCACTTTGTCTTAACAATTGAATCACGGCTTGCAGGTCATCTTTTTTGGCACCGGTGACACGTATTTGATCATCTTGCATTTGCGTGGTGACTTTTAGCTTGGCGTTTTTGATGGCGGCGACAATATCACGAGCTTTGTCTTTGGGAATACCTTGCTGAATTTCTAGGGTTTGTTTGACGGTACCTTTAGCGGCAGGTTCTACTTTGCCTGGTTTTAGGCATTTGATGGGCAGTTCACGTTTAGCCATGCGCTGACGCAGCATATCCAAAATAGCGCCTAGCTTATAGTCGTCCTCGGCTGTGACCTTGACGCATTTTTCTTCCAAAACAATGCTGGCATTAGAACCACGAAAATCATAGCGCTGTCCTACTTCTTTTTTGGTTTGGTTTACCACATTGTCCATTTCTTGCATATCCATTTCGGAAACAATATCAAAAGAACTATCTTTAGCCATTTGTGCACGCTCCTTCAAGCATAATTTAGGTTTATTCTAACACATTCAAGCTGGTTGTTTCAAGAAAAAAGGACTTGCGCAAGCACAAGTCCTCAAGGTTTAGATATGGGCAACACGGTCGGCTGCTTCTTTTTTCTTGGCGTCATTAAATCTCGGCAGCGTGCTCAAGTAGCCTGTAATGCGGCGTACACGCACAATGCTATCGTAATGCGGTGTAATAACAACATCCGTGCCATCTACCGCTAAATCTACCGCTAATAAGGTCTTATGTGGCATTACGTGTAATTGATCGTTAACATAAACCGAAGCCTCTTGCTCTGTAATACCTTCGGCACAATTCACTTGCACCCCATTCATCTCAAATACCATTCTAGTCAGCCCCTTTTTAATAATTCTTACAGATTAATATTAGAATACTTCCTGCTACTTGTCAAGCACTTTTACCACATCTTGTGGATTTTTTTTTATAAGAGGCGACTTAACACTATATTTAGTTTAAGGTTCAAATTTGTTCTCGGTGTTCCATCTTGTTGACCAAGCGGCGCAGTTCCCATTTGACGACTTCGGGAGCCGGTGTACTCACGGGTACCTCTTCAGTTTCCCAATAACGTATTTTTTGTCCGAGGAGCTGCTGGGTATCAGTGCGGTAAACGTACAAATCGGCTACAACACGTACTTCTTCCAGCATTTCCCCGCCTTCGTCATGCCAACGAAAACCGGTACTATAAACCAGCCGCTGTTGCATTTGCCGTAGTGCTACCAAGACCACTACCTCTGCCGGCACTTTTTGGGCAATTTCTTTGAACACCGCCGGGGTCAAGCGTGCTACCGGTTCTTTGCTGGCGGCTAAGACTTCTAACGCCACCTGCCGAGGGGTGTCAGTTTTAATAATCTCATAATAAGGCACATGATAGGCCTGTCTAACCTGTTCATACCAAGACGAAGCAATGTCCTTGTTAACCTCGCCGGTATTATCTAGTAACACAAAGGCGACGGGTTTGTATGCAAACGCTGCCTCTGTGGGTGGCTGAAAGCCACACAAACAAGTAAGCAGTACGACTAGGCCTAAAAACCAAGATTTTTTCATCTTGCTTACCTCCTACTGTTTAAAAATATTTTGTACCTGACCGTGCTGGAGCTGCAAGCCCAAATGGGCGGCCAAGGTTTGACCTGCATCGGCAAAAGTGGTCAGCGGTGGTAAAAGCTGGGGCTTAACCTGCTGACCGACAAACAGCACCGGAATATTTTCTCTGGTATGGTCACTGCCCTGCCAGGTGGGGTCGCAGCCGTGGTCGGCGGTAAGTAGCACCAAATCCTCCGGCTGGAGCAGGCGCTCTAGCTCCGGCCACCGACTATCGAAATACTCTAGTCCCTGTGCGTAGCCACCTGTATCTCGTCGATGGCCATAGGAAGAGTCAAAGTCCACAAAGTTGGTGAAAACTACGCTCCTAGCCGGTGCTTCGTGCACCGCCGCCAAGGTGGCGTCAAACAAGGCTGCTAATCCCGTAGCGGGGAAGTGCTTGCTAATCCCACGATGGGCAAAAATATCGGCAATTTTGCCTACAGCCAGTACCTGTCCACCTGCCAGTACCACTCGATCCAAAAGGGTGTCTGCCGGTGCCGGTACGGCAAAATCATGCCGATTACCGGTGCGCACATAGGTAGAGGCACTAGTTCCCACAAAGGGACGTGCAATTACCCGGGCAATATGGTAGGGCTGTACTAATTGAAAAGCAATTTTGCACAGGTCATACAAGCGTTCTAAGCCAAAAGTTTCCTCGTGTGCTGCAATCTGCAAAACACTGTCGCCGGAAGTATACACAATGGGTTTACCGGTACGGCAATGTTCTTCGCCTAAAGTGCGGATAATGGCGGTGCCGGAAGCATGGGTTTCGCCCAAAATACCGGGCAAGTTACCCGCTTCTAGTAGGCTAGACACTAGAAGCGGAGGAAAACAATGGGGTATATCTGGGAAATACCCCCACGCAAACTGCACGGGGACACCGGTCAACTCCCAATGTCCGCTCAAAGTATCTTTGCCCAGGCTCACCGGGTGCGCAAAACCTGCCGCAGCGGCAAGGGGAGCGGTCGCCGGCCCTAGTGGGTGGACGAGCTGGGTGCCCCTACTCAAAGTGGCAACCCGTCCCAAACCCAGTCGGTTCAGCTGGGGCAAGGCAAGGTACTGGGGAGCGCCGTCTGCTGTTTGACGCTGGGTGGCACACCAGTCAGCGATATGACCGAGAGTGTCGGCACCGGCATCGCCAAACTGAGCTGCGTCCGGAGCTGCGCCCACCCCAAAGGAATCCAATAATAAGATGATTACTCTCGCCATGTTAATTACCTGCTTTCGTCAATAACAATAAGCCTCGTCTGGCTACGGTGGCAAAACGTTCTGCCGCCAATTGATAAACTGCCGGCGGTGCCACCTGTTCGCTATTAGTACGTTGAGCAACCACGCCGCAAAGAGCAGCGGCTCTAAGACCTAGTGCCTGGGCGACGACAAATAAAGTGGCGCTTTCCATCTCGTAGTTAGTAGCTCCCAGTGCTTGCCACTCACGCAAAGTTCCTTGCAGGTGTTGCGGGACAAAGCCACTAAAACTATCATAACGTTCCTGCCCCGGCCAGAAGGTGTCCGAGGATACGGCAATGCCTACATGATAAGGTACTGCTTCCAGCTTGGCTGCCTCCACTAAGGCGCAAGTAAGCTCCAAAGAAGCTACCGCTGGAAATGTCGCCGGTGCATAGTGGTAGGACGCACCGTCTAAACGGACAGCGGCTTTATTAATAACTACCTCCCCCAAAGCTATGTGGGGTTGAATGGAGCCAGTGGTTCCTACACGAATAAAATCGGTAATACCCAGCCGTGCTAGTTCTTCCATGCCAATACTCACGGACGGCCCGCCCATGCCGGTAGAAATGACTAAAATCGGGGTACCTTCCAAATCGGCAAGCCAACTGGTATACTCCCGATGGGCACCGACAAAAGTAGCCGGTCCCAGTCCCTTGGCTAAGGCTTCTACTCGACCCGGGTCGCCCGGTAGTAAGGCATAGCGTGCACCTTGGATTTGTGCGGCACTAATGCCAATATGATACAGAACTTCCTCTCTTGCTGCGAGTTTACCCATGCTCTACCTCCCAGAACTAATGCCGCCAGCCTTGCCGGCTACTTGGCACTAGTTGATATTTTTGCGTTTCATTTCATCTTATTAATATTCGCTATCGGTTGGTTTGCTCCTGCTGCAACTGGGTTCACCGTCAAGAAAAATTACTGTGAACTTTGGCTCTTAGGAGGTAGGAACGCACAAAAGCCGCTGACGTGTAATACACGTCAGCGGCTTTTACCTAGACCCTAGGCAAGTCACGGAGCTTAATCCTCCACCATTTCTCCAATCACAACGGCGTCCACTTCATCATTTTCCGCTAAAGACACGTCGATAACTTCTTTATGGGCAGTGGGTACGTTTTTGCCCACAAAATCGGCACGAATAGGTAATTCTTTGTGACCCCGGTCGATGAGTACTGCCAGCTCGATTGCCCGTGGCCGTCCCATATCAATGAGAGCGTCCAGTGCGGCTCTAATGGTGCGTCCCGTATACAAAACATCGTCTACCAGCACAATCGTTTTGCCGCTAATATCACAAGCGATTTCTGTACCGTGCACAACCGGATTATAGGCCAGCGTCGACAAATCATCACGGTAGAGAGTGATATCCAGAGAACCTACAGGTACTTGGACTTGTTCGATGGCCGCTATTTCTTTGGCAATACGCTGTGCCAAGGGTACACCTCGTGTGCGAATACCGACCAACACTATATCGGCTACGCCTTTATTGCGTTCAATAATCTCGTGGGCAATCCGAACTAAAGCTCGCCGCATAGCGTCAGCATCAAGAATGACGTTTTTCTTTACCATTTTACTCATCATAATCACCTCTAAATTAATTTAAAATTGCCCATTTTTTAAGCGGGTAATAATTTTTTGCAAAGCTGCCGGCAAGGGTGCCGTAAAAGTGAGGATTTCAGCAGTACGTGGGTGTTGAAAAGTTAGTTTGTAGGAATGAAGAGCCTGTCCTGCCAGGGCAAAGGGAGTTTTTTGTGGCGAATATTTGGGGTCGCCGATAATGGGGTGACCAATATGCTCTAGGTGCACTCTAATCTGATGGGTACGTCCAGTCAAAAGCTTGCACAAAAGCACCGTGTACTTGCCGTAGCGTTCCAACACTTCGTATTCTGTAATAGCCTTGCGTCCGTTTTGATACACCACCGCCATTTTTTTGCGGTCTTTCTGATCCCGCCCGATTAAAGTTTCAATTCGGCCGTTATCGTCTTTGATATTCCCCCGCACAATGGCGATATAGTCACGCTTGGCGGTTTTAGTTTGAATCTGGGCGGACAGGGAAAGGTGTGCCATGTCGTTTTTGGCCACAATCATAATGCCGGAGGTATCTTTGTCCAAACGATGGACGATCCCGGGACGAATGACTCCATTGATACCGGACAAATTATCACAATGATAGAGCAAGGCGTTAACCAGTGTGCCGCTGTAATTGCCAGCGGCTGGATGCACCACCATGCCGCAAGCCTTATTGAGGACAACTACGTCCTGGTCTTCAAAGATAATATCTAGGGGAATATTTTCTGCCGTTACTGCCAAGGCTACTGCCTGGGGATAAACAACGGTAAAGCTATCGCCGGCTTTGAGGCGATAATTCGACTTGACTGCCTGACCCTGACGGGTAATCTGACCTTGTTCTAAAAGCTTTTGAATATTAGCACGAGAAAGTTGCAGGGTTTCTGCCAAAAAGCTATCTACCCGCTCGCCTGCCTGTGCTTCCGTTATTGGTTCTGTCGTTATTGGTTCGTCTTGCAACCTTCCGTCTTGATTGTCGTCCATAAAATTAAACCCACTCCCACGCAGATAGCTATATCTGCAATATTAAATACCGGCCAAATCCGAAAATCAAAAAAATCAATCACTAAGCCTGTGTGAATACGGTCAATCAAGTTGCCCAAAGCGCCACCGGCAAAAAGGGCAATGCCCACTTGCAAGGGTCGTGGTTCAGCCTGAATGACGGCACGCCAATAAAAAACCACCAGTAACACGGCACTGGCCATGGCGACAAAAAACCACCGGCTATGCTCCAATAGTCCAAAAGCAGCACCGGGGTTGAGCACAAAAGTAAAATGAAAAACATTCTGCCACACGGGAATACTCATACCCTCAAACATCTGCGTAGCCACAAAATATTTCGTAATTTGATCCAATACTACAACTGCTAAACTAATCAAGGTTAACGACATAAAATTCTCCTAAATGGTTAAGATATATTAACAATTATAGCAGAAAAGATGGCCAGCGTATATGCTTAACCGGCTTCGTCGGAACTTTTTGAGTATAATTATACTAACTTATTGCATTACCTTACTCCAAGGTGGCAGTGCACCTAGCGCCACAAAAAAGCAGGTCACCCCCGAAAGGATAACCTGCCTGCATTGCCAAGTGACAATTAATATAAAATTTTGTTAGCGATAACCAAGCGTTGAATTTGATTAGTGCCTTCATAAATTTGCATAATTTTGGCGTCACGCATTTTCTTTTCCACCGGATATTCACGGGAATAGCCGTAGCCGCCCATAATTTGTACGGCGTCAGTAGTAACCTGCATGGCAGTGTCGGCAGCATAGCATTTCGCCATAGCCGCTTCTTTGGAAAATTCCAGCCCTTGGTCACGAAGCCAACAAGCTTTGTACACCATCAGGCGAGCTGTTTCTACCTTCATGGCCATATCGGCAACCATGGCTTGAATCATTTGGAAAGAAGCAATCGGTTGTCCAAATTGTTTTCTTTCTTTAGAGTATTTCACCGCTTCGTCTAAAGCCGATTGTGCTAAGCCTACAGATACTGCGCCCACAAAAGGACGGGCAGAATCCAAAGTATTCATGGCAATGCGGAAGCCTTCGCCCTCACGACCAACACGGTTAGCTTCAGGGATAACTACATCTTGCAAAATTAATTCACAGGTATTGGAAGGACGAATACCCATTTTGTCTTCTTTTTTGCCCACACGGAACCCTGGGGTTGCTTTGGGCACAATAAATGCCGTCAAACCACGAATACCACCGCTTTTGCGGGTATTGGCAAACACAAGGAAGGTGTCAGCAACACCGGCATTAGTAATAAATACTTTGTTGCCGTTCAAGGTATAATGGTCGCCGTCTTTCACTGCAGAGGTCGCTACACCGCCGGCATCAGAACCTGCACCAGGCTCGGTTAAGGCAAAAGCAGCTAAGCCGCCGTCATTTAAAAGATTGCAATGGGCGATTTTTTGTTCTTCGGTACCACGCAAAAGAATAGGATAGGACGCCAATGAATTTGCAGCCATCGAAGTAGCAATACCGGCACAACCCTTACCTAATTCTTCGTAAATCATAGCAATGGTCACACTATCCAAGCCAGGTCCGCCGTAAGCTTCAGGAACAATTACATTTAAAAGACCCATTTCTCCGGCTTTTTCCATTAAACCTGGCATGGCAACGTTGTTTCTGTCCATTTCGCTGGCAAAGGGTGTAATCTCCTTCTCGACAAACTCGCGAATCATTTCTTGTAATTCCAATTGTTCTTCATTGAATGCAAAATCCATGTTGTCCTCCTCAATATCTGGCTGAGCCAATTCTTCTTTAGTAGTGCTTTGAGTCGTTTTTCTAATACTTGTCACAAAACAACAATTTATTCTACCATTTTTCCGGGAATTCGTCAAAGTGTCCTATAACAAACAGGGTGGCTAAACTGGTGGCCACAATCTGACCATCTGCACGCACCAGACGTGAGTCCAAGACCAGCGTGCTTCTACCTCGATGTTTAAGGGTACTTTGGACACGAAACTCGCTACCGATAGCCGGTATTTGGGTAAAGTTGATACCACAGTTTAAAGGTGTGACCTGCGCCCCCACGCTGGCAGCAGTAACGACTAAAACGCTACTGATTAAAACTGACAAAACAGCTGTGGGGAGCGGCTCTCTTCCCTGCCAGTGTAAACCTAGCGTTACTTCACCCCACGACGCTGCTAGTAGCTGGAGCTTCCCCAGGGGAATGGGCAGGGCTTCTTGCTGCAGCAAATGTTCAAGGAAAACTGACAGCTCCTGTACCTTTGTCAAAAACAAGACCCCTTTTCTACATGAGATAAACAATCACGTTGCGACGACCAAAGCTTAAGGCTTCGTGATGGGTAGCAAAACCCACGTCAATAATATTACCTTGAATGGCACCACCGGTATCGGCAGCTCGCCCATGACCATAGCCCACAATATACATCTGCGTACCAAGGGCAATCACATAGGGATCCACGGCGACAATGCCCTTGCGCAAGAGCTCACCGGTTGCGGTATACGAGCCATTGCCCGGATCCTCCGGGGAATAGGCGGTAGCGTCCAGCACTAGCCTTTGGCATTTAGTTAAATCTAATTTGCTGGCAGCACGTAGCTCCGCTTCCAACGCTGCCGTCACAAAACCGGTAGGTACTTTGCCACAGCGACGTTCAAAGGCACGAACTGCTTGCTCGGTACCAGTACCAAACTCGCCGTCCACCGGTTTTTTATAAAAACCTATTTCTGCTAGCATAATTTGCAATTGTTCAATGCGAACGCCGCTCATGCCTCGCTTGGCCACCACCGCAGCTGTTACCGGTTGAGCTAGCTTTTTCGTCACCTGAGGTGACGAGGAGGCTGCACTAGCTAGTGGTGATAGCCCTAAAGTGAGAAAGAAAGAACATAAGCCCATGATGACTACCATTTTGTAATAATTTTTCATGGTTAACCTCAATCCTCAGCTACAAATTGGGAGGTTCCTCCTCCTCAGCTCGCTATATTCATTACATTTTAGCATATTTAAGCTACTGGCTCAACCTGCAAAAATAGTAAAAGCAGGTGAATAGCTCACCTGCTTTTAACGTTTAATCAATAATGTTATGACGATAATCATTGTAGAGGGCTTTAAGTTCTTCTACCTGCGAGGCCATTTGTAGCTGCAAGTTAGAAGCCGTGGCAAAATCCCCCTCCGCAATAGCTGTGCGAATTTGTGTGAAAACCGAGTTTGCTTGCGTCGTGTTTTTGGCTAAACTTATCCGTAATTCTTGAATTTTACTCCACAATAAATCGTCCCATTCTGAAGTTCCGGGGGTATGCAAAGCTTGCAAGGCGACAATCAAATCATAGTTTTCCGGAATTAAGCGATTGAGTAATTCCGTTTGCCAGCGAATAAGTGCTCCTTGGGCAAAAGACTCGATAAAGAGCGGTCTAATAATATTACCCTGGGTGAGCACGGCTTTTTTCTCCGGATAGGCGTCAAAAGCGGCCATATTCTCCCACACGGTTGCTGGTGGAGCGCCAAAAAGCTTACTGCGCTGTGCCGGGGTAAAGTCATCAAACACATCTTTTTCTGTCCGGTATTCTCGGTTTTGTTCTAAATAGAAACCGGTTTCGCCGTACTTTTTGGACAGCTCTTGTTCCAAAGCGGTCAAATCTTTGCCGGAGATAACGCAGGCTTTAATGCCGTCAAGCATGGCTAGATAAAAAGCCGCCAGTGCTAAATAGGTGTTCGTAAAAGGATTGGGTGAACGCATTTCTATTCTGGTAGCCATAGGGCTGCCGATATCACGTACCAGTCCTGCCAAAATAGTGCGATTGCGGGACGGGATATGGGGTGCGTGTCCCAAAGAAGTAACGATGCAGACGGGGGCTTCAAAGCCCGGTTGCAAACGATTAAAGGAGTCGTTAGTCGCTGAAATAAAAGGATTAATTACTTCATAGTTTTTGAGTAATCCCATCATGGAACCGTAACCTACCACGGATAAAAACTCTTGGGTTAAATCTTTTGGTGACATGAGGTTAACGATTTTGCCGCTGGCCATGCGTGCGGCAATACCTACGTGTACGTGTTCTCCGCTGCCGGCAACGTGGGGAATTGGTTTCGCTTGAAAGCTTACTTCCAAGCCGTTCATGCGGAAAATTTCTTTGACGATAATGCGTGCCAACAGTTCGTTATCGGCGGTCTGGACGCCAATAGCAAACTTCCAGTCGATTTCTAGCTGCTCCATGACGTGGGTCATATGGCCTTCGCCGTCAATTTGACCTTTAACGCCACCACATTCTTTGTGACCCATTTCCGGCTCCAAGCCGTACAGTTCTAGGGTTTCAATGGCTTGTTCTAAGGCAGTGCGCACATTGCCGCGAGTTCTTTGCCAATATTGCTCCTGCATCATCTGGGAGGACGACAGTGCCTCAATAGGGGCGTCTTCTCGAGGTGATTTGACCCAAAACTCCAGCTCGGTAGCACAAGTAAAAAGCAACTCTTGAATTTCTTGGGGATTAATATGTTCTAAGCCGTACAACTGGGGGTATTTTTTGAATAAGGCCAGTAATTCATCACTCACATAGTGCAAGCTGTTTTTCAAAATAGAACGGGAATCTACAAAAACTTCATTGTGAATTAAAAAACTGGGAATTCGCAGGGTGCCAATCATTTTGCCAGTTTCTGTATCAAAATGTTCATAGTTATAATCTACATACCAATTGGCATCGTTATCGGCAATCATATCCACTCGGGCATTATTAAGGGAAGCAATCCCAGGCAGCACGACCGAAGAACCGTCTGTTTGGGCGGCGTGTTCATACAGTAGCGTATCAATATCAGCAATAAAGACGGAAATAGGGATTTTTTCATCGGTGTCGTTACCGGCAAAATCGATGCCCATAAAAGAAACGAATTTAATTTCCGGGTGTTCTGCTAGTAGTGCCAGCACGTCCTCTTTGTGGTGTTGGGCTGGGGTCAACGTATACAGTAAATCTGTCTTTTTCATAAAACTAGCCTCCATATTAATAATATTTTGACCTAAAACAGAAAGAAGACCTCTCGTTGGGGTGCAAGAAAACACCACCACCGAAAGATCTTCTTTGATCTAGCCCCATTATACGAAACTATCCGAGGTTTGTCCAGCCATCGGCAAAATATTTTTATTTACCAAAATTAAGTAACTTACCGACTAGCATCAAAACAGCGAAAACCACCAGGTAGGATAAAACTGCCTTACCGTGAGCGTAGCAAGCTGCCGTAATCATAAAAAGGCAAGCGATAATCGCCAAGGACGGCATTACAAAGCGTTTAAAAGTGCTCAAAGTTTTTTCTTTGGCAATCATCAACACAAAGATAGGAATATACATCATATAGATGGTAACGATGGGTAATTCAGAGCTATCGAAGCTAAACCAACCAAACCAAGGTTTCGCCACCAGATTAGCACCAAAGAAATATAATAGCCACATACCTGCCAGCAAAAGTCCCACAATGGAAGCGTTGGTGGGCATATTGGTATTTTTATCTACATTTTTAAGGACGGCGACATTAGGCCCCATATTTCTAACCGCAATGGCATAGAAACCACGGGTACACCCCATCATTAAGCCATTGAGCGTGCCTAAGCAGGAAATAACTACAAAGACGAACAAGATGGTTCCACCCATTTGGGAGAATAAGGAAGAGAAGGCAATTTTGGCACCGGCTTCTCCGCCTTTCATCATGACGCTATTGTCTACTGCGCCGGCCAAACCGATATAATACAAAATGTAAATTAAGGCGACAAAGGCTGTCCCAAAGGTTAAAGCCTTGGGTAGATTCTTTTTGGCGTCTTTAAGCTCGGCATTAATACTAGTGGCGATAATCCAGCCTTCATACGCAAACGCTGTCGCAACTACTGCTGTAAACAAAGGGTTTTGCACCGCAGTTTTGGTAGCACCCACAGTAAAGTTTTGCACTAGCACGCCGTTACTAAGCCCGGCAATCGTGCCTACAAGAGCCATACAAAAAAGCGGTATCAGCTTAATAATGGTGGTAGAAACCTGAAATTTGCCGGCTAGGCGGGGAGCCAAGGCGTTAAGTGCATAGCTTAAAATCAGGTAAAAGCCTGATATAGTCATGGCCTCGGGGCCGACAATATCCAGCCCAAATAAGACGCAGGTATAACGAGCCGACACCCACGCCAAAACAGAGGTCAGCGTCGGGTAGTAAATCGTTGCTAAAAACCAAGCAATATAATAACCATAAGTACGTCCTACAACTACTTCGGCATAATCTACAATGCCGTTCACCTTTTCATAGCGTGTGGCCATGGTTGCAAAAACGTAAGCACAAATCACCATAATCAAGCCACCAATAAACCAGGCCAAAATTCCTAACGGCAGATCTCCGCCGGTAGCGTTTAAAACTTTTTCGGCTTTAAAAAATACCCCACTGCCGATAACAATGCCAATAACCATGGCTATTGCCGTAAACAATCCATATTTCTTCTCTAATGTACTTTCCATCCCTAAAATCCCCTCTTCGCAAACTTTTGTTCTCTCCACGGAACAATTTAAACCAACTTTTATTATAATAACACAAACGCTAACAAAAATAAAAGACTTTCGTAAAAAATAATTTATTTTTCCCGCTATTTGCGTATAAAAAAACTTCTTCGCTGTTAAGCAAAGAAGTTTTAGCTTGTGTGGTAGCCTCGAGGGGAATTGAACCCCTGACTTCGCCTTGAGAGGGCAACGTCTTAACCACTTGACCACGAGGCCGTGTGTAAAATAGTTTGGCTCCGGGACTAGGGCTCGAACCCAGACTAGATGATCCAGAATCACCTGTGCTACCATTACACCATCCCGGAAGGTTTTTAACACGTTGTTTATTATAGCGTACTTTTGCCGGCAAGGCAAGCTGTTTTTAACTTTTGTTTTGCTGGCATTATTCTAATCGCCAGCTACCTCCTCTTGCAGGTAGTTATCTAATTGTTTAGCTGTGAGGTTCTAGGTTCTTAATATAGGCAATGGCCTGCTCTAGGCGGGTGAGGGTCTTGTCCCTCCCCAGTAGCAGCATCACGTCAAACAAACCTGGGCTCACTGTCCGCCCTGTGAGTGCCAGCCGGGTCGGGTGAATGACCTTGCCCAGTGCCAAAGCGTGTTCTGCCGCAATGCTATTATAGACGGCTTCTGTACTAGCCAAAGTAAAAACAGGTAGTGCCGCCAAACCTGCTCGGCAGGCTTCTAATAAAGTAATTGCTTCTGGTTTAAAATGTTTTGCTACACCTTTTTCATCATAGGCGGTAACCTCTTGGAAGAAATAAGTGCTGGCGTCTACCACTTCTTGCAGTGTTTTCACGCGAACTCGCACTATATCTACCAAATGTTCAAAATAATTTTTGTGTGTTTCCAGCCAGCGTTGGTCAAAAAGCCCGGCTTGCAGGAAAAATGGTACGATATCCGGCATAATCACTTCTATAGGAAGCGAGGATAAATATTGTCCATTCATCCAAGTGAGCTTTTTGGTATCGTAGATGGCAGCTTTCTTGGACATTTGGGTTAATTCAAACTGTTTGGCGGTAGCTGCCACTGTGAAAATCTCTGTTTCCTCGTCGGAACCCCAGCCCAAGAGCGTCAAGTAGTTGATAATCGCTTGGGGCAAATAGCCCTGTTCCCTAAATTCTTCCACGGAGGTAGCACCGTGGCGCTTGCTGAGCTTACTTCTGTCCGGTGCTAAAATCATTGGCATATGGCCAAAATGTGGCACGGGAAACCCGCAGGCTTCATAGAGTAAAATCTGTTTGGGTGTATTGGATAAATGTTCCTCGGCTCGTAAGACGTGACTAATGCGCATCAGATGGTCGTCGACAACAACAGCGAAATTATAGGTAGGCATACCGTTAGTTTTCATAATAACAAAATCATCGAACTGCCCTAGGTCAAAGGTAACGTCACCATGAATAAGGTCATGGACAACAACGCTGCCGGTAGCCGGAAGCTTAATGCGCACAGAAAAAGGCTCGCCGGCAGCTAAGCGGCGCTCAACCTCGTCCGCTGCCAAAGCCCGACAAGTACGGGCGTAGCGAAAAGGTTGTTTAGCGGCACGTTGCTCTGCCCGCTGACTGTCCAAAGCCTCTGTCTTGCAAAAACAATAGTAAGCCTTGCCTTCTGCTAGCAGGCGCTGGGCTACTGCCTGATAAAATTCTTTTCTTTCCGACTGATAATAAGGTCCTACTGCTCCGCCTACTTCCGGACCTTCGTCCCAGTTTAAGCCTAACCACCGCAAGCTAGTCAAAATCTGACTAACTGAATCTAGTTTCAAACGTTCTGTATCGGTATCTTCAATGCGCAATATCAGCTTGCCGCCATGTTTTTGGGCGTACAACCAATTAAATAACGCAGTTCTGGCTCCGCCTATATGCAAATAGCCTGTTGGGCTGGGAGCAAAGCGTACTCTTACTTCTTCCATTATTTCCCCTCACTTCTTTCACTAACGTATTAATAATTATAGCACTTTGCTCAAAAAAAAGAAGCCCTCCTTAAGAAGGCTTCTGGGGGTTACGCTGTTCCGGGCGCAACCAAAAAAGAGGGGAGAATGGCGTACCATTCTACTCACGGCTATCAGGCGCAGTCATTAATAAAAAAATTCCGAAACACGAATAAACGAGTTTCGGAATGCCTAGACAAATGCAATCCAATCTCCTGCCATCGCTCGTGGGTAAAAACGGTGATTGTCATGATAAGTTTTATACTGGCTTGGGTTACGCATATCTACTCTCAAAAGATATGCCCCTTACAGTGGCGGGACCGCATCGGAATTACACCGATTTTCAATAAAATCATTGCTGATACTTATCACATATTTAGTTACACGCTCATTATAATTCTGAAGTTTATGTTTGTCAAGCCTCTACCTGCTGTGTTGCCAGTTTTTGTACCGTAGCAGCTAAAACGCTAATACCTGTACAAATATCTGTGGGTTTAGCAAATTCCGCTGGGTTATGACTAATACCTCCACGACAAGGAATGAAAATCATACCCGTGCTGACAATTGTTGCCATTTGCATGGCGTCATGGCCGGCACCACTATTCATATAGCGATAGCTAACCTTTTGCTCCTGACAAACCTGTTCCACCAGTTGTGCCAAAGCAGGCGCTAGCTGCACTGGCGTATCGGCGGTCAATAATTCCACACTAATATCCACTTGGTCGCTGGCCGCTACCAGGTCGGTCGCCTTTTGCATAGCTTGAAAAGCTCGGGCAATGCTAGCTGGTTCCACGCCTCGTAAATCCACCCACAGCGTCACCTGTCCGGGAATCACGTTAATAGAGGCTGGTTCTACTTCCACCACGCCTACCGTTGCCACTGTCCCCTGGTCGGCTTCAGCTTGAGCTGCCGCCTGCACCGCTAAAATTAGTTTGGCAGCTGCTACCAGTGCGTCTTTGCGTAAACCCATAGGCGTAGCTCCAGAATGGTCGGCCATGCCCTCTACACGGATTTTGAAGCGTGTGGGGGCGGCAATATTTTGCACGATGCCGATTTGTTCGCCCATTTCGTCTAAAACCTTGCCCTGCTCAATATGCAGTTCCCAAAAGCTATGCCAAAAGCCCGGTGCTTTAATAGCTTGCTGATAGTTGTCCGGATTATAGCCATTACTGCGAAGTGCCTCCACAAAAGTCAAATCTCCGGCATGAGCGGCACGGGAAAATTGCTCTGGTGTGCCACGGCCGGTCACTAGCTTGCTGCCCATAGTAGCAAAGCCAAAGCGTGTCGACTCTTCTGCCTGAAAAATAATAACTTCCAGCGAGCGGGTCAAGTCTTCGTCTGCCAACATATACAGTACTTCCAAGGCACCGACAACTCCCACGACACCGTCATAGGCTCCGGCTTGTGCCACACTATCTAAATGTGACCCCATGGCAATCGGTGGCAGCTGTGGTGCTGACCCCTGTTTGCGCAAAAAGATATTGCCTACGGCATCTCGCATCACGGTTAAATTCAAATCTTGAACTTGTTCTAGGAGCCAGTTTTGTGCCGCTACATCTGTTGCAGTATAAGCTAGTCTTGTAATACCTTTATCAGTTTTGCCAAATTTAGCTATGCCGTCCAGTAATTTTTCTACCCGTTGGTAGTTTACCTTCTTCATCTGCACGTCTCACTTTCTGCTTCCTAGAAGCGATAGGGTTTTTGGTCCCTCGTTTATTGGGTCCGACAGCACTCTTACCCTGTTTGGCTAGCGGACTGGTTTTTTTCTTATTTGGTCTGGCTTTTGCCGCCACGGTTTTTATTCTCCGGGCAATAGTGTCGCCGGCTAAGTTTTGTCGTTCCATGGTGACGTTTAACTTGCTTTCGATATTTTTGAGCCAGCGTCCTTCGTCAGCCGTATAGAAGGTCACTGCTACGCCTTCATTACCGGCACGTCCGGTTCTGCCTATTCTATGTACATACCAATCCACATCATGAGGAATATCGTAATTAATGACATGGGTCACTCCTTCAATATCTAAGCCCCTTGCTGCCAGGTCACTAGCCACTAAAATCTGTAGTTTGGCATCACGGAAAGCTTTCATCACAGTTTTACGTTTTGTTTGCGACATTTCTCCGTGCAAAACATCTACGTTATACTGAGCGGTAGCTAAATAATCTGCCAGCGCAATGGCTCTTTCTTTGCTAAAGCAAAAAACAATCATTAGATACGGGTTAAACCGTTCAATCAAAGTTTCCAGCGCTTTGTTTTTATATTCTTCCGTCGTTTTGATGCAAATCTGCTGCGTATTTTCTACAGTGGCCATGTCTGGATTAATATCAATCAAAGCACAGTTTTTGGTAATGCGCTTACCCAGCTTGCGTACTTCTTCGGATAAGGTAGCTGAACACAGTACCGTCTGCCGGTGTTCGTCCGTCATGCCAATTAATTCCGAGGCTTCGTCAATAAAGCCCTGTTGAAGCATTTCATCAACTTCGTCCAAAACTAAATAAGTAACGCCGCCCAAATTAGTGTTCCCTTTGCGAATATGGTCTAGTAACCGACCGGGAGTACCTACCATGATTTGCGTATTACCCTGTAATTTGTTTTTTTGAGTTTCAAAATCACGTCCGCCACAAACGGTCAGGGTTTTAAGCTCGCTGTCGCCAATTAATTTTTTGGTTTCTGCTGTAATTTGTAGCGCCAACTCTCGCGTCGGTGCAATAATCAGCGCTTGCACGAATTTTTTGCTCGGATCTATTTTCTCCATTAAGGGAATTAAAAAAGCCAAAGTTTTGCCGGTACCTGTTTGGGCTCTGGCGATGACATCTTTGCCGGCAAAAAGTGCCGGTATGGCCTGTTCTTGCACAGGCATTGGTTTTTTAATTCCTGCTAATTTCAATAGTTCGATTGTACGAGCACAGACTTTTAACCGTTCAAAACCATTGTTCATTTCAATCCCTCTTTTCTCTAGTTGGTGATAACTGCAATTGCAAGGCAAAAAAAGCGCCCCAAGCCGGGCGCTTTATGTGTAACAGTGTTTTTAAAGTTAGTGCCGAGGACTGTCTCCTTCAATACCGGCAATGTGTAAGCTAACTCTTACCGCCCTTCGCCCAGGGGAAACAGTAACTGCTAAAATATTATATCATAAAAACTTCTAAATACCTAAAATGCCAAAAAAATAAATTATTAGGTGGCAGCAAAAAGGTCATACTTGCACTATTTATAATCAAGCTAAGCAACTGACCAAGAGCCGCTTAAAGGGCTACTGCCAAAAACCTACCCCCAACATTTGACCAAGAGCCTTATTATAGAGCTGCCAACCGTCAGCTGTTGTAAAATAAAAAAAAGACACGCAAGAGCTGCGTGTCTTTGTGACAACGTTTGTTCGTTCAAGCGTTGTCTATGCTGACAAAGTAGAGTTTTTATCGACTTTGTCTTTTTTGTGGTGCCGAGGACCGGAATCGAACCGGTACGGGGATCACTCCCCGAGGGATTTTAAGTCCCTTGCGTCTGCCAGTTCCGCCACCCCGGCATGAAGTGGAGGCGACACCCAGAATCGAACTGGGGATAAAGGTTTTGCAGACCTCTGCCTTACCGCTTGGCTATGTCGCCTTAATTGGAGCGGAAAACGAGATTCGAACTCGCGACCCCCTCCTTGGCAAGGAGGTG
>JAVXCQ010000024.1:0-23632 GCA_036659415.1 Acidaminococcaceae bacterium
GCTTACGCCTAAAGAAAAATCCGCTATGCTCAAATATTATGAGCCTAAAGCGGATGGGAAAAGCGTATATGAAGTTATGGCTGACGCATACCGTGATTGGAAATTGAAACGTGAACAGGGCAAAGGAACCTTTTTTGGAAAGCTCATGCAAAAGATTAAAGATTTTATCCATGCGGTAAAGAGAATGTTTGCTAAAACTGATGAAGTCGAAAACATCATGCGTGACATTGAAAGCGGCGAAGTGTGGAACAGGGATAGCGACGGGAATCCAATCCTCGGCGCAGCACTGTTGCGAGAAGATGTTGTAAAATGGAAAGAAACCATAAAAGATTTTCTTTCCGGCGTTCCGTTAAGAGGCCCTGTGTATATTATGCAAACGCCTATTGCTTTAGAACTCGCAGGAGCAAAACATTTGCCCATAAGAATAGACCTAAGTATCGTGAGCAAGATATTGTTGGTCAAACACAGAAACGATGGCAGTATGAACCAAGATGTATTGGAAAAGATTCCTGCTGCATTGGTAGACCCTATGCTTATATATAAATCTGACGATGTTAATGGTAAGCAAGTGCTAGTTTCCGTGTTGGAGCTTGAAGACGCAAATGGTGATAATGTCATTGTTCCATTGATTTTAAATGAATTTGACAACCGCTATGTTATCAACAAAATTCAAACGGCTTACGGCAAGGAAGCGCTAAAAAAACCTAACAGCAAATGGCTCGCTGATAGGTTGAAAGGAGGTAAATTGCAATATTTGAATAGAGAAAAAACCACTGCTTGGTCACAGTCCTTCGGGCTCCAATTGCCCCTGGAGGTGACAAACAACAGTGGTTTATCTGTTTCAAGTATACCAACAGAGCAAGACCTTGTCAAGCGGCGTTTAAATTATCCCGAGCGGTACAGCGCTTCATCTACTGACATCAACTATTCTGTTCTTTCTTCCGATAACAGTCAATGGAAATTGCAAAAATCTTATGGTGAATTGGTAGGTGCAATGCAAAAAGCTTTGCCTACAGCAAAAGCGTATAGAGTGGACGATATCAACGATGAGATGGTGCGCTTTTTGCATATAAAAAAGACTGATGTATGTTTTAAACTGCCAAACGGAAATTACATATTTTTTTCACCCGAAGAAAAATCAGCCCTTCTAACTGGTTCTGATGCCGAAAATGCAAAAAAATGTGGAACATTAACGGAGAAGTTTGGGCGCAAGGTTATTTCCAGCTTCTAATTGGCTCACGCATTGGCAAAATAATGCTTGCCGCAGACGGTAAAGATGGTGTTGCTTATCACGAGGTGTTTCATGCGGCATACGCAATGGTTCTAAACGATACAGAAAAGGAGTACATGCAAAAATGGGCAAATAAAAACAACACTTACAAAATTGACAATGAAGAATTTTTGGCTGAAAGCTATCTTTTATGGCTGAAAGAAAAGAACAAAATCAAGAATCACCCATTAGGGGAAATTTTCTTAAAGATTGCTAGTTTTGCCAGCAACTTCATCAATAAAGTAATCCCATCTTTTAACAATTATTACACGCTATTTGAGAGGATTGAAAGTGATGAGGTATGGGAGCGTAATGGAGAAAAGAGTGTATCAAAGGACGGAAATACAAGCTACAAAGTAACCAATGATAAAATCACTGGCGATACGCTGATTCCCGTTGTAGATGTAACCGGTCAACCGAAAGTTAATGTAAATAGCAATGCAGCAAAAGTCGAAATTGCCAAATCTTTAATCGGTAAAACATTCCGAATTATCGGCTCTGACGGTATTGGCAGAGTTGCTAGTACTGGTAATGGCAAGCACTTAATAAATTCTTCAAATGTTAGACGTAGAAATTCTTTAGATAGAAGAACTGCTTTATCTGCTATTGAAGATATATTAAATAATGCTGTTTATGTTGAAAAGCATAACGACGTTAGACATGATAGCGATACTCATTACATTGAATTGTATGCTGTCGCAAGAAGTGGTAAGGGTGTTACCCGCTTCCGCATTGTCGCAAAAGAGGGAGATAAAACTGCCGATGAATATGAAGTTAAAGACGCAAAATTTTATGACATAATAAAAGACGGAAAGTTACACGCCAACACGTTTGAAAACGTGTTGCCTGCAATCATACCAAATGGCATGAAAGGGCAGGTAATGGGTAACGTTCCGTCATCTGCTGTAAGAGTAGCAGATTTATTAAAAGGTGTCAAGGATAGAGAAGGAAATTTTTATGTAAATAAGGACGGTTCTTTAAATTATGAGGATAATATTCTTAATAGTGCATTAACCCCCTTATCTACCGACATCAACTATTCTGTTCTCACCGGCGCAGAAAAATATCAAGCCGCATGGCACGGTTCACCGAATAATTTCGATGAATTTCTTCTTGATATGATTGGTGCAGGCGAGGGTAAGCTGGCTCATGATTGGGGGTTTTATCTTGCACAGGACAAGGAAATAGCTGATAATTATTGGTTCTTAGCAAAAAGTAGTTGGTCGCTAAATTTTGCTTGCATACCGGTAGCGTATTTGATACAATAGGCGAGTAATTTCAATGCAAAGGGGATCCTATTGTGGAAATAAAGAAGGTCACTGCGGCTGAAGAGCTTAAGGCTGCTTTCCAAGTTCGTCTCGCTGTCTTCGTCCAGGAGCAAGGTGTGCCGGAAGAATGTGAGATAGATGAACATGAGGGTGAAGCGGAGCATATTATACTTTGTGAAGCTAATCAAGTTATTGGTACGGCGCGGGTGCGGTATTTTGGTTGTTTAGCCAAAATGGAGCGTATTTGTGTGTTGCCCCAGTTCCGTAAATTGCGTGCAGGTGTGATGTTATTAGAAGGTTTAGAAAACTTGGCTCGAGCCAAGGGCATGACTAAGGCTAAACTACATGGCCAAAAACAGGCAGAAAATTTTTATCATAAACAAGGGTATCGTACTTCTTCGGAAATCTTCATGGAAGATGGCATTCCTCATCTCTTAATGCTTAAAACGTTATAAAAAAATCCCCAACCGGTAGCTTGATACAACAAGCTGATCCGATTGGGGGTTTCTTATTTAGTGCCGGGGATATTTTCTAACAGTTTCAGTTCGGAGCCGTCAGTAAAACGGACAAAAAGGATTTCTTCTTTAAGCTTCAAGTCGCCATCGGGACTATTAATCAATTCTTTTTCACTGGGAATAAAAGGATTAAGCGGCCAACTAAAGTTATAATTAATGGTGCTCCCTTTTTGGAAAGGCCCGGGAATAATGAATTTTTGAACAAAGATTTTTTCGGAATTTTTATTATAAACGGTAAGTTGTCCGACAAACTCTGCTACTTGTTTTTCCGCTTTAAAGGTAATAGAAGGTTTGTACAAGAAGGCATAAGAGGCGCCGTAGCGTGAGTCTTTTTGGTGTTCAAACTTGCTGTTTTCAATAGCTAGCTTTGTTTTTATTTCCTTGGCAATGGGCAAATTGAGTTCGGCTAATTTGGCTTCCTTCGCTTTGGCTAAACTGGCTAGGAATTGCTGAATATTGGTGATTTGCACGACACTCCAGGTATCGTCGCTAAGCTTACGCATTTTAATTTGCATCTTAAAATCTTGGTCAATTTGATTTTGGCGTACGGTTACATCAAGATAGGCAATGTTGCCTTCGATTTTGGCATGGTCCACAGTTTTGTAGGTAGAAGCATAAAAGTCGGTTAAAGCGGTGAACTTTTTGGCTAAGACCTGGGAGGGAACTTTGTTATCGCTGTCCATGGAGCCTGTTTCGACATAACGTTTGGTTTGCTCCACCATGGAGCTGACGAAGTTTTGTTTGACTCCGGACATAATACCAGCTAAAAAGTCGCTGATGCCGTTAGTGTTGGGCTGTTGCAAGGTAGGGGCGATGACGTCGTCAAAGGCTTGGGAGTAAAAGGTTTCCAAATCAAAATGTTTTTCAAAAGTTGTCAAATCGTGTTGTTTGACGGCAGTTTTGATAATGTCGAGAGAGTACTCTGGTGTTTTCTTCATGCCGGAAAATTGATACAGCATACCGGCGGTAATGCAAGCAATAATAGCTAACGCTATGATTAAGATTATTTTGGTGCGATGACGCATTTTAAACTGCCTCCTTAATTTAATGGCTTTAGATTGGTTCTATTATAGTGCTTGCGGGGAGGATAGTAAATATCTGAGTACCTAATAATTGGCAAAACTATTAAATTTGGCAATTATTTTAGTTCTGTGGTATAATTACATTCTATTTATGGACTCTAATTGTTGCAAGGTGCTGAGCCCACCAAGCGACGGCGTACATTACTGCTAGAGTAATGCGCAGCAAAAAACCTCGTCGGCATTTTGCCGGCGAGGTTTTTTGTCGTTAGGACGGCGGGAACAAGGAAAATTCATTGCGGTTAAATTGTAGCAGACCCTCTGCCTGCATCTTACCTAATTCGCGCGAAAGGGCACTGCGATTTACACAAAGAAAATCTGCTAATTCATTACGGGAGTAAGCTAAGGTAAAAGTATTTTTCCCGGCTAGTTCTGTTTGTTGGGTGAAATAAAACATGAGCTTTTTGCGTAAACTGCGTTGGGACAGTAGGAGTAATTTACTGTTTAACAAAAGTGCCTTTTGGGCTAAAAGGCGTACTAAATTAGTATTTAGGTGCAGGCGTAGCTCTAAAGGCAGACCGATAGCCGTCAGATATTGGGGTGCAAGATACAGATAGGAACCTTTGGTCAAGGCGACCACACTGACGGGACTGGTTGCTAGTTGGGCACAGGTGAACACTTCGGCAAAGATATCACCGGCCGCCAAGGTGGAAAGAATTTCCCGATTGCCCAGAATATCTTCTTTAATGATTTGCACTTTCCCCGCTAACAAAATGGCAATGCCGAGCAGGGGGTCACCTTGTTTCAGCAGGTAATTATGCCGTTGAAAGCTTTTCTCCGGCGGTTGACTAAAAGCCAGTAAAGTTTTTAATTCTGACGGTGTAAAACCGGTAAACAGGGGAATTGTAAGTAAAAAATCCAATTTATTCATTAAAACCACTTCTCTTTGTTGCAATTGCAACCGTATTTCTAACGTTATTATATTATACTGACCTTAGAAAGCCAAGGAGGAGTGAGAAAAAGATGCTAAGAAAAGTAATTAAAATAGATGCCCAGCTGTGCAACGGTTGCGGAATTTGTGTAGGGGCTTGCCAAGAGGGTGCAATTGGCTTGGTTGAGGGTAAAGCTACCCTTTTGCGTGATGATTATTGTGACGGACTGGGCAACTGTTTGCCGGTTTGCCCCATGCAGGCTATTAGCTTTGAAGAGCGGGAAGCGCTTGCTTTTAACGAAGCGGAGGTGCAGGCCAATTTGCACAAACAGACAGCGACCAGTACCACTTGCCCGGGACAAGCCGCCCGTTTTTTGCACACAACATCGCCAGCGGTAACGACGCCCCTGGAGGACAGTAGTAGCTGTTTAGCACAATGGCCGGTACAAATACAGTTAGCACCGCTACAAGCACCCTATTTTGCAGGAGCACATTTACTTTTGGCTGCCGATTGTGCCGCCTATGCTTACGGTAATTTTCATCGTGATTTTATGCAGGGACGCGTTACTTTGATTGGTTGTCCCAAACTAGACGGGGTAGACTATAGCGACAAATTAACGGCGATTTTACAAAATAACAATATTAAAAGTGTGACCATCGTGAAAATGGAAGTTCCTTGTTGTGCCGGCTTAGTTACCGCGACGCAAAAGGCTCTGGCTAATTGTGGCAAAGTAATACCGTGGCAATACAAAATACTGTCTTTAGCAGGACAAGTAATAGAAGATTAAAGGAGGTTAGAACAATGGAAAAGATGTTTTGTTTTCAATGTGAACAGACAGCAGCAGGTAGCGGTTGTACAATTAGTGGGGTTTGTGGTAAAAAGCCGCCCATTGCCAATTTGCAAGATGTTTTAACCGGGGTACTGGTTAGTTTAGCCCAGAGTCAGACTAAAGGTGCCAGTAATGAAGAGCTGCTTCAACTTTTTCGTGCGGGTCTTTTCACCACAATTACGAATGTTAATTTTGAAGCAGAGGCACTGGAAGCACAAATAGCTCAGGCAAAACTAGTTTTAAAGCAGGCTACAGGTACGGACAGTGTTTTTGATATGAATTTAGTCTGGCAGGCTCAGGAAGATATCCGTTCTTTAAAAGCACTAATTCTTTTTGGCCTAAAAGGTATTGCCGCGTATGCCTATCACGCTCAGGCTTTGGGCTATGAAGATGCACGAGTGAATACTTTCTTTGGTGATGCCTTACGGGCAATTGGCGATTTGAGCTTAGGCGAGGCGGAGCTACTGCCGCTGGTGCTAGCCACCGGTGAAGCTAATCTTCAATGTATGGAACTTCTAGCAGAAGCTAATACTCACACCTATGGCGTACCTGCGCCACGACAAGTAACTATGACCGTAGAGGCTGGACCTTTTATTGTGGTAACAGGGCACGACCTCTTGGATTTACAACTACTCCTAGAGCAAACAGAGGGCAAGGGCATTAATATTTATACTCATGGTGAGATGCTGCCTTGTCACGCCTATCCAGGTCTTAATAAATTCCCTCATTTAAAAGGCAATTTTGGTACAGCTTGGCAAAATCAACAGCGAGAATTCGCTGATTTGCCGGCACCGATTTTGTACACCACTAACTGTATCATGCCGGTGCAGGCGTCCTATAGCGATCGGGTGTTTACTACAGCAGTAGTGGCTTACCCTCAGATGCAACATATTGGCGAGGCTAAAGATTTTACTCCGGTGATTGCTCGTGCTTTGGCCTTGGGTGGTTATGAGGGAGAAAAGCATTTCCACGGCATTAACGGTGGCGAGGTCGTAACGACTGGATTTGGTCAAGCTGCTATTTTGGCGGCAGCTCCTCAGCTTGTGGCTGCGGTCAAGGCTGGAACCATTAAACACTTCTTCTTGGTGGGTGGTTGTGACGGTGCTAAAGTCGGCAGAAATTATTATACGGAATTTGTGAAACAAACGCCGCCTGATACACTAGTCTTGACTTTAGCTTGCGGCAAATATCGCTTCAACGACTTGGATTTAGGCACGGTAGCAGGGTTCCCCCGTATTTTGGATATGGGGCAATGTAATGATGCTTACGGCGCTATTCAGGTAGTACTGGCTCTGGCCAAGGCTTTTGAGTGTGAGGTGAACGAATTACCACTGACGCTGGTATTGTCTTGGTATGAACAAAAGGCAGTAGGCATTTTATTGACGCTACTAGCCCTAGGAATTAAAAATATCTATTTGGGACCGACCTTGCCGGCCTTTGTTTCTCCTCATGTTTTGGACGTACTGGTACAAAACTATAACTTAATGCCAATTTCTACTCCGGAAGCAGATTTGAAAAAAATCCTTGGTTAACAAAACAAAGGCACTTCACATGGTGTAATGTGAAGTGCCTTTAGTATTGTCGCCAGTGCTTAGTCTTTTTTGAGTAAGCCTAGCTGGTCAAAAAGTTTGAAGGACAGGCTCATGACGACGGCTACGACAGTGGCTAAAACCATGCCTTGTACTGTTACCGTGCCAAAGGTTAGCTTAGCGCCGGAAAGACCGATAATCAAAATCACTGCGGTCATGACCATATTAGCAGATTTGCTGTAATCAACCTGGCGATCGACCAAAATGCGAATGCCGGAAACAGCGATAACACCGAATAACAGGCAACAAACGCCGCCCATGACTGGCACGGGAATGCTACGAATTAGTTCTGAAAGTTTGCCGATAAAGGACAGGCAAATTGCAAAGACAGCGGCGCCCCCGATGACCCAAGTGCTGTAAACTTTGGTTAAGGCCATGACTCCGATGTTTTCGCCGTAAGTAGTATTAGGAGTCGCACCAAAACAACCGGAAACCACATTGGATAGTCCGTCAGCAAATAAGGAACGGGAAAGTCCTGGTTTTTTGATGAGATCCCGGTCAACGATGTTACCGGTAACAACGAGGTGACCAATATGCTCGGCTAAAACAACGAGAGTGGCCGGAGCAATAATCATAATTGCGTCTAGATTAAATTCAGGGCTGTAAAATTGCGGTATTTGAAACCAAGGTGCATTATAAACAGGAGTTAAATCTACCATGCCGGTTAAGAGGGCTACAAGATAGCCGCTGACCACACCAAACAAGATGGGAATAATTGCCAAAAAGCCACGAAAAGCGACACTGCCAACCACGGTGACGGCTAGGGTAAACATGGAGATGGCGACATTTTGCATGACAATGGTGTCCCCAGTAAGCCCTGCCATACCAGCTGCCGTAGGTGCTAGCTCCAGCCCGATGATAGCTACGATAGCGCCCATAGCGGCAGGCGGAAAGACGACGTCAATCCAAGCGGTACCGACTAATTTAATAATGAAAGCAAAGAGCATAAACAGTAAGCCAAAAACGATGAAACCACCTTGTGCCGCCGCATAGCTATGGGTAGCGAGAATGACCATAACTGGCGAGATAAAGGCGAAACTGGAACCTAAATAAGAGGGGATTTGTCCCTTTGTTATAAAAATATATAACAAAGTGCCGAGACCGTTCATAAATAAACAGGTAGTGGGGTTAACGTTAAAGAGAAAAGGTACGAGGACGGTTGCACCAAACATGGCAAATAAATGCTGTAAACTAAGGGGGATGTTAAGCAAAAGTGGTGGTCGTTCGTCCACGTGAATAATTTTTCTTTCCAAATGAAACACTCCTTTGAACCATTTTTATCTTTCTTATTTTAAGTCCTTTTCTTAGATATTGCAATTGCTTTGACAAATTTGTAAACTTTAGGGGAAGTTCCCCCGCAAGCTAGTACTAACGGTAGCGCAATGTTATAATGAGGACAAATAAAATTGAGGGAGGTTTACTCATGAAGCAAATCGTAAAAATATTTTTAACAGTTGTTTGTTTAGTCGTTTTGAGTACGGGCATAGCCTTAGCAGCAGAACCGGTGCAAGAAACCATTGACGTGAACGGTACTGCCACCCAGGAAGCTTTGCCCAATCTAGCCTTAATTAATATGGGCGTCCTTGCACAAGGCGATAGTGCCCAGCAGGTGCGTGAGCGTGGCGCTGTGGTTTCGGAAAGAATGCTCCAAGCCCTGGCAGCTCAAGGGATTTTGGCAGAGGAAGTCAAAACCGCAAATTATGATTTAATGCCGCTTTATGCAGCTAGCGGTAAAAATAAAATTACTGGTTATGAACTTAACCATAGTTTCATCATTAGGGTTACGGACTTGACGAAGCTAGGTACGATTATCGATAAAATGTTTGCGGTGGGTGCCAATAATTTCAATAACGTCACCTTTACGGTGCAAGATAGCGGTTTAGCAGAGCAAGAATTGTTAATGTTGGCAGTGGCTAATGCTAGAGCTAAGGCGTGGGTTGTGGCCAAAGCCGGGGAAAGAGAGCTGGGGAAAATGCTCCACGCCACCATTGGTAATGTGAGTGGGTTCAATTATAGCAATAGCCGGATGGATAAAGCTATGTTCATGGAAGCAGGCAGTAGTGCTACGCATTTGATGCCGGGCAATCTCAAAGTAACTGCCAATGTTAATGTGACCTTTGCTCTGCTCTAAAGTAAGCACAGCTAGAGCTTGCAGTGGTGCACGCTTCTAGTAGTACAATTAATAAAGCCGTCGACGCAAGCTTGCGTCGACGGCTTTTGTTTTCGGCTTTATTTTTTAGGTAGAACGTAGTTTTTGAGCGCTTCCAAGAGCTCAGGGGTGCCGGCCGGAAATTCGGCGATTAATTTGTCCAAGGCAAACCAGTTTTGCACTTCTTTACCCCAGATAAAACAGTCATCATCGCTGTAACAAGCGACTACCAAATGTGTTTTAGTAGTTTCGGGGGTTTTCCCGGCATCGTCAGTAATGACGATAAAAGATTCATCAGTAGGAAAATCCATACCGAAAACGACAATATTTTCTTCTTCAGTTTCTGATTCCCAAAAACCTAGTTTTTCAAAATCCTCACTTAGTTGACTCATAGTCACATACCTCACTTTGTTTAGTCTACATCTATAAGAATAGAACAAATAACTTAATTTGTCCATTAAACATTTTTCTTCTGTTGGGTGGGGATTTTGTTGTATAATGTGTATAGATTAATCCTAGAAGGGTGCGATGAGATGAGCACAAAAAAAGCACGAGCTGCTGCTAAGTTGCAAATAGAATTTGTTTGCCCCAAATGTGGCAGGCATTTAGCTTGGGCCTTGCCTTCGGTGATGATGAGTTGTCCTGCCTGCGGTAAGTGGATTACGCAAAAAAATACAAAAACAGCAACAGAGGGTGTTTATTTGCCCCTGGATAGTAATCAATTGGTATTATTTAGATAAAGTCGGAGGGGATTTAACATGGATAAAATTTGGCAAGAAGCGGCGGCAATGGAGGCAGAACTCATAGCCAGACGGCGAGATTTGCACCGACACCCGGAAGCAGCATGGACGGAATTTAGAACTGCGGCCATGGTAGCTGATGAATTGGAAGCCTTGGGTTATGAAGTACTTTGCGGTGCGGAAGTCATTGTGGAAGCGGAGATGATGGGTGTACCGGAAGCTGCCCAACTGGACGCTTGCTATGAAAGAGCTTTAAATGAAGGGGCTAATCCCAAGTGGCTGGACAAAATGCGTGGTGGTAAAACCGGGGTAGTGGGCGTTATGCACTTTACCAAGCCGGGGCGTGTAGTAGCCATGCGTTTTGATATGGATTCCAATGAAGTAGACGAGTCGCAAGCACCTAGTCACAGACCGGTGGCGGCAGACTTTCGCTCACTGCATGAAGGCTTAATGCACGCTTGTGGACATGACGGGCACGTTACTGTAGGCTTAGCCACGGCGAAAATGATTAAAGAGCATCGGTCCGAAATGTGTGGCACGGTCAAAATTATTTTTCAACCGGGCGAAGAAGGTGTGCGTGGCGCCAAAGCCATGGTAGCCAGTGGCATCGTCGATGACGTTGATTACTTCTTTTCTGGACACATCGGCTTTATGGCCAATCAAGATGAAATGCTAGCCTGTATGACAGGTGCTTTTCTAGCGACAACGAAACTGGACGCACATTTTACCGGCGTTTCCAGTCATGCCGGGGCAGCACCAGAAGAAGGGCGCAATGCTCTGTTGGCAGCAGCACAAGCCAGTATTTCTCTACATTCCATTTCTCGTCACGGCCAGGGCGCTTCGCGGATTAATGTCGGTGTACTCAGTGCCGGCAGCGGGCGTAATGTTTTGCCGGATCGTGCTGTGGTCAAGCTGGAAACTCGCGGTGCTAATACCGCTATTAATGAGTTTATGGTAACGGAAGCCAAGCGCATGCTCCAAGCGGCGGCAACCTTGTATAATGTGGAAGTGAAGATTGAAGAAGTAGGCGGTGCACCTTCTTGTTCTTTGGACGCAGACATGGGAGCCGAGATTTACCAACTGGCAGTGGCGTCTAAGCAATATAAAAACGTGGTGGCGCAAGTAGATTTTGGTGCTAGTGAGGACTGTTCTTATTTCATGGAGCGGGTACAGCAACAAGGCGGCAAAGCTATTTACATGATGTTCGGTTCTGAATTAAAGGCCGGTCACCACAATGCTTGTTTTGATTTTAATGAAGCCTGCCTTAGCAAAACGGTGGCTCTCATGACGATTTTAACCAAGCATTTCTGCGCGAAATAAACGTGCAAAAACATTGACTTTCAAGACACCTAATGCTAAAATATTTAAAACAGAATATCACCTTTAAGCTAGTCCTGTGAGACTAAGTAAGGTCTTTATTAAGAATGATTAAAAGCCTTCTTGTCTACTAAAGGACGAGAAGGCTCTATTTTGTTATATAACACATCTTTAAGTGGTTCAGCGAAATCAGCAAGAGTGTTGTAACAAGCGCAATTTTAGACTTGCTATAACTACACCTATTGCTTTTCGCAATAGGTGTATATTTTTTTTATAATAATCATTAATGGAGGTAGGAAAATGGCAAAGTCAAAGGTATCACTTTCCGGGAAAGATATTTTGGATCTGGCCTCGATGAGCGTAGAAGAGTATGAGCTGGTTATGCAGACAGCGGCGGAAATGAAGAAAATCATGAAAAGGGATATTAAAAAAGTACCATCTTTACGTGGTAAATCTATTATTAACCTGTTTTATGAAGCCAGTACCAGAACAAGAACTTCTTTTGAACTAGCGGGTAAATATTTAGGTGCGGACGTGGTTAACATTACTACTGCCAGTTCCAGCGTTACCAAAGGCGAATGTTTGCGTGATACCATTTTGACCGTGCAGGCTATGGCTTGTGACGCCATTGTTATGCGGCATCCAATTGAAGGTGCCGCTGCCTATGCCGCCAATATTGCCACCCCGGTAATTATTAATGCCGGTGACGGTGCTCATGCTCACCCATCACAAGGACTGCTGGATATGTTTACGATTAGAGAGCAAGGCAAGCAGTTTAAAGGCCTTAAAATGGCAATTATCGGCGACGTACTCTACAGCAGGGTAGCCAGAACCAATATTGCGGCTTGGACAAAGCTCGGTGCCGAGGTTCATGTAGCAGGACCGATGACGCTTATGCCATACGAAATAGAACAACTGGGGGTAACCGTGCACAAACGCGTGGAAGAAGCGCTGGAGGGGGCGGACGTGGTAGACATTTTGCGTATTCAGTTGGAACGACAAAAGAATGGTCTGTTCCCAACCCCACGGGAATATGCCCGCATCTTTGGTATTAATGAACAAAAGCTTAAATTGGCTAAAGCGGACGTAACGGTACTGCACCCAGGGCCGATGAACAGAGGGCTGGAGATTTCTTGGGAAGTTGGCTATTGTGACAACGCCGCTATTCGTGACGAAGTCCAAAACGGTGTTGCCGTGCGGATGGCGCTTTTATTCTTGACTTTGACTGGAGGTAAGCAAATTGAAAACATTGATTAAAAACGGTCGTATTATCGATCCAAGTCAAAATATTGATGCAGTGCTGGATTTGCTGGTAGAAGATGGCGTAGTAGTAGCTATGGCAGCTTCGTTACCAAATCAAGCAGACGAAGTTTTTGATGCTACGGGACTAGTAGTAGCACCGGGACTGGTCGATATTCACACCCATTTGCGTGAACCTGGTTTAGAAGCCAAAGAAGATATTATCTCCGGAACGCAAGCGGCGGCTGCCGGCGGCGTAACCACCATTGCTTGTATGCCGAATACCAAACCGGTTATTGATAACTCCATTATTGTTTCTGGGGTTAAAGACAGAGCGGCTCGCGAAGGCTATGTGCACGTAGAAGTAGTGGGCGCTATTACCAAAGGTCAAGAAGGTAAAGAACTAGCCGAAATGGGCGATATGAGTGAAAAAGGAGCCATGGCTTTTTCTGATGATGGGCATTTTGTGAAAAGCACGCGTCTTTTCACCTTGGCGGCCAAATACATTTCAGCTTTCGATAAAGTTTTAATTTCTCACGCCATTGACCCGGAATTGGGAGCGGACGGCTATATGCACGAAGGCGCAGTTTCGGCTCGAATTGGTGTACCAGGCATTCCTGCTATCGCAGAAGATGTTGCGGTAGCCAGGGATTTACTGATTGCAGAATATACAGGAACGCACGTACATATAGCACACGTTGCCAGTAAAGGCGCAGTAGACTTAATTCGCGCAGCTAAAAAACGCGGTGTCAACGTTACCTGTGAGGCCACCGTGCACCATTTAACCCTTACCGATGAAGCTTGTGCTACCTACAGCACGGCGACTAGAGTGTCACCACCTTTACGCTCTCGTGACCATGTAGAAGGTATGCGCGCCGGGCTCAAAGACGGCACTGTAGATGCCATTGTAACCGACCATGCCCCTCATGCCCCCGAAGAAAAAGATGTAGAATTCCGCTATGCTCCCTGTGGCTTTTGTGGTTTAGAAACCTCACTAGGTGTAATTTTAACCGAACTTTATCATACGAACCTCTTCACAATTAATGAAATTATTGGTAAAATGAGTACAGAACCAGCGAATATTTTTGCACTAAATGCTGGAAGTTTAAAAGTAGGCAAACCTGCGGACGTAACTATAATAGACCTTGATAAGAAATGGACCGTGAATAGTATGAATTTTTATACACGCGGTAAATTCACCCCCTATGAAGGGAAAAAGTGCCAAGGTCAAGCGGTGGCTACCATGGTAGCAGGTAAATTCGTGATGAGAGATGGTGTAGTATGCAAAAGATAAAAGGCAAGTTAGTATTTAAAGACGGCAGCGTCTATGAAGGCGATTTGTACGGGCAGCGCAAGGCAGTGGGTGAAGTCGTTTTTACCACGGGCATGAGCGGCTACCAAGAAACACTGACTGACCCTTCGTTTTGTGACCAAATT
The DNA here is from genome assembly GCA_036659415.1 of Acidaminococcaceae bacterium. Classification (GTDB taxonomy): domain Bacteria; phylum Bacillota; class Negativicutes; order Acidaminococcales; family Acidaminococcaceae; genus JAVXCQ01. The sequence continues at coordinate 14,305 of JAVXCQ010000024.1, forward strand.
GTAGTAATGACCTATCCCTTAGTCGGTAATTATGGCTGCAACCCCCTTTTTAATCAATCGGGTAAATGCTGGTACCAAGGTTTTGTTGTTAGTGAAATGTGCGAGGAACCTAGCAATTGGCGGAGTGAGGAAAGTTTGCCAGCTTTTTTAGTTAGACACAATATTCCTGTTTTAACGGGTGTCGATACACGGGCGCTTACCCGCAAAATTCGTCAGTTTGGAACCCTGCGCGGCGTTATTGTGCCTTATGATATGCCCCAGCAAGAAGTGGAGCAACTACTAGCAACACCAGAAGTCCACAACCAAGTAGCGCAAGTAACGACACCTACCATTTACCAAAAAGGTGAAGGTAAGTACCATGTAGCAGTGCTGGACTATGGCATTAAAGAACATATTTTAAACTCCCTGCTTTTATTTGACTGCCGTGTTACTGTTTTTCCGGCAGAAACACCAGCGGAGGTTGTTTTAGCGGCTAATCCTGATGGCATTTTTCTTTCCAATGGTCCCGGCGACCCACAAGATTTGCAAGTAGAAATTGCTAATGTGCAAAAATTAATCGGCAAAAAACCAATCTTTGGTATTTGTATGGGACACCAAGTTATGGCACTGGCTAACGGTGCTAAAACCGAAAAATTGCCTTTTGGCCATCGAGGTATTAACCACCCGGTGAAAGATTTAACTGTCGACAAGGTTGTTATTTCTTCGCAAAATCACGGGTTTGTGGTCAATGCAGCGTCCATCAAGGAACTACCTGTGAAGATTACCAATGTATCCCTTAATGATGGCACGATTGAAGGACTGCAATATTTAAACCACCCTACTTTTACCGTGCAGTACCACCCCGAAGCTTCCCCGGGACCCTCCGGTCATGAATATTTATTTGAGCGTTTTGTTAAGATGATGGGAGGCCACTGAGATGCCGAAAAAAACTAATATCAAAAAAGTGCTGGTTATTGGCTCTGGGCCAATTATCATTGGACAGGCTGCCGAGTTTGATTACGCCGGCACCCAAGCTTGCCGTTCTTTAAAAGAAGAAGGTTTAGAAGTTGTTTTGGTCAATAGTAATCCTGCTACCATTATGACCGATGTTAATATTGCTGACCGGGTGTATATTGAGCCGATTAATGTGGAGTTTTTGGAGAGTGTTATCAAACGGGAACGTCCGGACGCTCTGTTAGCCACTTTAGGTGGGCAAATCGGCCTTAACCTAGCTATCGACCTATATGAACAAGGCATTTTAGCAGCTAACCACGTAGAACTTTTGGGTACACAAATTAGCAGTATCAAAAAAGCCGAGGATCGTGAGCTGTTTAAAGAAACTATGCAAAAACTCAACCAGCCCATTCCGGAAAGTGCCATTGTAGAATCGGTACTGGCCGCACAACAATTTGCAAGACAAGTGGGCTTTCCTCTGATTGTTCGCCCGGCTTATACTTTGGGCGGTACCGGTGGCGGCATTGCCAATAATGCTGATGAACTAGATGAAATTACCAACAAAGGCCTCAAATATAGCATGATTGGTCAAGCCCTCATTGAACGCAGCGTAGCCGGCTGGAAAGAAATCGAATACGAAGTAATTCGAGATGCGGCTGACAATTGCATTACAGTTTGCAATATGGAAAACCTAGACCCGGTAGGCGTGCATACAGGGGACAGTATTGTCGTGGCTCCTTGTCAAACGCTAAATGACCGGGAAATCCAAATGCTTCGGACAGCAGCGATTGATATTGTTCGTGAATTGGGTGTAGAAGGTGGCTGTAACGTGCAATACGCACTGGATCCGGACTCGGAGAAATACATCGTGATCGAGGTTAATCCCCGTGTCAGCAGATCTTCGGCCCTTGCTTCCAAAGCTACCGGTTATCCCATTGCCAAAGTGGCCAGTAAAATCGCCATTGGTTATACCCTAGATGAAATCCAAAATGCCGTTACTAAAAAAACCACGGCTTGTTTTGAACCGTCCCTAGACTATGTGGTGCTCAAAATACCGCGTTGGCCTTTTGATAAATTCGTTCATGCTGACCGGACGCTGGGCACGCAAATGAAGGCTACCGGCGAAGTCATGTCCATTGAACGCAATATGGAAGCGGCACTGCTTAAGGCTGTTCGTTCCTTGGAAATAGGACTTATTCATCTGGAAATGCCTGAACTTAAGGTCTACACGGATGAAGAAATCTTTGCTAAGCTTAAAGACGTGAACGACGAAAGATTTTTTGTGCTGGCAGAAGCTTTCCGTCGCCAAATAACCTTGGAAGACGTGCACCAAATCACCAAAATCGATCGTTTCTTCCTGCGCAAAATTCATAATATTGTTGACCTGGAAAGTGTGCTCAAAACTCAGCCGTTAGACGCTGACTTGCTACGCCGTGCCAAAAAAATGGGCTTTGCCGATGTCACCATTGGCGAATACGTAGGCAAAACAGGCTTGGAAGTACGGGCATTGCGCAAAGCTTGGCAGATTATCCCTACTTACAAAATGGTTGACACCTGTGCTGCTGAGTTTGAAGCCGAAACACCTTATTATTATTCGACCTATGCTACCGAAGACGAAGTGTTAGTGTCCGATAAGAAAAAAGTTATTGTTTTGGGCTCAGGGCCGATTAGAATTGGTCAAGGCGTAGAGTTTGACTACTGCTCCGTTCATTCGGTGTGGGCACTCAAAGAATTGGGCTACGAAACAATTATCATTAATAACAATCCGGAAACTGTCAGTACGGACTTTGATACGTCTGATCGCTTGTACTTTGAACCTTTAACCTTGGAAGACGTGCTTAACGTTATTGATAAAGAGCAGCCAGAAGGCGTTATTGTCCAATTTGGTGGACAAACAGCCATTAATTTGGCCGGACCTCTCCATGAGTGTGGAGTGCAAATTCTCGGCTCTAGCGTGGATAGCATTGACCGTGCAGAGGACAGAGAGCGTTTTGATGAGCTGCTAACCGAGGTCAATATCCCTCGCCCTCAAGGGCATACGGTTTTTGATACCACCGGAGCTATTAAGGCAGCTAACGACGTGGGCTATCCAGTCATGGTTCGTCCTTCCTATGTTTTGGGCGGTCGTGCCATGGAAATTGTTTATGCCGAAGAAGAACTGAAATATTATATGACTAACGCCGTGAAAGCTTCTCACGAACATCCGGTGTTGGTAGATCACTATCTACAAGGCACAGAAGTGGAAGTAGATGCCATTTGTGATGGCACTGACGTTTTAATTCCGGGCATTATGGAACATATTGAACGGGCAGGCGTTCATTCCGGCGACAGTATTGCCGTTTATCCGCCGCGCAGTTTAAGTGAAAATGTGATTAAAACCATTATTACTTATACCAACAAATTAGCTTTGGGTCTGGAAGTCCACGGCATGATTAACATTCAGTATATCGTGCGCGATAATGCGGTGTATGTTATTGAGGTAAACCCTCGTTCCAGCCGGACAGTACCGTTCCTCTCCAAAGTAACCAATATCCCAATGGTGAACGTAGCAACGAAAGCGGCTATGGGGCACAGTATTCGTGAGCAGGGCTTTAAGCCTGGCCTAGGCTTCTTCCCTGATTACTATGCGGTTAAAGCACCGGTTTTTTCCTTTAATAAAATGACTGACGTCGATATTACCCTCGGACCTGAAATGAAGTCCACAGGCGAAGTTATGTGTATTGACTATCAATATTCCCGCGCTTTGTACAAAGCCTGTATTGCGTCCGGAATTAATGTACCGGCAGAAGGTGCGATTTTAATTACGGTAGCCGACATGGATAAACCCGAAGCTGCGGAAATTGCTAGCGGTTTTGCTGATTTGGGCTACGAAATTGTGGCGACCGGCGGTACTGCTAAATTCCTGCAAGACCAAGGTATTCCCGTTACGGTAGCTACTAAAGTCAGCGAAGGTTCACCGAACCTCTTAGACGACATTAAAGAAGGCAAAATTGCCATGGTTATTAATACCCTTACTCACGGACGGGACGTGGCTCGTGATGGTTTTAGAATTAGACGTTCTACGGTAGAACACGCTATTCCTTGTCTGACGTCCATGGATACAGCACGGGAACTGCAACAAGTGATGAGCGCTATGCGTCGTCGGAGAATGGTTAGTATTATTGCACTGCAAGATTTAGCGTGGGAGGGATAAGCTTGTCAAAAACAATCGTCGAGGCCAAAGTAATTGGACAAAAAATATTATCGACAGATGTGAAGTTGATTGACGTCTACGCTCCGGAGATTGCCGCACAAGCACAGCCCGGCCAGTTCGTGAATGTCTGCGTCAGTTCCCAGATGGCTCCACTCTTGCGCAGACCTCTGGGTATTGCCGGCGTTAACGTCCAAACTGGCGTTATCACCATGATTTATCGAATTTTGGGTGAAGCTACCCAACTGTTGGCGAATGCTTGTAGCGGCGATGTGCTCAGTATTATCGGTCCCTTGGGACACGGATTTGACCTTACGGCGCAAAGACCGCTACTGATTGGCGGCGGTTTGGGCTTAGCACCACTGGTTTATTTAGCACAAAGCTTTTGCCCACAACCAGTCGAAGTATTAATGGGTGGCCGCACGGACAAAGAATTGTTTTGGACGGAAATCTATACAGACCTTTGTGAGGCTCTGCATATTACCACCGATGACGGTAGTCAAGGAACTAAAGGCACCGTCCTTGCTCTATTACCAGAGCTTTTGCAGCAGGGACATTATGACTGCGTCTATGTGTGCGGACCGGAGCCGATGATGAAGGCTGTAGCACAGGTAGCCCAAGCACAGGGTGTGCCCTGCCAGGTATCTTTGGAAAAATATATGGCTTGCGGTGTAGGCGCTTGCCTGTCTTGTTCTTGCGGCGGTGTGCATAAACGCCTGAAAGTCTGTACTGATGGTCCGGTTTTTTGGGCGCAGGAGGTAACAGAATGGTAACAAATCTTTATGGTAATCGTTTAGCGGTGGATTTGGCGGGACTCAAAATGCAAACGCCGATTACCACTGCTTCTGGTACCTTTGGCTTTGGTTTGGAGTTTCAGGATTTTTTAGATTTGGAAAAAGTAGGCGCTGTGACCGTCAAAGGCACGACACTGCTTCCACGTGCCGGTAATAAGGGGCAGCGGGCGGTGGAAACCCCGGCCGGTATGCTTAATTGTGTAGGCTTGGAAAATCCTGGAGTTGAGTATTTTTTAACGCAAACTTTACCGGAGTTAAGAAAGCTGGCAGTACCAGTTATTGTCAACATTGCCGGTACCACACCGGAAGAATACGGCATTTTAGCTAAAAAGCTAGATGTGCCTGGGATAGCGGCGCTTGAAATCAATATTTCTTGTCCGAATGTGAAACAAGGTGGCATGGCTTTTGGCACTTGTCCCGCCAGTGCCGCAGAAGTGGTACGTGCGGTGAAAGCCAACACCAACAAAGTTGTCATCACCAAATTGTCCCCCAATGTTACAGATATTGTGGAAATGGCGCTAGCTGTAGAAGCGGCAGGCACAGATGTTATCTCCCTAATTAATACCTTGGTGGGCATGAAAATCGATATTAACCGTAAACAACCAGTGCTGGGCAACGTGGTTGGCGGCTTGTCAGGGCCTGCCATTCGCCCAGTAGCGGTGCGCATGGTGTATCAGGTAGCACAACGGGTGCACGTACCAATTATCGGTATGGGTGGCATTATGTGCGCCGAAGACGCTATTGAGTTTTTACTGGCTGGAGCCAGTGCCGTGGCTGTGGGCACGGCGAATTTCCGTGATCCACGGTTGGCTCAAACACTGGCGCAAGGACTGCTAGACTATCTAGACCGTCAAGGCTTCGATAAGCTCAGCGAAATAATTGGCTTGGCCTTGCCCGGCAGTTTAAATAAGAGGTGAGTAGATGCAAAGTGATGAACGTTTAATAGTAGCACTGGATTTTTCCACCCAGGCAGAAGCTGAAAAAACTGTCAGGGAACTAGGTGCTAGCGTTAGCTATTACAAAGTCGGCATGGAGCTGTATTATGCCGCCGGTGCCCCCATGCTAGCCTTTTTAAAAGCACAGGGAAAACAGGTTTTTCTCGATTTAAAATTACAGGATATCCCCAATACCGTAGCCAAAAGCTTAACGGTTTTAACGGCGCTGGGGGCTGATATGATGAATGTTCACGCTGTAGGCGGCGGCAAAATGCTAGCGGCAGCAGCACAAGCGGTCAAAGCAGAAGCAGCTCGGCTGGGACGTGTAGCACCCAAATTAATTGCAGTAACCGTACTAACTAGTATGGATAATGACCAGTGGCAAGATTTGCATTATAGTCAGACTATTGCCCAGCAAGTGGTCACTTTAGCCCAATTAGCCCAAAAATCCGGGCTGGACGGAGTAGTCGCTTCCCCTCAGGAAGCTGCCGCTATCAGACAAGCTTGCGGACCGGAGTTTTTGATTGTAACCCCGGGAGTACGTCCGGCAGGGGCTGCCCTAAACGACCAAAGTCGTATTGCCACGCCAGCAGGAGCTTTTGCCAGTGGTGCTAGCCATATTGTAGTGGGCAGACCGATTACCCAAGCAGACGATAAACAAGCCGCAGCGCAGGCAATTGTGGCAGAAATTAGAGGAGTTTAAGATGACAGAACAAGAAGTAATGCAACTACTAGAAGAAACCCAAGCAATCTTGCACGGCCATTTTCTTTTGACCTCCGGGTTACATAGCCCCATGTATGTGGAAAAATTTAATGTTTTGCAACACCCCCAATATACCGAACAACTCTGTAAAGAATTAGCTTCTCGATATATTAACGACCGAGTAGAATTAGTAGTTGGCCCCATGACCGGCGGTATTTTGCTGGCGCATGAAGTAGGTAAAAACCTAGGCACACGAGCCATCTTTACCGAACGTGAAGCTGGCAAAATGGTTTTTAAACGTGGCTTTCATATTGAACCCGGCACGAGAGTGCTAATTGTTGAAGATATCGTTACTACTGGCGGTAGTGTGTTTGAAGTAGTGGCAGCGGTTAAAGAACAAGGCGGTATTCCTATTGGCATTGGCTTATTGGTAGATAGAAGTGGCGGCAAGGTAGACTTTGGTCTGCGGACAGAAGCCCTTTTGCATTTAAACGTGGAAACTTTTCCAGCTGCCAGTTGCCCCTTGTGTGCCGCAGGCAAAGAATTTACCAAACGCGGTCGCACCGGTAAATAAATCGAAAATTATTTTAGGTAAAAAAATCTCCCCAACAGTTATTGCTGTTGAGGAGATTTTTTATTGAGGGTTGTATTTAATTCCGCCGCTGCTTGCCACAGATACCAGACAGCCAAAGAACGCCACGGCCGCCAAGTTGCTGTCAACTTGTTAATTTGTCCCCGCTTGGGGAGATCGGGTAGTTGCAATAAGTTTTGCAAAGCTTTTTTAAAAACGTGGTCGGCAGAAGGCACCACATCAGTGCGACATAGCGCCAAGAGTAAAAACATTTCTACAGTCCATTGACCTAAACCCTTAACTTCCAATAGTTGCTTAGAAATTTCATTATCGGTCATGGTAGCAAAGGCAGTTAAAGTAATTTTTTTGTCTAAGACCTGTTGGGCTAAACCCTTGAGGTAGGATATTTTTTGCGGTACCAAACCAATGGCGGCCAGCACTGCTTCCGGAGCAGTACTCATAGCACTAGGCGTAATAGTTCCTAGGAGTTGTTCTAGTTTATTAAAAATTTCGTCCACGACTGCCGGTGGAAGTTGTTGAGAAATCAGACCACGCACGAGAATTTCAAAATAGCGGTCTTCTTTTTCCGGCGAGAGGGTACAAGGTGAATATTTGCTGATTAGAGGTGCAAGCATCGGCGCTTGGCTGAGTAAATATTGGTCACCGTCCAGCCAATTAGGTGTTACTGGCATAAAACCACTCCTTAGATTAATTTGACATATATACCAATACGACAAAAGTTACAAAAATCCTGTTTTTTTAATAGATAAAAAAGTACGGACTGCTACTTGCGTGAAAGATAAAGTTATGGTAACATATATATCTGTCAGACAGTTAGACATTTGGCCTGGTAGTTTAGTTGGTTAGAATGCCGCCCTGTCACGGCGGAGGTCGTCGGTTCGAGTCCGATCCAGGTCGCCAATATGCGGAAATAGCTCAGCGGTAGAGCACCTCCTTGCCAAGGAGGGGGTCGCGAGTTCGAATCTCGTTTTCCGCTCCAATTGTTGTCCACGCTTGTAGATAGATTGTTTAGGGGTATAGTTCAATGGTAGAGCAGCGGTCTCCAAAACCGTAGATGTGGGTTCAAATCCTACTACCCCTGCCAGTAACCACCAAACGAGTTTCGATTTTTCGAAACTCGTTTTTTTATGCCGTTTTAGTCCTCGGGACTCCGGTTTGGACTTTACCGAGCGATGTATTATAATAAAGCTATTACAACAAAAGGGAGGCAACGCTATGGGTTATCCAACCGTGGAAACAATCGTAGCAGAGGCCGCAGCTTGGGAATTTATTCACGAACTGCCAGCGACTTTGCACGGTTTCACCAAAAACATTATGCTTAAGCAGCAGGGGCAACTCTTGTTTATTTGTGCTTATATCAACGAAAGCTTGCGTGCCCGTGTTGACATTATTTATACCACAGAAACCTTTGATTATCTTTTGCGCCGCAAGATGGGACTAAACGAGTATCGGGATATTCGTTTTATTTTTAAAGACAGAGCACAGTTTGAAAAAGAAGTAGCTGGTCATCTCGCCGGTATTATAGAAGAAATGGCGGATTACCACGTGCGCCAGCTAGGCTATATGGTAGATGACAAAGGTATTCTTACGTGGGAATATGGTAATAGCCTCCCTCAGCGTCTTGGCGATTTTGAATTATATATTAAACCGGCAGCGGCAATGAACTATATTAATGGCTCTGTGATTTTTCTTGATTATAGCAACTTTGCTCGTGGTGACCAATTGGTTTTCCTTTATAACTGTTTGCGCAACGAATTGTTTGCCGAAATAAAAATCGGTGGCGTTTTTAAAAGCTCCCACACCTTTGATTGCCAGAATTTGCAGGAGCTAGAGGGCAAGCTCAAAACCGAGCTTGCGCCTACTTTGACTGCGATTAGTGCCGCTGACCACGAAATTTAAAAGAAAAAAGTGCTAAGAACTTGACATGATTATCATTTTACCATATAATACACCTATGCGATTAAAGGCCTGGTAGTTTAGTTGGTTAGAATGCCGCCCTGTCACGGCGGAGGTCGTCGGTTCGAGTCCGATCCAGGTCGCCAATATGCCTCGGTAGCTCAGTCGGTAGAGCAACGGACTGAAAATCCGTGTGTCGACAGTTCGATTCTGTCCTGAGGCACCATCGTTATGCGGAAATAGCTCAGCGGTAGAGCACCTCCTTGCCAAGGAGGGGGTCGCGAG
>JAVXCQ010000025.1:0-22001 GCA_036659415.1 Acidaminococcaceae bacterium
CTTTTTATCTAGGAAAGTGCTTACCACTGTGGAGGAATTGCCGAAAAATCATTAATCACCATCATGGTGGACATACTATCTAGGAGCAGTTGCTCTCCATGATAAATGCCTACCTGCACCACCATGGTCTTGCCATCGTTACTAATAATAGTGCCCTTCGCCGTAGCGTGTTCCCCTGGTTTGATGCCTTTGATAAAGGCTAATTGCATGGAAACCGTAACCACGCGTTTTCCCACGGTAGCGCACACTATACCGAGCGCATTATCTGCCATGGTGGCGAGTACACCGCCGTGAATACTGTCGTTAAGGTTGGTATGTTTGCCGGCCACTACGTCTAAACCCAATTCCACCTGACCACAGGCTAATTTTTCAATTTGAATACCCACCAAGTGCATAAAAGCATTCTGGGCATAAATAGCAATAATTTCTTGCTTAATACTTGCGGGGGTAGTTAGGAACAAGTTAGCCACCTTCCAACTTTTTATTTTAATGTTTTCACTCTAAACAACTGGCTAAGGCTGTTGCAAAATCCGGGAATTCTTCTAAGGTCGCCACCAAGTGACACAGCTTCTGGGCTTTAGCTTCACCATAAACTCCGGTAGCCAGACTCATAAACTTGGCGACACTTTCGTCCCAGGTCATGGGATTTTGGGGATCGCCTTTGGGATAATCCACCTGTAGGGACAGGAGGCGGCCATCAACACAATGTACAACTACCAAAGAGGCCAATTTGGACGGATCGGCGGTATGCACTGCTTCAAGTGCGGGGTCCTCGATGACGGTGATTTTCTGCATAAGCTCACGCACCTGTTCGTCACCAATCACAGCCGGTTGAAACTCGTCCACACCCATTTTGCCGTATTTTAACATGGCGGCTACGCAATATTGAATGCTAAATTTGCAACCATAGGGATTTTCCGGGGCCGCATTATTAATCAAAAAGTTTGTAATCGCATTAACGTGCAGTTCAATGGCGGCTACGTCCGCTACCTGCAAATGTTCGCGTTGACGCAAAACCGCTAGAGCATACAAAGCCGCATGGGAATGTTTACAACAAGCATAGGGCTTAAAGGAATTATCGTCAATCTTAAAATGTTTACCGTCCAGCCCAGCCGTCAACTTCTCTAAATGTGGAGTCGGCGCCATCGCACGACAAAAACCTTTTTCGCCTTCTAAAATTTCTGTTGCTCCGGTAAAACCAGCCCGTGCTAAACAGGCGGACAGCACTCCAGCGTAAGAACTTTTGCCAGCATGAAGTGTCTTACTCATGGCTCCCTCTTTCAAAAATTCCCACAACCCGGCGGCTTGCGTACCAGCACTGCCTAAACACTGGGTGGTTTGGTCGGCATCTAGCCCCAAAATACTGGCAGCGGAGGCGCCAGCACCAAAAGTACCGGCAGTACCTGTGGTATGCCAATAAAAATAAGATTCGGGAATAACGGCTTCACCTACACGGGCACCGACTTCATAGCCGGCAACTACTGCTGTTAAAAGCTCTTGCCCACTTTTGTGTTCGGCTTCGGCTAGAGCAAAAGCTGGTGGCACTACCACCGTAGCCAGATGAATAATTGAGGGATTATGCAAATCATCAAAATCCAAAGCATGAGAGGCTGCCCCATTACAAAAAGCTGCTTGCAAGGCTGTCGTTCGTGCGCCTTGCCCGGCTAAAACACTGGCTTCACTCTTACCGCCACCGTTTAATAATAACTCACGAATAATTTTAATCGGTTTTTCCTGGGAACCACGAATACAAACACCCAACCAATCCAAAATACATTGCTTAGTTTTGGTCACTGTTTGGGGACTGAGGTCGGCATAACGCAAACCAGCAGTAAATTGAGCTAATCGTTTGGTAGACATGAGCTAGGTCACCTTCTCCTTTAATAAACTTAAAAACCGGTTCCGGCTTGACTGTATTCGCCAAAAACCTCTTTCAAAACAGTACAGATTTCTCCTAAAGTAGCGTAGGTCTTGACCGCTGTAATTAAATAAGGCATCAGATTATCGCTACCGCTAGCTGCCTTTTGAAGAGCGTCCAACGCCTCACCTACAGCCTGTTCATCACGCTGTGCTTGCATCTGCCGTACTTTGGCAATTTGCCGCTGAGCCACGGACAGGTCTGCCGTCAACACCTCTTGTGCCGCCAGTTTTTTGTTATCTACGTATTTATTGACGCCTACCACTGTTACCACGCCGGTTTCAATATCTCTTTGGTAGGCATAGGCATGGGACGCCATTTCTGCTTGCATATAACCTTGTTCAATGGCTGCTACTGCGCCGCCCATTTGGTCAATTTTGCTAATATATTCATAAGCTTCGGCTTCAAATTTATCCGTTAAGGCTTCCACATAATAGGAACCGGCCAAGGGGTCAATCGTATCAGTAATACCACTTTCAAAAGCTAACATTTGTTGCGTCCGCAAAGCTAGCGTTGCCGAGTCTTCGGTCGGCAAGGCAATGGCTTCATCATACGCACAGGCTGCCATGGACTGTACTCCGCCCAAAACTGCGGCAAGAGCCTGCCAAGTAATACGTGCAATGTTATTATGCGGTTGTTGTGCAGTCAGCACGCTACCAGCCGTATGCACGTGCACACGAAGCATTTGCGCTTTGGGCACCGTAGCACCGTAGCGTTCTTTCATAATGCGTGCCCACAAGCGGCGTGCCGCTCTAAATTTGGCCACTTCTTCAAATAAATTGAGTCCGGCAGTGAAAATCCAAGAAATACCGGGAGCAAAATCGTCCACCTTTTGCCCGGCTTGAATGGCAGCGTCAATATAAGCAATGGCGTTGGCAAAAGCAAAGGCGACTTCCTGTACGGGGGAAGCACCGGCCTCGCGAATATGATAGGCTCCTACACTAATAGTATTCCATTTGGGAATATTTTGCGAGCAATAAGCAAAAGTATCGGTAATTAAACGCATGGAGGGGCGGGGCGGGAAAATATAGGTACCACGGGCAATATACTCTTTTAAGATATCATTTTGAATGGTACCTTTCAGTTGTGCCGGTGCCACGCCCTGTTTTTCGGCTACGGCTACATACATAGCTAGTAACACCGCTGCCGGCCCATTAATAGTCATAGAAGTACTCACCTGATCCAAGGGGATACCCGCAAAAAGTTGTTCCATGTCCGCCAAAGAATCAATGGCGACGCCCACTTTACCCACTTCACCGTGGGATAATTCGGCATCAGAGTCTAGACCTATTTGCGTTGGTAAATCCATGGCCACGGACAAACCAGTTTGACCGGCGGCTAATAAATATTTATAGCGGGCATTAGTTTCTTCCGCTGTGGCAAAACCGGCATAGGCTCGCATCGTCCATACTCGGCCACGATACATGGTCGGTTGCACGCCACGGGTAAAGGGATAAGAGCCTGGAAAGCCTTCTTTTTCCAAATAATTGCTTTCCTGACAGTCTAAGGGTGTATACAGGGCTTTCACTTTAAAATCTTTGCGGGCAGGGGTTTTCGCCACTGCTTGTGCCACTTTAGCTTCATATTTGCTCAAACCTGTTTGTAGTGCTTCTAGTTCTTCAGTTTTCATCTTCCTTACCTCCCTGATTATCTGATGCTATAACTTGCATACTACCTGTTTGCAAAAAACGTTCTTGCATAGCAAACGCATGGGCTAAATCCTGAGGTTCGTGCCCGGGAAAGTGGCTACTACTATAACGCAGATACTCTAAGAGCTGTGGTCGATAATCCGGGTGCGCACAATTATTAATAATGAGTTTAGCCCGTTTCAGTGGCGTTAAACCGCGAATATCGGCGACGCCCTGCTCTGTAATAAAGACCATCGTGTCATGCTCGGTGTGGTCAGCGTGAGAAACCATGGGCACAATCCGAGAGATTTTACCCTCCTTGGCAATGGATTCGGTAGAGAAAATGCTTAAATAGCCATTGCGCATATAGTCGCCGCTACCGCCAATACCATTCATCATGGTGCAACCCATGGTATGGGTGGAATTAGCCTGACCATAAATATCAAATTCCAAAGGTGTATTTAAGGCAATCACGCCTAAGCGTCTAATGACCTCCGGATGATTACTAATGTCTAAAGGGCGCAGAATAATCTTTTGTTTATATAATTCTGGTTCTGCCGCATACATAGCTCGTACGGCAGGTGACGGCGTAAACGCACAACCGGAAGCATAAGCAATTTTGCCGGACTTAATCAAGCGAAAAACGGCATCTTGCAAAATTTCCGAATACATTTCGAGGTTTTCAAATTTGGATTTTTCTAAACCCAAAAGTACTGCATTGGCAATACTGCCCACACCCGACTGCAAAGGCAACATTTTTGCTGGTAAACGTCCTGCTTTTTGTTCAAATTCCAAAAACTCAATCAGATTAGTGGCAATCTTTTCACTGGCGGCATCCGGTGCAGCTAGGTTGCGCACATGATCCACAATATCCGACTCCACAATACAATCAATGCGGTCTAACCCGCACTCCACATAGGTTTTACCAATGCGGTCAGATACATGGTAAAGAGGTATTTCTCGACGCAAAGGCGGCTTGTCCAAAATGAAAATATCGTGCATTCCTTCCATAGAGAGAGGAATGGTAGTGTTTACTTCCACGATAATATGCTTGGCGTGTTTCACCAGCATCGGTGTGTTGCCTATACCCGTACCCAAAATCAGATTGCCCTCCGGTGTAATAGCTGCAACCTCCACAATAGCTACGTCCACCTCACCAAAAAATCCGTAGTCAATCTGCTGAGCAAAATGGCTCAAATGTTGGTCGATGTATTCAATTTCGCCTTTATTAATGCCAACCTTCATGCTTTTATTAGAAGCGGCATAATAAGGCATTCTTTGACCGATACCACCAACTGCTGCCAGCTCTTCTTCAATCTCTGGCCCTACAGAAGCACCGCTCCAAATATTAACACGACATTTTTTACCGGCAGCAATAGCCTTAGCCAAAGCCATGGTGGTTTTCTTCGGATAACCGGAGGGGGTAAAGCCGCTGACTCCCACGTTCATCCCATCTTGTAATAACGTGGCGGCTTGTTCCGGGCTTACAATTTTGGCAAACAATTGTGGATTGCGCAATCTTGTTTGATCTAGCATCAACAGTCCCTTCTTTCCCTAAAAATCCAAACTTTCCTTACTGTCATTTTCATTATAGGTCGGCGAGAGTTATTTGCATAATACGTATATTTTATATAAGATATAGTTAATAGTGATAACTATCGGGGGCGTAAAAATCCATTTTTTCCTTGTTTTAGTACCCCGCAAAGGCTTTTCACGAACAAAAGCACTTACTTTTTAGGTTCTTACCCCGAGTAGCAAAAGCCCCGTTGTTCGTAGTATAATTAAGTTATAGGAAATCGTGATAGGTATTATCATTAATTTTTATTTTAGGCCGTGAGGCGGCCGCAAAAAGGAGTACTTGCGCTATGGATTTAGAACTTTATCGTAATTTCATCGCCATTGTTGAAGGTGGCAGTCTGTCCGCCGCCGCTAAACGAGTGCACGTGGCACAACCGGCTTTAACCGCCCAGCTTAAAGCCTTGCAAAAAAAATACGGAGCGACTTTGCTCCTAGTACGCCGTGGTGCACGCAGTGTGGAAGTCACCGCCGCTGGTTCTATTTTGTACAATAAGGCTAAATATCTCTGTGCCCTGGAAGATACTACCCAACGGGAAATTACCGCCTGCGAAAACGGCGTTGCCGGTACCCTAAAGCTCAGCTTATCCCCCTCCATGGCCATCTTATTTATTCAAAATTTTCTAAGCAAATTTTGCCTAGAAAATCCCAGTGTCAACTATGAACTCTACGAAGTCCCCATTTTGGAACAAACTCGCCAATTATTAGAGGGAGTCACGGAGATAGGTATTGCCAATGCGCCCTTACTCCAGGAACAACGTTTTGAAACCCTCCAAACTAAACAAGAACGACTGTGTGCTCTGTTCCACAAAGACTCACCCTGGCTAAGCCAACAGCAAGAGGACGTAACGCTAGAAGCCTTGGAGGACGTACCGCTTTGTCTATCCCGAGGCTGTTCCGAGCTGTTCCTAAATGTGTGCTCGGACTCCCAGCTGTACCCCAAGATTTTGAGTATCAATACCACCAAAACCTCAACTAAAATGTGGGCACGGCAAAAAGTGGGCGTAGCCATTGTGCCGGTTGGTGCCGGCGAAACTTTTACGGAAGATTTAGTCTGCAAAGTCATTCAAGACGAGCGGCTCTACCTCAATAAAACCCTTTCCGTAGTTAAAGACCGACCTTTGTCGGCCGTAGCGCGTAATTTCTTGAATTTTTATCATCAACATTCCTAAATTGCAGCACAAAAAAACCGCCGTGAGCAGTTAGACCTAAGTCTAACCACCCACGGCGGTTTCGCTATTTATGCCAGCAGCAATTTTATTTGAGAAAGGTTTTGAAATCTTCATAATTAGCCCGGAGTAAAGCTGGTGTGTCCAGACCGTAAGGGCAATGGTCTTTGCAATGATTGCAATGCAGGCAAGCATCAATCTTTGCCATATTTTCCTGAATTTCCGGTGTCGTATATGTCGCCACCGGTGCCCGACGTAACATGAGGGACATACGGGCTGCCAAAGGGATATTAATGCCCACAGGGCAAGGCAGACAATAACCGCACCCGCGGCAGAAACCACCTACCAATTGTTCTTGGTCCTTGGCAATAACCTTTCTTAGTTCGTGATCTAAAACCGGTGGGTGCGCTTGGAAGCTGACAAATTCCTCTAACTCGCTAGTACGTTGTAAACCCCAAATAGGCAAAACATTATCGTACTGAGCCATAAAAGCGTAGGCGGCTTTGGCATTATTAATTAACCCACCACTTAAACCCTTCATGGCAATAAAGCCCATATCTGCCTCCACACAAGCCTCTACCAAATCAAATTCCTTGGCGCTAGCTAAATAAGAAAAGGGAAATTGAAGCGTAGCATACAAGCGGCTAGCAATGGCTTCTTCCGCTAAGTGCCAACGATGATTAGTAAGACCCAGATAGCGAATTTTACCTGCTGCTTGAGCTTGAAGAGCTGCGTCATACAAACCGTCTTCACCACCGGGGCGGGGAATGAAATCCGGATTATGAAACTGGTAAACATCAATATAATCAGTTTGAAGCTGGCGCAAACTCATTTCTAAGTCAGCTTTCAGTTCGGCGCCAGTCTTAGCCACCGTTTTTGTAGCCAAAAATACCTCGTGCCGCACTTCCCGCAAGGCAACGCCCAGTTTCTCCTCGCTGTCAGAATAAGCACGAGCGGTATCAAAATAACGAATACCCTGGGCATAAGCCTGCTGTACCAATTGCACGGCTTCACTGCGGGTAATTCTTTGAATAGGCAAAGCCCCGAAACCATTTTTATTCACCGTAATGCCGGTTTGACCTAACGTTACTGTTAACATTTGTAAGTCCTCCGTTTTCTCTTGACTAGACTACTACTCACAGCATACTGCACGTGAAAATAATTGTAAATAAAAAATTTAGTGACAAATAAAATAAGGCTAAAAAAAGCAAGACGCTTGGGGATTTTTTATACCGCTATCCCAGAACTGACGCAAACAAGCTCGGTAAAGGTTGACAAATTAAAGGCAATAGCGTAATCTGTAATGAAACTAAAGATCTCGGTAGGTGAGGCTACCGCAGGGATACGGCTTGCTGCCGCGAAGTAGTGAAGACACTATGAGCAGGTTAACAGTTTATGTCGACAATAAGGCATAGCATAATGCCATTTCATCGCCCTGCGAAGCTAAAGCTTGAACGGTGGCAAAATTGCAACTCTTTGTAAGGGCAATTTAATATTTGTGTGGGTTTAATTATCCCTCATCATTGTTTATGCTTTGACGAGGGATTTTTTTGTCGTCTACCGTATTTAGTCTGCACAGCTATTAAAAAATATAAAGAGTGGTTATAGCTTTTAGCCTCTGGCAAGAGTTCAGCTAATCTCCACCCTAATTCTAACGAACAAAGGAACGTGAAGCCTGTGTCACCACATACCAAGCTTATAAAATTTAGCCACGCTAAAAACATTTCCCTTTCAGGGCAAGTATATTTTGTTCAAGCCACGTCAGCTATGGCGCAAGGACTGTTTTGTTCTCTGCTCATCGGGCTTATTTTGTCCACTTTGGGGCAAAAATTAAACCTGCCCTTGATGACGGAAGTAGGTACCTACAGCATGAGTATGCTGGGTGCTTGTATCGGTGCCAGCATTGCCTATGCACTCAAAGCCCCGCCGCTAGTAATTTTCTCCTGCCTCATTACCGGCTTCATCGGCAACAAATTAGGCGGTCCGGTGGGTGCTTATGCCGCCACACTAATCAGCTGTGAGCTGGGTAAACTAGTGGCCAAAGAAACCCGGCTGGATATTTTGGTTACGCCCTGCGTCACTATCTTAAGTGGCGCAACTGTAGCCTACTTTATTGCCCCTGGCATTGCCGAGGTCATGACGGTGCTAGGTATTATTATTATGGACGCCACGGAGCTCCACCCCTTTTTTATGGGTATGATTGTGTCCGTTCTCATGGGAATTATTCTTACCCTGCCCATTTCCAGTGCGGCGCTCAGCATTATGATTGGGCTGGGCGGTTTAGCCGGTGGCGCCGCCACCGCTGGCTGTTCTAGTCAAATGGTCGGTTTTGCTGTAGCCAGTTATCGGGAAAATAAGTTTGCCGGACTCATCTCCCAGGGGTTAGGTACGTCTATGCTCCAAATCGGCAACATCGTTAAAAACCCCTATATTTGGGTGCCACCCACCCTCACGTCGCTTATTTTGGGGCCGGTGTCCACCATGGTTTTTAAAATGGTCAATCTGCCGGCTGGTTCCGGCATGGGCACCTGCGGTTTCGTCGGTCAGGTGACTACCCTTGCCGCTATGGGAGCAAGTAATGACGTGCTCCTCAAAATCTTTTTACTACATTTTCTCTTGCCGGCGCTGTTAGCTTTTACTATTTCTGAAATCATGCGCAAATATCACTATATTAAGCACGGCGACCAACAATTAGATAATTAGTCCGCCTGCCCACCAAAACAAAGACCAGCTTGCCGCCACGAGAGTGACGGTAAGCTGGTCTTTGTTCGTTCCAAACTTTAAATTGTAATTAATTCATAGGCTCTAGTGCCCAGACCGATTTTTTCCCCATGCGCCAAACAACTTTCCCACTCGGATTCCGGGGTCATAGTATGAAAATGGTCGTGTTGCTCGTCAGCGGTACTATTCTGTAAATTATCACTTAAAAGAGTACCGGCTAAAGGCGTCGCTGCATTAACCAAATCGGCACAGGCTTGATCTAATGCTACCGGGTCAAAAGAAGCCAGCATACCCAAATTGGGGATAACCGGAGCATCGTTTTCAGCATGACAATCACAGTAGGGTGAAACATCGACAATTAAACTAATATGAAAATGAGGACGACCGGTCAAAACGGCCAAAGCATATTCTGCCATTTTTTGATTAAGCCGTTCCATACTGCTATCATTGCGGGTATAAATAGCATCCACCGGACACAACCCCAAGCAACGCCCGCAGCCTACACATTTGTTGACGTCAATCGTTGCTTTGTGGTCAATAACTAGAGGCGCCCCATGGGCACAAATGCGAACGCAAGCACCACAGCCGATACACAGCTTTTGACTAACCTTGGGTTTACCGTCATTGTGCATTTCCATTTTACCGGCGCGAGAACCACTGCCCATGCCAATATTTTTGATGGCACCGCCAAAGCCCGTCATTTCGTGACCTTTGAAATGGGAAAGAGAAATAACAATATCCGCATCCATAATCGCCCGACCAATTTTGGCTTCGTGGACAACTTCACCCTTGGGCACCGGTACCAAGACTTCGTCCGTACCTTTCAGCCCATCAGCAATTAAAACGTGACAACCGGTAGAAAAAGGCGAAAACCCATTCTCATAAGCTGCGGTTAAATGTTCTAGCGCTTCTTTGCGTCTACCTACGTAGAGCGTATTACAATCTGTTAAGAACGGCTTGCCGCCTAAGGCTTTGACCACATCTACAACAACTTTAGCGTAATTAGGTCGTAAATACGAAAGATTGCCCGGCTCACCAAAATGAATTTTAATAGCAGTAAATTTGTTGTTGAAATCGATCTGACCGAGACCCGCCCGTTGCAATAAGCGTGCTAATTTTTGGGGTAAACTCTCGCCACCGCTAATGGTGCGCATATTGGTAAAATAGACTTTACTGTGCTCCGACATAAAGAAACCCTCCTCAAGGTAATACTAGATAACCATAGTATTCCACCTCCAGGAGGGTTTTTCCTTTTTATAATTGTAACAACTAAAGAATTTTTTCTAAAATTATTGAGGTGTGCCAACTAAACGTTGAAGCACTTCTTGGTAAGCAGCCTCTACGTTGCCCAAATCTTGGCGAAAACGGTCCTTGTCCAGCTTGGTCTTGGTAGTAACATCCCACAAACGAGCGGTATCTGGGGTAATTTCATCAGCCAAAATAACGTTGCCGTCAGCGTCTACCCCAAACTCCAATTTGAAATCCACTAGTTGCAGTTGTTTCGTTAACAAAAAATCTTGTAGAATCGCATTAATGTGGAGTGCCATAGTATAGATTTGCGTCATTTGCTCGTCAGTCGCAAAACCAAAAGCTTCAGCATAGTCGGCATTAATCATCGGGTCACCCAACTCATCATTTTTGTAATAAAACTCTACTACTGGTCGCACTAACACGTAGCCTTCGGGAACGCCCATTTTTTTTGCCATACTGCCAGCAACTACGTTACGGGTAACTACTTCCACGGGAATGATGGCAACACGCTTGCACAGCGCCTCTCTGGGGCTAAGCTGGCGCAAGTGGTGGTGGGGGATACCGTGCCGGCCTAATAGTTCAAACAAACAGGTGGTAATCGTATTGTTCATACTACCTTTATCCATAATCGTGCCTTGTTTTAAGCCGTTAAAGGCGGTGGCATCGTCCTTGTAATAGACGATGATCTCCTGGGGGTTCGCAGTAGCAAAAATTTTCTTGGCTTTGCCTTCATACAGCATGGTTGACATCGGTTAATCCCTACTTTCTTCGTAAAAGCTTATGTTGCATTATGGATTTTAGTTTACTGGTTTGAAAAAACAGTGTCAAGATTTTTCCGAAGTATTTTTCTTGTTTTTCACAAAAAACACAAAAATATCACATTTTATCCGAACTTTATTGACTGTTTTTAGAAAATAGTTTTTGTTTATACGTGGCTTCGCCTTTAACAGTTACCCTTGCCAGCAAGTTGCACCCTCCGTAAATTTACAAAAAATAAGCAGCACCGCCTATACGGTACTGCTCTAATTTGCCGTTTATAACAAACCCGGTAAAACCAAATCTTCCAAGAAAATAAGGGGCTCACCCAAATGCCGCCCCGGGACAAAGGTGCCGTGACAATCACTGCCGCCGCTAATTAAGAGTCCTCGTTCATGGCAATAACGAACCAAGGTCGCAGTATCTTCCTGGCTATGGCCGGAATGATAACATTCAAAACCGTCCAAGGGCTGACTAGCCAGTTGCAAAAGCGTAGCATCTAGTCCCGGTCCGTGAAAGTCGCTGGCAGCATGAGCTAGAAGTGCTACTCCACCCGCTTGCCGGATCGTTTGAATAGTTTCGCTCATGGTAGGAAAGACCGGAAACCCCAAATCGTTGTCTGCCGTAAAAATACGATTAAAAAAGTCGCGTACGTCCACACATAACCCTAAATCCTGCAAATAATTCAGTGCTTTCCAGCCACCCCGCCGCCGGTCATAACGATAGTCGGCAAAAGTGTTCAAAGACAGCGGCCACCCTTGTTTAATGAGCTTACTTATACTATCTTCATCTTTTTGTGCCAATAAGTTTTCATTATGCGCCAACAGCTCCAATAAGTGCTGATTGGTAATATCTATCCCGTACCCTAAAATATGAAAGGAGTGCTGACCCTCCGTTGTCGATATTTCTACTCCCGGCACAAAATTAAGTCCAGCCTCTTGGGCATACTTTTGTGTCGCCGCTACATTAGCCACCGTTTCATGATCGGTAACGGCAAAGCTCCCCAAACCTGCTAGCTGCACCGCTGCAACTAGCTCTTGCGGTAGCCAGGTACCATCAGAAGCCGTCGTATGTAAATGCAAATCAACCTGCTGGGATTTCATTTAAGTACCTCCTGCTCCCTTTTTTGCGCACACACTTTGCAGCAAGCCGGATTCAAAGCCAAGGCGTCCGGGCGATGTTTTTTGCGAGCACCGTAACAATAGCTCACTACAAAAAGTGCCGTACCCACTAAAACAATGGTTCCCCCAGGTGCTAAATTACAATAATAGGACAAGATTAAGCCGGTACAAACACTAATTAAGGCATACCAAATGGCCCCCACAATGGTGCCGGCAAAACTTCGTGCCGTTTGCAAAGCGCAGGCCACCGGGATTACCATCATGGCCGACACTAATAGCAATCCCACAATCCGCATGGATAAAGCCACCGTTAATGCGGTTAGCACACACAGCCAGGTATTGAGAACTTGAATGGGTAGCCCCGCCACCTTGGCCGAGGTTTCATCAAAAACCAAATATTGGAGTGGCCGATAAAAAACAATAACAAAAACACTGGCAAATAACCCCAAACCTGCTACAATCCACAAATCCTCACTGCTAATGGTCATTAAACTACCGAACAGGAAACTGCTGAGATTAAAACTACCCATTTTATTCATACTGGTAAAAACTACTGCCAGACCAATGCCGCTATAAAAGAAAATCGCCAAAATCATTTCCGCATATTCTGCCATTTTCGTCCGTACCCGTTCAATAATAAGTGCTGCGACAATCGTTACCACCGCCGCGCTTACCACCGGTTGTAGCCCCATTAAGGCGCCACCTGCTACACCGGCAAAGGCTATGTGCCCCAAACCATCGCCAATCATGGACTGACGTCGTAAAACCAAAAAGCTACCAATCAACGGGCAAATCAAAGCTACGATAATCCCAGCCACCCAAGCTCGCTGCATAAATTCCAGTTCAAACATTTCCGGCATCTAGCCACCTCCTAACGATAAAAATAACCGTGCTTATGTCGATGGGATAAAGCTTCCTGCACATTGCCCCAAAAACAAATTCCATGATCCAAACACAATGCTTTTTTGGCGACTTGTGCCGCCAATTCCAAATCATGAGAAACCATCACAATGGTAATCCCTTGCTTGGTATTAAGTTCTCCTAGAAGGCGATACAGTTCCTCTTTGGCATCGGGGTCAACACCAGTTGCCGGCTCATCTAAGAGCAATAGCTCTGGGGCATTAACCATGGCGCGCGCAATAAACACACGTTGCTGCTGACCGCCGGACAATTCGCCGATTTTCTTTTTGGCTAAATCCATAAGATTAAACCGCTCCATAATATCCCTTACTGCCGCTCGATCCTCCGCGGTATAGCGCTGAAACAAGCTGCGTCCGTCCAAACGACCCAGGCTCACAACTTCTTCGACGCTAATGGGAAAGCTTTTTTGTTGTCGCGCGGGATTTTGTGGCACATAACCGACTTTTTGCCAATTTTTAAACAAAGCCAAAGGCTCACGATAGAGATAAATTTCTCCTAAAGTTGGTGTTAAAATCTGCGCAATAAGGCGTAATAGCGTGCTTTTACCAGCACCATTAGCACCAATCACCGCCACGAAATCGCCTTGTTCCACTGTTAAACTCAAATCGTGTAACACCCAACCATCGCCAAAATTATAGCCCAGATTATTAATTCTAATTATTTCTGCCATGATTTTCTCCATTATCCTGTGCCGCAGCGCCTAAAGCCAAGGCTAAATTCTTAATATTTTGTTCCATCAGTGAGATATAGTCTTGATTGGCAGCACGGCCATCAGGGCTTAGTCCCTCCACCGGGTCTAAAACCAAGGTTTGAATACCAGCAGCGGTAGCAATGGTTTGAGCCACTTTGGGACTGACCAACGTTTCAAAAAAAACATATTTGATTTGTTCGTCCTTAATGGTAGCCACCAAGCGCTGTAAATCAGCCGGTGCCGGCTCTGCTTCCGGAGAAATTCCCATAATAGGAATTTGTACCAAACCATAGTTGCGAGCCAAATGACCAAACGCCGCATGGGTAGTGACAAATTTTTTGGTAGTCGCTGTCTTAACCACTTGTTGCAATTTGTGGTTTAACATTTCTAACCGGACAATATAGTCCTGAGCATTTTTTTTATAGCTGGCAGCGTTGTCCGGATCTGCGGCAATAAAAGCCTGAGCAATCACCTCTACCTGTTTTTCGGCTAAAAAGGGACTAACCCACACATGGGGATCTACGCCAACGTGCTGATGCGCTCCTGTTGCCGCGCCGGCAGCTACCTTATCCCCGAAAAGCAAATGCCCTGTTTCTACACCTATAACCTTGCTATCCGCCACGGCTACCAGTGCTTTGTCCGCCCAAGGCTCCAGCCCACCGCCATTATAAACAAACAAACGAGCCTTAGCTACCCGGCCTAAATCCTGCGCCGTTGGTTCCCAATCATGGGGTTCTACTCCATCAGCTACCAAGGTAGTAACCTGCACTTTATCCCCACCCACTTGTCGGGCAAACTCCGCCATCGGATAAAAACTAGCGACAACTTGCATTTTATTAGGTTCCACGGCCTGCTTGGTACCGCCGAAACAGCCGCTCAGACACAGGGTCAGCGTTATTAAAAAAAGTGACCATAGTTTTTTATTCATGTTGCTCCGCTCCTTGCAAATATTTTTCCGCACAAAGGCGGCAATAACCATAAAATTCCAGACGATGTCCGGTCACCACAAAACCAGCCTTTTGGGCTGCTGTACCTAGGTGTTCTTCGGCGCAACACCCCAAGATGGCCTCACGCTTACCACAACCCTTGCAAATTAAATAATGTTTATGCTCGCCGGCAATTAATTCATATAAACTACAGCCTCCCGCCTTTTCCAAACGGTAGAGAATCCCCAGGTCGCTTAGAGCATTCAAATTGCGGTAAACCGTATCCACACTGACCTCCGCACCCTTAGCCTGCAAAGCTGCTGCCAGTTCTCCAGCCGTAACCAAGTTATCGGAAGCTACAATCACCTGTAAAATGTTTTTGCGTTGTTCGGTAATCCGACAACCCCGTTTTTTCATTAGCAATAATAATTGCTCCAACTGTGTCATGTCCAACCCTCTAATTTCTTAATACTAATTTTCCTATTAACAGCCCTCTTAGATTAATACGAAAATTCTTATTTGTCAAGTTAGTCTGCCTTTTTTCGCTAAAAAGAGTATAATAGAGAACAAAACTAAAACTAAAAGGAGTGCCGCTCATGCCAGTTACTAAATTACCGGAACAAAAATTTATTGCTGCTTTTGATATTGATGCGCAAAATACCTTTACCCCCCTTTGTCCTCAGGAACTACCCATCGCCGGTGGCGACGAAATCGTCCCCGAATTAAACTTGCAGGCAACCTATGCTGCGCTCAGAATAGCCTCCCGAGATGCCCATTCTTCCCAGGCTCTGTGGCTCACAGATAGCGCCCACCCCATCTATGCCCCAATTGACGGTTACCCCAACCTAGACCTGCACTGGCCGGCACACGCCATCGTTGGTACCAAAGGTTTCGATTTTATTCCCGGTCTTGACCCGGCAGGTTATGCCTATCAAGCTTATAAAGGCATTGAACCCGATAAACACCCCTATGGTGCTTGTTATCACAATTTAGACGATAGTCTATCTACCGGCGTCCTTGAGTTTTTGCGGGACAACGGCATTACTACCGTCATTTGCGGTGGACTGGCACTGGACTACTGCGTCAAAACCACCGTCCTGCAATTGGTTCAAGCTGGCTTTGACGTAATTTTGAACCTAGCCGCCACCCGAGGCATTGCTCCAGATACAGTGGCGACTGCTTTAAAAGAAATGCAAGCTGCCGGCGTCACTATTTTGAACCAAGCGGCAGAACTCCAAACCCTTAAATCATAACTGCTACTTAAACTAAATTAAAACAACTCCCTAAAGGGATAAAAAAACAACTCCTGCAACCACAGGAGTTGTTTTTTGTTGCGTTTTTAATTGTTACCAGTGATATTTTTCACCACGACTAATTTTGTAAGCTCGATAAATTTGTTCGAGGAGGAGTAAACGTATCATTTGATGGGTGAAAGTCAGCCGAGAAAAAGAAATAGTTTCATCGGCACGAGCCCGCAAAGCGTCCGTAAATCCAAAGGCGCCACCAATAACAAAGGTAAGATGACTTTGCCCTGCCAAACCCAAGCTGTCAAACCTGGCGGCCAGCTCTGGAGAACTAAGCTGTTTACCAACCACGTCCAGTACGAGGACATAGGAATGTGCCGGAATAATGGCCAAAAGTCGCTCGGTTTCCCGAGCCAAGACTTGCTCTTTTTCCGCTGGCGAGGGATTATCCGGCATTCTTTCTTCATTAATGGCCAGTGTTTCTAATTTGCAAAAAGGCCCCAGTCGCTTGGTGAATTCCTCCACCCCGGCAACAAGATACTTTTCTTTCAGCTTACCCACGCAGGCCAGTGTTATTTTCATACCTTAACCCTCTGCCGGTGCTTCGGTCAAAGTCACCTCTAGCACTTGTTCGGCGTCCCCACGCAAAACTGTGACACTAACGGTATCGCCAATTTTGCCTTGGGCAATTTTATCCCGCAAGGTGGCCACCTTAGTCACGGTTTCAGCATTATATTTCGTAATAATATCATTCGCTCTCATACCTGCCCGCCAAGCCGGTCCACCTACCGCAGCCTTCATAACAAAAATACCGCCCCGCAAGTCAATATTGATGCCGTATTTAGCCGCCAAGTCTTTGTCAATCAGTGCCACACCTAGGTACGGACGAATGACCCGGCCTTGTTTTTCCAAATCCGCCAAAATCGGTTTTGCCGCATTAACAGGAATGGCAAAACCAATACCTTCCACGCCGCCTACAGCAATTTTGGCACTATTAATGCCAATGACTTCGCCATCGGCGTTCACCAACGCACCACCGGAATTACCGGGGTTAATAGCAGCATCTGTTTGCAAGAGTTTAAACTTGCGTTCACCCAAATCAATGGAGCGATTTAAAGCGCTAATCACGCCGGCCGTCACACTGCCACGAAACTCTAAGCCTAGCGGGTTACCAATAGCAATCGCCGGTTCGCCCACCAAAATACTATCGGAGTCACCAAAGGTAGCTACGGTTAAATTATCCGCCTCGATTTTCACTACTGCTAAATCCGTAGCGGCATCCACCCCTAGCACTGTGCCCGGCACACTGCGGCCATCAGCCAGACTGACCACCAGCTCCTGTGCACCCTCAACCACATGATTATTGGTCACAATAAGACCACTTTGGTCATAAATTACCCCAGAGCCAGTACCCCGCTCCGTTAAAGCTACCCGATTAAAAATATCACGCACCAAGGCTTTATTAGTAATACCAACCACCGCCGGGCCTACTTTTTTGGCAGCACTGACAATGGGCGTATTGCGGGCGGCACTCACAGTAGTCGCAGCCGCCGCAGCCGGGGTTACCGGTGCGGCGGCTTTTTTGGAGGCCGCACAGCCACCAGTCACGAGGAGCACACCCAGAAGCATCCCTACTAACACGGAAAGGGTTTGCGAAAATATTGTTTTTTTCATTAATTTCACTCCTTGCTTAAATTGTGCACCACATAATCCTGGGCGGTCACATAGATTTTGAGTTCTTCGCCACAAGCTGCTGAGCGTAAAATATTTTTAACTGTCGCTAAAGCCAGTGCTGGCGTATTATTTTCTTGACTGATATGAGCCAAAAACACTTCCTGGGGCAAGCGGGGCATTTTGGCTAAAAGCCAACCGGCCGCCACATTGGATAAATGACCACGGGTACCCAAAATACGTTCTTTCAGCATTTGAGGATAGCTACCGTTTTTGAGCATTTCCTCATCATGGTTAGCTTCCAAAATGAGCACCGCAGCATCGGTAATCGCTCTGGTAATTTCGGCATTGACGAACCCACTATCGGTCAAATAGGTACATTTTTCGTTACCATAGCGGAACATATAACCCACTGGATTCGCCGCATCATGAGAAATTGCAAAGGGAGTAATCTCCAAATCCCCTAAGCGAAAAGCACTAGGCAAAATTCTGCAACAACTGCGCTCAATTTCACT
Organism: Acidaminococcaceae bacterium; assembly: GCA_036659415.1. Classification (GTDB taxonomy): domain Bacteria; phylum Bacillota; class Negativicutes; order Acidaminococcales; family Acidaminococcaceae; genus JAVXCQ01. Next base: position 18,108 of record JAVXCQ010000025.1, read on the forward strand.
GCGTTTAAGCATAGCCCCCCAAGTACCTTCATTGGCAAAAATCGGCAGTTGGTATTTGCGGCTCAACACCGGCAGCCCACCCACATGATCAGTATGCTCATGTGTAATGAGTACCCCCGACAACTCTTCCGGCGCCACTTGACAAGCTTTAAGTCCCGCCGTGATTTTGCGACAGCTCACGCCGGCATCCACCAAAACGGCAGTCTTCCCGGCCTTAATGAGAGTCGCATTACCCTTACTGCCACTGGCGATAACGGCTACTTCAAAAGCTGTTCTCATACTGTGGCCGCCGCAATTGCTCCGCCGGCACTAGTACCAAGGCGATCAGCTCCGGCGGCTACCAGAGCCTGAGCTGTAGCCACATCACGAATACCACCAGCTGCTTTGACACCAATTTTGCCTTTATCTGCTTCAGCACGTAACAACTCTACATCGGCGACCGTTGCTCCGCCGTGGGCAAAGCCGGTACTGGTTTTTACAAAGCGAGCACCACCGGCAATGACCAGTTGTGTAGCACGCCGTTTTTCTTCGTCTGTTAGCAGACAGGTTTCAATAATGACTTTGACCGGACGCGGTTTTGCTGCCGTCACAACTTGCCTAATATCTTCCTCCACCGCCGCATAGTCACCGGTCTTAAAAGCGGAAATATTCATTACCATATCAATTTCATCGGCATGATTCGCTACTGCCATTTTAGCTTCCAGAACTTTGACTTCCGTATAAGTCGCCCCTAGCGGAAAACCTATCACCGTCACTACCTGCACCCAGGTTCCGGTCAAAAGATGCCGTGCCAAGGATACATAACAAGGATTAACGCAAACAGCACGCAATTGGTATTTTTTAGCCTCGTCACATAAAGCGATAATATCCGGCACGGTTGCTTCCGGTTTTAAAAGTGTATGTTCTAAATAACCTGCTAAATTAGTCATTTCATAGCCTCCTAGCCATAGCTTACATTACTATTTAATATTATAGCAAAAATTGTTACATCAGTAGTGAAAAAAACGTGAAACAGAAAAGCCCAAGCCGAGCTACAAACTATCAGTCTGGTTTACACCATCGTGATTATCTGTGCTCAGGCTTGAGCTCAAAGGAACTTTAATTTTGCTGACGACAATTGGCACAAATCCCGAAAAAATAAAACTGCTGTCCCTGTACCTCATAGTTAGTTTCAGCTGCCACCGTCTTTTGCAAGGCTTTTAACGGTAAAGGTTGTACATCATCTACCCGACCGCAAGCCGTACACTGAATGTGGGCATGGTTACTAACATCAGCGTCATAGCGATAACTATCTTCACCAGTGTTCAAGATCTGAATTAGTTTGAGTTGATGCAAAATTTCCACGGTCTTATACACAGTCGCAAAACTCATAGAAGGGTATTTAGGACGTAGTTTACTATAAAGCATTTCTGCACTGGGGTGAGTCTTCTCCCCTGCCAGTACCTCATACACAGCTAGGCGTTGCGGTGTGACTTTAAAGCCATGCTCCCGCAAGGTAGCGGTTAATTCTTGGCTTGTTAACATCATCTTCACCCTTTCCTCAAGTTATTAAGACTTATTATTTCTTAATTGGCTGATTTTTAATTAATAAGATTTATCTATATACTATAATTATTATATTTTTAGAAGTCCTTTCTGTCAAGGCTAAATGCAGGAGTTTCCTCTTGTCTTCTCGAATATGTAAGTTCGCACTTTAAAGAAAGCAGGTATCATCATGACAGAAATCACTAAACTAATCGCTCAAGAACTAAGTATTGCACCTCACAAAGTTAGTGCCACCCTCCAGCTCTTGGACGAGGGTAACACCATTCCGTTCGTTGCCAGATATCGTAAAGAAGTCACCGGCGAACTGGACGAAGAACAAATTCGCAATATTAGCGAACGTGCTCAATATTTACGCAATGTGGCCGAACGCCGCTCTGAAATAATCGCCACCATTACCGCTCAGGGCAAATTAACCCCAGAGCTAGAAACTGCATTAAAGGCAACCAGTAAATTACAAGCCTTAGAAGACCTCTATCTGCCCTACAAACAAAAAAAACGCACCCGTGCTATGATTGCCCGGGAAAAAGGTCTAGAGCCCTTAGCTGAATTAATTATGACCCAAGAAGAACCGGCCTGCTCTTTAGACGAATTGGCCAGCTATCATCTTGATGCCGAAAAAGGCCTAGTGACCGCCGCTGATGCCTGGGCTGGCGCCTCGGACATCGTAGCTGAAACCATTGCTGACCGTGCCGACCTCAGAGAAGTGCTCCGCCGTGAACTATGGCGCAGTGCAGAACTTTCCTCGGAACTTAGTGCAGACGAAACTGTGGCTCAGGACTTTCTCATGTATAAGGAATATACTGAACCGATTAAACAATTGCCCCCTCACCGAATTTTGGCGCTGAACCGAGGAGAGAAGAAAGCCTGTCTGAAATTAAAACTTAATCTTCCCAGTGCCGCCGTCCTCACTCAGCTAGCTCAAAAGCTCTACATTAAACCTACCGGCACTTTTACCGAACTGTATACCGCCGCCCTGCAAGATGCCTATAAACGCTTGCTTTTCCCTGCCTTAGAACGAGAAATTCGCAATGACTTAACTGCCAAAGCAGAAAAACAGGCCATCTCCGTTTTTAGCACCAATTTAAGGCAATTACTCTTGCAACAACCTCTAGGCGGTCACACCGTTCTAGGCCTGGATCCCGGCTATCGCACCGGTTGCAAAGCGGCAGTAGTCGACCCCCAAGGACAAGTACTGGCACATAACGCCCTTTTTATCACAGGTAGCGACCACCAGCGTGCCCAAGCCGAAACTGCTTTTCTCCAACTGGTCCAACAATACCACGTCACCTTAGTTTCCATCGGTAACGGTACCGCTTCTTATGAAACAGAAGAATTCACTGCCCAAATGATTGAAAAGCACCAACTCAATTTAGCTTATATTATTACTAGCGAACAAGGTGCCTCTGTTTATTCCGCCTCTAAACTAGCTCGAGAAGAGCTCCCGGATTTAGACGTATCCATTCGTGGTGCCGTTTCTATTGCCCGCCGCGTACAAGACCCCCTAGCGGAGCTAGTCAAGATTGACCCCCAGTCCATCGGTGTGGGGCAATATCAACACGATGTCAACCAAAAAGAATTAACCGGTAGTCTAGGTAGCGTGGTAGAGTCCTGTGTAAATCATGTAGGTGTGGAGCTTAATACCGCTTCACCGGCTCTACTCACCTACGTTGCCGGGGTTTCTGGTCCCGTAGCCAAAAACATTATTGCCTGGCGCACCGAAAACGGTCGTTTTACCAGCCGCAAGGAATTGCTCAAAGTAGCACGTCTGGGGCCGGCCGCTTTTACCCAATGCGCAGGTTTTCTCCGCATTCAAAATGCTAAAAATCCTTTGGATAACACTTCCGTCCATCCAGAAAGCTACAAATTAGCCGCAGCCGTACTCACGGAATTAGGGTTTTCCCTAGCAGATTGTACCAAACAGCTGGGTGCCGTACAGCTGGCAGCCGCAGCTGCCGAGGCCAAAGTTATTGCAGCTAAGCTGGACGCCGGCGTCCCCACGGTCACAGATATTCTAGCCGCCTTGGCAAAACCCGGTCGTGACCCCCGAGAAGATTCCCCTGCCCCCATGAGCCGCAAGAAAATAACCAAACTTTCGGAACTGGCCATCGGTAGCGTTGTCCGTGGTACCGTCCAAAATGTCATCGACTTTGGCGCCTTTGTGGACATTGGGCTTAAAATCAGCGGTCTTATTCACCGCTCCGAGCTAAGCACCAAATATTTCCGCCACCCACTAGACGTGGTATCGGTAGGACAGATTGTAGACGCCGTCATTATCAGCATCGACGAACAACGTAATCGCATCGGTCTTAGTTTGAAAAAAGTACCAAAAACGGAAAACTAAATAAAAAA
>JAVXCQ010000026.1:0-18525 GCA_036659415.1 Acidaminococcaceae bacterium
GCAAGGGCTGACAAATACGACCCTCAGATTGGATTTGCCAGGGGATTAATGGAAAACAGTTTATTCTCGCCTGATGATTATTTCTTGCAAGATATTGAGAAATACTGAGGCCTGCGTTATACTTTAGGCAAAGAAGGATATGATAGGTTTTTAAGCGATAATAGCCTTCCGCTTTATCCACGAAATGATGGCTTTATTGGCTATCCGATTAAAGAAATGTTTACAAGCGGATCAATTATAATTGACAGATATGGATGCGATACAGGACGTTTTGTGAGTCCTAAAGGCACCGGCTTTGAAAAGCGGTCGTTACCTAAAGAATCTATTAATGATGAATATCATGAATAGAAAGTTAAGTAGAATATAGAAAATGTTTTAAGCGGCAGAACGGCTGCTTGGTTTGAGCAACCAGGCGGAGGATGGCAGTATAAATTGCCAGGCAGAGTAATGGATTTAACAAAATATTTGGAGGAGGTTTAATCATGACAATTAAAGAGTTAGAAAGAATTTTAATTAATGAAAAAGTTGATTCTGATCATTATTCGTTGTCCGATTTAACCTTCATAAAGGCAACTGAAGGTTTTCTTATCCGTAAGGCGGATAATGGGAAATGGAAGCTTGTTTTTGAAGAACGAGGTGTGCAAGAGGTTGACGGTACATATAATAATCAGCATGATGTTTGTGTAGCATTTTTAAAAGCAATGTCGCATGATGACAAGCAACTTTCAAAATATATTCCTCAAAGTGAAATAGCATAAATTAAATAACTAAGCAGTAATTTACCGTTTCCGGAATTAACCGGGAGCGGTTTTTTATTGCCCGAAACTGGTATTAAGGCGAGAGGCCTTTAATATAAAAAAATAACAGGGACAGGAGCCCTATGCACAGGAGGCATAAAAATGGATTTAAAAGAAGTATATGCAAAAATGAAAGAAGTTGAAGGCGGCGCACCAATAAGAGCACTTTAGATGTTATACTTTTTTATTGTGTCAGAGGTAAAATCTATTGACAGCAAGCTAGGAGTCTGGGTGGATTGAAAAGAGTCAGTGCAAACTATTAGTATCAGATAAAGACTGGAAAGGGGGTTTAAGTAGTAAAAACAGCGAATTAAGAGGGATTTAGGTTCAAAAGGCGAATATGTTTTACTAAAGAGGCAAAATATAGGATGTGAGGATGAAGCAAATGAGAAGCTCGTTGGGAAAAATCGGGGTATGTTTATTTATGCTTTTGACGTTTATGGTGTCAACGGCGGCAGCGGAGAGTTTAGAGAGTAAAAAACAGGAATTGCGGCAAAAAACGACTGTTACTTTAACGCAACTTTACAAGAAACAACCTAGTGCACAGAGGGTTATTGAAAATGCTGCCGGTTATGCTGTATTCAATAATACTGGTTTCAAACTAGGCATTTTTGGTAGTGCGCATGGTCGCGGGATGGCTATTAGTAATGAAACTGATCAAGAAGTATTCATGAAAATGCAGGAATTTCAAGCGGGTTTGGGTTTAGGTATTAAAGAATACGCATTAATTTTTGTTTTCAATAATCAAGAACTGTGGGAAGACTTTGTTAATAATGGTTGGGAGTTTAATGCACAGGCTACGGCTGCTGCCGAAGACGGTGTGAATGGGGCCTCAATGCAAGGTGCCTTAGCAATTACACCGGGTATGTGGATGTACCAAATGACAACTAAGGGTTTGGCTTTGGAATTAGCAGTTAAAGGAACTCGTTACTTTAGGGATAAACGTTTCGATTAAGTAAGTAGGTGTATTACGTTTACGAGGTGTTGGTTTCACACTTAATACCTTAGCGGTGACGGTGATATACTAGTAGCATTGCTGAAACTTGTCACAAAAGTTCTGGCTTTTGAAAATGGTTATTAACCGCAAGAGGACAAGTTAATAGCAAAAAAGTGAGGGTATTTTAAATATCTAACCCAAAGGAGCTCCCAAAACTTACGAAAGAAGTAAGCTTTGGGAGCTCCTTTGACAGGAGATACTATCAAATAGTTACAGTAAAGCATTTTTTATGGTAGCGAAGCAATAAGAGTAGCTGAGCATTGAGCACTAAGGTTTATTTAGGATACGGCTACTTTTTTTAATTTCTTAATGTTGGCAATTGAGGCAAATTTTACACTTGTGTTAAGGGCGTAAACCGTGCTAGGGACTTGCTTGAAAGACTGCAATTACCTATGCTAAAATTATAAATATAAAGGAAATGGAGGCATTGAATAAAGGTACAGGCGCTTATATAATAGACGAAATAAGTTAAGAACACTTTATAGTAAAGTGTCCCCGGCTAAAGGCCGGACACTAGTATAAAACTGTAAAAATCATAGCAAACACAGTGGAAAATGGGGGCACCAAGATGAAAACTAAAAAGAAAAATTTTCTAGTAGGTGCATTAGGGTTATTGCTGTTGTTTATTGCATTTGTTATATTTGCTATGAGTGTGGATTTTTTGACGGAGACTTGGCTAGAGCGGGAAACATTGAATCAAAAGATTGATGTAGCGGCCTTAATGCTTGTGCTCTTCCTAGTATTTTTATTCTTTTGGTTAGGAGACTATGTCTTGACCCAGAGAAAAATATTACAACAGACGCTTGAGCAAGAACGTGACTATTTAATGGATATTTTAAATAATTTACCTTTTTCTGTCTTTATTACAGATCAAGCCAAAATTATTAATTTTATCAATACGGAAGCTTTAGGCCTTTTTCGTAAAACGCGAGAGGAACTGATAGGTAAGCCTTGCTACACTTGTAATACTACAATTTGCCATACTGAGCATTGTGGTATTGATAAAATGTTGCGAACAGGTAATACACAGACGTGCCTTGCAATTGACAACCATTCCTATATGGTAAGCACGGCCGCCTTGCAATCGACAGGCGTTCATACCGGTGGCTTTATTGAAGTTGTACAAGATGTTTCCAGAGTGGTAGAACTACAAAGAACGTTAGATGAAAAGGCTTTGGAGTTGGAAACAATCTACGAGAATATTACTGGTGGTGTTTTAATCACTTCTCTGGAAACAGGATTTCCTGTTTTACACTACAACCAAAGTTATTGTGATTTTTTGGGCTATAGTGGAGAAGATATTACGGGTAAATCAGCGTTAGCGTGGATAGCACCAGAAGATAGGGTAGTCGCGGCAAGTCAGGTACGTGCCGCTTTAGAGGTCGGTCAGGTGGTAGCTTTGGAACATCGCTTGTTGAAGAAAAATGGAGAAAAAATTTGGGTATCCATGAGCGGGAAGAGAGCTTACTTGCAGGAGCAAGCGGTGGGCGTTTTTGTTCTTATGGATATTAGCAGATGCAAACTAACAGAGCGAGAAATTCAAATTAGTGAGGAACGCTACCGACTCGCCACAGAAAACACGGATGATTTGATTATTGATTACGATATCAATACCAAAATCATGTATCATACGCCGAAAACAATGGAGCTTTATGGGGTTCCGCAATATATGAAAAATGCCGCAACAAGTTTGCTGGCTACAGGTGTTATCAGGGCAGAATCGGCAGAAACAGTTACGCAACTTTTTGAAAAAATTCACCGTGGCGAACCGAAAACGAGTTGTATCTTAAAGGCTCGTCTTGTTACAGGTGCTCATCGTTGGTTACGGGCAACTTTTAAAACAATTCTTGACAGTGATGCTAAACCGATGCGGGCCGTAGGTATTTTGCAGGATATTACGGGTGAAATAGAGGCTAAACAGCAGTATGAACGTGAGGCTCATTATCGCAAAATTATTGGCGGAGAAGCCATTTTGTCGTATGAAGCGGATTTAACAAACAATCTTTTTATTAAGGGTCCTGAAAAGTTCATAAAACAGGCTAATGGTGAAGAGACTAAGGATTACGAAACTATTTTGCATTTGCTGATCAAGGAAATGGTTTATCCAATTGATCAAGAGCTGGTGTGGTCTCATCTTTGTTTAGTTAAGGCGAGGGAAGCTTACCAAGCTGGTGTTATTAAAGATATTTTTGAGTTTCGGCGGCATATGGGAACAGAGGGCTTCCGGTGGGTGGAGTGTGCGGTTTATCTCTTCGAAGAAGAAACTAGCAAAGCAATCATTGGTATTTGTTATATTAAGGATATTCACGAATTGAAAACCAGAGCACTAGCACTGCAAGAAAAGTCGGAGCGAGATTTACTAACTGGCCTTTATAACAAGATCACGATGGAAACGAAAATTACTCATGCACTGGCGACAATGTCTGTGGATAGTGAAGGGACCTTTGTAATTCTTGACTTGGATAATTTCAAGCAAATCAATGATACGTTAGGACATAGTTGTGGCGATTATGTGCTTAAGGAGGTGGCAAAACGCTTGCAGTCTTTGTTTGGGGAGCATATTATTGGGCGTCTGGGTGGGGATGAGTTTGTGGTTTTTATCGTTACGCCAAAGGGTTCCTTGCGACTCAAGGAACAAATGAATAGCCTAGGTGAGGTGTTCAAAGATTTTAATATAGGTAATAAGCAGGGTTACAAAGTGGCTGGCTCGGCGGGGATTGCGCTGATGCCTGCACACGGTCAAACCTTTGAAAAACTTTACAGGAGGGCAGATACAGCACTTTACCAAGCTAAAAAACTAGGGAAAAATACTTTCACACTCTACACGCAAGATATGCTTGATATAGGGCATAATTTGGGTAAACCAAGCAATGGGGAGGACGTGCAAGGTAGGTGAGCTCAACCTAGTTTGTTATAGATAGTGGTAATAATTAATTTGGGCAGAGGATAGGCAAGGGAAAGAGGGTTTATTAATGGAAATACAAAAGGTAAGTAAGGTGTTTTTTAGTCCGACAGCTTCAACGTACAAGGTGCTTAATTTACTTACAACTACTTGGTCAGTACCGATGGTGGAATTTGACCTAACTTGTTTTGCAGCTAGAAAGCAGACCTATAATTTTGCAGCATCAGACTTCGTGGTACTAGGGTTTCCCGTTTATGGAGGCAGAATACCGGCACCAATGGTAACCAGTATGAAGCAGTTGCAGGGTAACCAAACGCCGGTAGTTTTGGTGGCTACCTATGGTAACAGAGCTTACGATGATGCTTTGTTGGAGGGGAAAACGCTATTGGAGGAACAGGGTTTTGTGGTAGTGGCGGCAGCGGCTTTTGTGACGGAACATTCTATTATGCACTCTGTGGCTACGGGAAGACCTGATGCTCAAGACCGTCTTAGCATTGCAACTTTTGCTAGACAAGTCTGGGATAAATTTACCAAACTAACGCTACTGGAGGGCTTACCTCGTCTTACGGTGAAAGGCAATCCGCACTATCGTGAATATAAGGGCGTGCCTTTGAAACCGCAAACAACGTCGGCTTGCACGCAATGTGGGTTGTGTGTTAGCAATTGTCCTGTTAATGCTATTTCAGCTGCTAATCCTCGGCAGACGGAGGAAGCTGTGTGTATTTCCTGCTTACGGTGTATTCAGGTTTGCCCGGTACAGGCTAGAAAATTAAATAAAATGCTCCTCTTTGCAGCTGAAAAGATGTTTGCTTGTAAAAATAGTGCGCGTCAAGAGCCGGAGATTTTCCTCTAAAAGATTGAAACCTACGGAGCTGTGTCGTATAATAGATACTATATTCTAGCAAGCTAGGCTTATTTAAAGGGAGGATGAAGGAATAATGCGTATCGTTTTGACGATTGTAGGCAAAGACCAAGTGGGGATTATTGCTAAAATTAGTAATTTATTGGCTGAGCATGAAGTAAATATTTTAAATATTAACCAAACTATTTTGGAGGGCTTCTTCAATATGATTTTAATTGCCGATATGGCGGCTAGCGATATTAGTCTGCAAGGACTAAAAACTGTAGCTACTGAACTTGGCAATGAAATTGGCGTAGATATTCGTGTGCAACACGAAGATATCTTTACCGCAATGCATCGTATTTAAGGAGGAGCATATGTTTAATATTAAAGATATTTTAGAAACAAATCGCATGATTACTGAGAATAATCTGGACGTGCGCACAATTACTATGGGCATTAGTTTGCGTGATTGTTGTCACCCTGATATTAAAGTAACGGCACAAAAAATTTATGATAAAATCACTAAAAATGCCGCTAACCTAGTTAAAGTAGGGGAAGACCTAGAAGCGGAGTTGGGAATACCGATTATCAACAAAAGAATTTCTGTCACTCCGATTGCCATGATTGGTGAGAGTTGTGATGCGAATAGTTATGTGGCCTTGGCACAAGCCTTGGACGCCGCTGCGAAAGCGGTGGGAGTTAATTTCATCGGCGGGTTTTCAGCTCAGGTGGAAAAAGGCTATACCAAAGGGGAACGCATTTTGATTGCGTCCATTCCTGAAGCTTTAGCAGTGACAGATATTGTATGTTCTTCCGTGGCCATTGGTTCTACTAAATGTGGCATTAATATGGACGCTGTTGCTCAAATGGGAAGAATTATTAAGCAAACAGCAGAACTGACAGCTGAACGTGACGCTATTGGCTGTGCTAAATTAGTAGTATTTTGTAATGCGGTACCAGATAATCCTTTTATGGCTGGTGCTTTCCACGGCGTAACGGAGCCGGAAACAGTAATTAATGTAGGTGTTAGCGGCCCTGGTGTTGTGAAGCGAGCCTTGGAAGACGTTCGGGGACAAGACATTGGCGCTGTGGCAGAAACCATCAAAAAAACGGCGTTTAAGATTACCAGAGTTGGTCAGTTAGTAGCGCAAGAAGCAGCACGTCGACTGAATACCCAATTTGGAATCATTGATTTATCCTTGGCACCGACACCCGCAGTAGGCGACAGTGTAGCTCGCATTTTGGAAGAAATCGGGCTAGAATGTTGTGGCGGTCCCGGTACTACGGCGACGTTAGCCATGCTTAATGACGCTGTCAAAAAAGGCGGTCTTATGGCCTCTAGCTATGTAGGTGGCTTAAGCGGTGCTTTTATTCCTGTCAGTGAAGATGAAGGCATGATTGCTGCTGTAGAAAAAGGATGTTTAACTTTAGAAAAATTAGAAGCTATGACCTGTGTTTGTTCTGTGGGGTTAGATATGATTGCTATCCCTGGTTCTACTACGGCCGAAACGATTGCCGCCATTATTGCCGATGAAGCGGCTATCGGTATGATTAACAATAAAACTACGGCTGTACGTCTAATTCCTGTTCCTGGTAAAGAAGTTGGCGAGCGGGTGGAATTTGGCGGACTTTTAGGCTATTGCCCCATTATGAAGGTCAATACCTTTAAACCGGATGTTTTCATCGCACGTGGCGGACGTATTCCGGCACCAGTGAGGAGTTTAACAAACTAATGCGTAAAGAGCAGCGAGAGGCTATCATCGCAACATTGGAAACGGCCTATGCAGGGGTGGAAACAGCACTGCACTACAATTCAGCCTTTGAGCTGTTGGTTGCGGTGATTATGTCCGCTCAATGCACTGATGAACGTGTGAATAAAATTACTGCCAGAATTTTTCCTGCCTATAATACACCGGAAAAAATGGGAGCGTTGGGGCAGGCAGAAATGGAACAACTCATTCATGATTGTGGTTTGTTTCGGGCTAAAGCTAAAAATTTGTTGGGAACTTGCCATAAACTGGTAGCAGATTATGGTAGCGTGGTACCTGATAATGTGGAAACGTTGATGACGTTACCGGGTGTGGGCAGAAAAACTGCCAATGTGATTGCTAGCATTATTTATGGAGTGCCGGCTATTGCGGTGGATACTCATGTTTTTAGGGTGGCACATCGCTTAGGCTTAGCTAAGGGGAGCGATCCGCTTAGTGTGGAAAAGGAGCTAATGAAGGTTCTGCCGCAAGCGAAGTGGAGTGCAGCACATCATTGGCTCATTTGGCATGGGCGCAGGCTGTGTAAAGCTCGCAAACCGTTGTGTCAGGAATGTATGCTCCTAACCGTATGTCCTTTTAAAGAAAAATCAAACTAATCGAGTTGTGCTAGTTAGTTGGTCGCTAAAAGTCTTGTAGCAGGGAAGAACCTACTACAAGACTTTTATTATTGCTAGCCATGATTAGACTTGCAATCAAAATTATGGTAGAATGTAGAAATCATATGCAAAGCAAAGGGGTAAGAATTAATGATTTTAACACAAGGACTTGCTTTAAGATTTGGCAAGAGAGTTTTATTTGAAGAGGTCAATTTAAAATTTACCGAAGGTAACTGTTATGGACTGATTGGTGCTAATGGCGCTGGTAAATCCACTTTCCTAAAGATTTTATCCGGAGAGATAGACGCTAGTTCCGGCGAGGTTATCATCGACAAAGGACAACGCTTAGCTATGCTCAGACAGGATCATTATGCTTTTGATGAGCATGAAGTATTGAAAACTGTTATTATGGGTCATAAAGTTCTTTATGATATTATGGTGGCTAAAGATGCACTTTACGCTAAAGAAGATTTTACTGATGAAGATGGCATGAAAGCTTCTGAATTAGAGGGAGAATTTGCTGAACTGAATGGCTGGGAAGCAGAAACTGAAGCCGCTAGATTGTTAGCAGGCCTTGGAATTGCACCGGAATTACACGAAAAGAAAATGGCGGAACTAAGCGGTAAAGAAAAAGTGCGGGTACTATTAGCACAAGCCCTTTTTGGTACGCCTGATGTATTACTTTTAGATGAACCGACTAACAACCTGGATTATGATTCCATTGCCTGGCTAGAAGACTTCTTGGCGTCTTTCCCTAACATTGTTTTAGTTGTATCTCATGACAGACATTTCTTGAACCAAATTTGTACACATATTGCTGATTTTGACTTTGGCAATGTACGAATTTTCTTTGGTAACTATGATTTTTGGCAAGAATCCAGTCAAATGGCTCTTCGCATGGCTAAAGATGCTAATAAGAAAAAAGAAGATAAAATCAAAGAATTGCAAACTTTTATTCAACGCTTTAGTGCTAATGCTTCTAAATCCAAGCAGGCTACTTCCCGTAAACGTTTGCTGGATAAAATAGAGCTAGATGATATTAGGCCTTCGACTAGACGTTATCCTTACATTAACTTTAAACCAGAGCGTGAAGCCGGTGACGAAATTCTATTCGTAGAAAACCTGTCTAAAACAGTGGAAGGCGAAGTTCTGTTCAAAGATTTGACTTTTGCCCTAGAAAAAGGCGACAAAGTAGCCTTGATTGGCGGTAATGGTCAAGCACAAACAGCTTTGATGCAAATTCTTGCTGGAGAAATGGAACCGGATACGGGCGAATTCAAGTGGGGTATTACCACGAGTCAAGCGTATTTCCCGAAGGATAACAATAAATACTTCACCAGCAGTGACAACCTGGTAGATTGGTTGCGCCAATATTCCAAAGACCCAGATGAAACATTTTTACGCGGCTTTTTAGGTCGTATGTTGTTTTCTGGTGAGGAAACACAAAAAGAGGCTAATGTTCTGTCCGGTGGTGAAAAAGTTCGTTGTATGTTTGCTAAGATGATGCTGTCCTGCTCCAATGTTTTAATGTTCGATGAACCTACTAATCATTTGGATTTGGAATCTATTACTTCTTTAAATGAGGGCTTAGTGGATTATAAAGGCACGATGCTTTTGCGTTCCAATGACCATCAACTATTATCGACTGTTTGTAATCGTGTTATTGAATTAACACCTAACGGTTGTTTAGACCGTAAATATGGTTATGATGAATACCTGGAACATCCGGAAATTAAAGAGTTAAGAACTGCCCTAGGGGCAATTTAAAACACTAAAAAGCTCGCTATAAATTAGATAATTTATAGCGAGCTTTTTTATATGTTGACGAAACAAAGCTGTTAGCTGAATTTACTATAAAGATAGCCGCCTAGTGCACCAACTAGAGCAGGCACAATCCAGCCAAAATCAAAATTGTACAAAGGGATATAGGTTAAACACCAAACAGTAATGGAAGAACAACTAAAGCCAGCTGCTTTTAAACCTTCCAAAATACTCATAAGCGTAGTTAAAGCAATGGCACCTTGATAGACTTCTTTGCGACTTTGGAATAAACCATCGAAAAAAGAGAGAATAATTAGAACCATGACGATAGGGTAAATTCCCACCAAGAAAGGAATAGAAAAACTAATTAGCTTTGTTAGACCAATATTGGAAACACCAAAACTAAAGAGGGTAAAGTAGAGAACCAGTCTTTCATAGAGTATTTGACGGTGAAAAATGTCGGCGAAAAAAGTGGCACAGGAAGAAACCAAGCCAATACTGGTAGTTAAACAGGCAAAGGTAATGGTAAGCCCCAAGGCTAAATTACCAAAAGCACCGAAGTAATGTTTGGCCACGCCTGACAGCACCAAGCCTCCATTTTCGGCATAGCCCAAGAGAGTTACACTGGTGGCACCCATATAAGCTAAGGACATATAGATGACCGCCAAGAAGAAAGCAGCTACTAAGCCGGAGAGAATACACAGTTTGGTAAGGGTAGCAGCATCACTGATACCTTTAGTTTTAATAGAATTAATGACGACTACGCCAAAAACAACGGAGGCCAGAAGATCCATGGTGAGATAGCCTTCTTGGAAGCCTTTAAAAAAGGGTCTGGTTTCATAGGAACCGAGAGGAGCACCGATAGCACCCAAGGGTTCAAAAAATATTTGCATTATCAAGACGGCCAAAGACAAAAGTAAGAGTGGCGTGAGAATTTTGCCTACCCTGTCAACGAGTTTATTGGGATTTAGTGCTAGGAAATAGGTACAACCAAAAAATAATGCAGTATAAATGAAGAGCCCCATAGTATAGCCGTCAGGTGTAAGAAAAGGGCGAATACCAACATCAAAAGCTACAGCACCTGTACGGGGAATTGCAAACAGAGGCCCAATTGTCAGGTTGATAATAGTCATTAAGACCAAAGAAAAGCGAGGATGGACTTTATTGGCTAGAGCATTAGAATTAGCATTGCCAATGCGAGCGATGGCTAAGATCCCCAGCAGGGGTAGGCCGACGCCGGTTAAGAGAAAACCTAAAATTGCTGGTATTAGATTAGTGCCTGCCGCTTGTCCTAAAGCTGGAGGAAAAATTAGATTGCCTGCACCAAAGAAAAGCGAAAAAAGCATTAGTCCGATGGGAAAGATTTCCCAAAGTGATAGTTTTTGGTTCATGATAGTTGACTCCTAGAGCAATTTATATCGTTTTCTGTTAAAACAATAACATTACAAGTATAGCTATCTAGATGTCTAAAGTCAAATGGAAGTAACATAAAAAAAAGGATTTTTGCTTTTAGTGTTTAATTTTGTCAAAATTGAAAAATCATCGCTAATAGATTTTTTTTAAAAGGAATTTCCATTTTTATATCGAATTTAAGTAAAAGAATACATATTATAGAGGAGGTAAATCATAATGAATGAAATTGATGTTATAAAAACTTATGATGAATTGCATAAAATACCTGAATTAGGTTTTCAAGAGTTTAAGACAGCTACTTATTTAGCTGATAAGCTGGAAGCCTTGGGCTATGAAGTGACGCGTAATATTGGTGGTACCGGTGTCATCGGTATTTTAAGGGGCAGTGAGGTGGGACCTGTCATGTTAGTAAGGGCAGATATGGATGCCTTACCTTTTGTTGTTGAGGGTAAAGATGTAGCCATTCACGCCTGTGGTCATGATGCACATAGTTCGATGGTGCTAGCCGCAGCCTCCCGTTTAGTGGGTAAAATCAAAAAAGGCACACTGAAAATTCTTTTCCAACAAGGGGAAGAAACCTTAAAAGGTTCTTTAGCGATTATTGATGCGGGCTTTGTTGATGACGTAGATTTGGCATTAGGTGTGCATATTAGACCTATTCAAGATGCACCTTATGGCAAAATGGCGCCTGCCGTTTGCCACGCTGCTAGTACTTTTGTAGACATTAAAGTCACCGGTTTGCAATGTCATGCGTCCAGACCACATTTGGGCGTTAATGCCATTGAGGCAGCAGTAGCAGGAATTGTGTCAATGAATGCGATTAAAATGAATCCAATCATTCCTTGGTCGGCGAAAGTTACCAAGTTTCATGGTGGCGGTCTTGCGACTAATATTATCCCGGAGGTAGCAGAAATTACTCTAGACGTCAGGGCACAAACTAATGCCACGATGGAAGAACTTTTGGAAAAAATCCGGAAGGCTTTTAAGGGGGCGGCACTAGGGTTTGGTGCAGAGGTGGAAATTTTGACTAAGGGCGGAGTTATTCCGGCAGCTGAGCTAGATTCAGAACTAACGGCAGAAGTGGCTGAGTGTATAACAGAAGTAATTGGTAAAGAAAACCTTATTCCTAATTTGATCAATCCCGGTGGCGAAGATTTTCATTATTTCGTACAGAAAAGACCGCATATTAAAGCTGCTTACTTCGGCGTGGGATGTGATTGTCAGCCAGGCCTGCATCATCCAGCTATGAAATTGGATAAAACAGCTTTGCCTAGTGGTGTAGAGGTTATTGTAAAAATGGTGGAAAGAAAGCTGGGATGAGATGAGCAAAAAAATCGAGGATAGCAAAGTTGTTATTAGTGAAGTTATGATGCCTCACCAAGCTAATGTTGCAGGTAATATCCACGGCGGAGAAATTATTAAATTAATGGACTCGGCTGCTTACGCTTGTGCCAGAAGGTACTCTCGTTCCAACGTGGTGACGGCACGAGTTGATGAAGTGGAGTTTCATTTACCGATTTTCATTGGTGATTTGGTGATGTGTACGGCGAAGGTGGTTTATGCCGGGCGTTCTTCCATGGAGGTAGTAGTGGTGGTGGAAGTGGAAGATTTGGAGCGTGAAGGTTCCAAAAAAGCACTTTCTGCCTTCTTCACCATGGTAGCTTTAGATAAAAAAGGACGACCCAATGTTGTACCTGAGCTAAGTTTGGAAACAGAAGAGGAGAAACAAGCTTTTGCAGAAGGTTTGTTACGTTATAAAGCCCATAAAGAGAAGAAAAAATAAGAGCCAGCATCGACTTGGAGTATTCTCCTTGAGCTGTTAGTTTAACCTAACTAACAGCTCAAGGGGGCACTTAGCAGTCGGTGCTTTTTCTTTCAAATGTCTTTTAAAACTGTTCATTTGAATTAATCGGTTCTTGCGTGCTATAATATGCTTACTTTAGTTCACAAGAAGGGTTAATATGGAAGAAAACGTTTATGACTTAGTAGCAGATTTTTATGCTCACGATGAAGGCTGGAATATGGTCTTACGACAAGACTATGCAGAAGGGTTTTTACGGCAAGCGGCCTGGCAAGGAGCAGATGACGCCGAGCTACGAAAAAAATGGCAATACATGATGATGTTTTGCTTATACTTAGGGCATGCAGAGAATATGTTTGGTGACCTTGACGAGGACGATATTATCGACGGCATCGCTTGGTGCGGGCGCAATATTGCTGATTTTGCAATTAGTTTTGGCGTGGTACAGGAATATTTGGCGCTTTTAAATGCGTTACTGCTTTATTTGAAAGGGAAGAAGGCTATTTCCTCAGCCGTGGCGGCACAAATAGCCGCTAAAACGTTGCTGGGTGAAGACGGAGTTTTACACACTATTAAGGCTGACGGTGAATTTACCCCAACGGAAGCACGGCGAGCTCTTTATGCAACACCCAACGCCCCAGTTAAAATATTTCTGAATATCGGTGATATGTTGCAAGATCTTCTAGATGAACTGCATGATTATTTTCAAGCAGATGAGTTCCATGTGGATTTGGAAAGAGCGATCTTTTTATATCAAGGCATTTTTTCGGAAGAAAAACCAGAAGATCTGGAAACAGATGAATTTTGGCAGTGCTTTTGGGATTATTTTTTGTTTGATTACCACTTACTCCAAGATGATCAAACGCCGTTAGTACATTTTCAAGCGACAAAGCTTTCAGCTAATCAGGAGTTGCTCCTGGAATTAAGAAACTCGAAGCTGGCTTTGTTTACGATTGATGGTGTTAATGAAGATGATATGTATATTTGCACCGATTTTTTGACGCAGGAAAGTTATAATCTTAATTTACCGCTGGAGGGCGAGCTTGATACGCAAGAAATGATTTTTATTGGGCATATCTTCTATAACAATACGATGGTGATGAATTATATTCGTTGCTTACGTATTGGCAAATTGGCCAGTAACCGGCTACGTCAAGTTTTGAGGGCGTGTTATGAGTGGTTTCTCATACAGGAGCCTAACGGCACTTGGCAAGATTTTGTCGCCAGACATCCTATGGCAGTGCGGCATATGACCTATCTGTACTCGGTGTCATTAAAGCTAGGTGGTTTTGAGCAACACACTGAGGTGCAAAACTATACGCCACCGGTTGTAGTGGAACCTGCTGATGCCGTGACACTTTGTTTAGAAAAAATCTTAAGTAGCTATCATTTCGCACAGCGGGACATCATGCTTGCGACTAGGATGTGGCTAGATTTTGCACAAGAAGAGGGCACAAGCTTTCAAAAACCGGAGCAGTGGGCAGCGGGAGTTATTACCAATTATGTGCGACTTAATGCTGTTTATAGTTACTCCGACCAACGTTTGGCAGAAATGTGCTGGCAGGTTCCGCTAGTTACCTTACGTCTTACTGCCGATAAAATCAAACAAAAACTCAAAATTGAAAAGCATGACCCCCGCTATTGCAACGAGGAAAGCTTTTTGATGATGTTATTTTCTTCATAAGGAGCGGATGCTGAGATGTTATGTAAAAAATGTGGGTTTGAATTTGTAGATGGACTTAAAGAATGTCCTAATTGCCAAACACCGGCGACACCGGCCGAAGTTAAAGTTTTATCGGCAGATGAACGCGATACCTTTGATGGTATTACGATAGAGGGTAGCAAAGAGCAGGAGGAATATCAAACCTACAGCAAGGAAGAACGGACTAGTAGTGCAACACCCCAAGGCAAAGTGTACGTTAAAAGTTTTGGTGGCGTAAGCTTTCTTTGGCAACTTTTGATTTTATTGTTGATTGCCGGCATCATTTTTATCGTACTGCCTGCTTTTATTATGATTTTTTTAGCCATCGCAGCAGTCTTTTTTGTGATTAGATTATTTCAATAATAGAAAAATGTAACCTCTTGCCTAATAAATATAGGCGAGAGGTTTATTTTTTGTGTAGTCGTGGTTACGGCGACTATTAATGTGTTAAAATAATATAAATAGGTGGTCAATAAGGGCTTGGCAAACCAAACCCTAAGGAAGGTAAGAGGTGGTTTAAAATGCGCAAAAACAAATGGAAGCAGCAAACCTTCGTTCTCCTGGCCTTGCTGGCGATGTCTGTTCAGCCGGCGTGGGCAGCTCCGATATCGCAAAAAACGGTGCCGAAGCCTGATAGTACGGTGTTAGTCTATGGTCAGGGTAAGCCGCTGTTTAATTTAAATTTTTATAATCAAGGTCATGGTCTTGCTAGCGAGCCCCCCAGCACTTATACTTTGAATTCAGAGTTACAACAGGCGATCGTTAGTGGCACTCAGTATTGGGCAGATTTATTAGCACCAGTCGCTCAAAATGCGCAAGCGTTGGATGTGTGGATAATGACTATGGATGACGCTAATGCTATGGCAACTTCTCGCCCCGGTAATTGTTTACAACAGATGCTATTAACCGGTAAGTTACAAAATGAAGCCGGTGGCATTATTACCATTGGCAAGAATTTTGGTGTAGTCGACCCCAATTTACCGGAGCAACATGGATGGGGTATTTATCCTACTACTCAATTACCACAAAACGGTTTGCAAGCGGATCTAGTGGGCACGGTACGCCACGAAATGGGGCACGCACTAGGTATAGTAGCTTCGAACGCAGAAAAAGACGCTGAAGGGTATTTTCATTTTGCAGATCAAGCAGATTTTAATAGCTATACTGCTCATCTTTATGATCAAAACGGACATCAAGCTCAGGCTGGGGGTCGCATTGTTTCCGATATTACGCAAGCCCGTCCCGGTGATTTTGTTGTGGAACCCACTGGCTCATATATGAGTAGTACGGGGGAAACCATTATTACGGGTGGTAAAATGTATTTTACCGGCGAACAGGTGGCAGACGTATTACAAGGAACGTTACTGGGGAAGGATCAGGTGCCGGGCATTCCTGTTAATGCTTGGGAAGATGGAAACCCGGAGTTTTCTCATTTTCAAATAGGAGCACTTATGAGTCATGAAACTTATGCTAACTATACGACTTTTACTGAAGTGGAATTGGCAGCGATGCAAGACATGGGCTATTTATTTGATCGGCGCAATGTTTATGGAGCATCTGTCTATAATAGCGGCCTTAATTATGTGAATAATAATGGTTACACTGCCCGTAATGCCAGCGGCACGCTTTATTTGCCTGGGGTTTATAATACCACGGCTTTTGGCGTTGGTCTACATATTTACGGTGGACAAAACACCATCACTCAAGCGGCGGATATTTTAACGGCAGGAACAGCGGCTATTGGTATTCGGGTGGACGGACAGGAAAATAAATTGACTATTGGCCAAGGCGTGAAGGTTTATGCCAATGGGGCTCAGGGAACAGGGCTACTCGTGTCGGCAGGACGTAATCAGCAAATAAACCAGCTAGGTGACCTAAGAGCTTTGGGCGAAAATGGTATCGGGGCTCGGTTTGATTATGGTTCTAGTTCTAATGGTGCTGATGATGAATATCATGGTTCCTATATTAATTACCAATATGATAAGGACGATAGTACTAAATCTGATAATATTGAAGTACCAACTTCGCTACAGGGACCCCTGGTTGAGACTTTTAACGTGGCGGGTACGTTGGCGGGGCAGGAGGCGGCTATTGCAATTGGTGCCAATGCCTATGTGCAAAACATTAATATTTTAAATGGAGCGGTGCTCCAAGGTGATATTATTTCTAAATGGCAGGAGTTTGACCCTGTTTTTTATCCTAACCTTGTAGTGCAACATAGTAACCCCGCAGAGCTTGTAACTAATTTAAACTTTGCCGCAAACAATATAGTTTATGCAGGGAACATTACAGGAAAACAGAATATGCGTATTCAGGTCGTCAAGGACGGCGATTTATACTATACGGGTACAGCCAAGGTTTTGAGTACCGAGGTAGCAAATGGCGCAATACTACGAGGTAATGCTAGTTATGAACTTGATGGCGGCAAGGGTGTTTTTACTAATCATGGGTTAGTAGCGCCGGCACTAGTGGACGGTGAAACTGGTATACTTACTATTCAGGGGGATTTCACCAGTGATGGCAAGCTAGGCTTAGTTGCCAATTTAGACCAAGCAAGTAAGCTTCAAGTTAGTGGTAAGGCCGATGTTACTGGTTCACAATTGGTGCGGCAAGATGGTAGCTTATATTTGCCTGATGTTAGCTATGAGTTTTTAGCGGCAGAACAACTTACGGGTGTTATTAGTGGTGGCGACTTTACTGGTATGCTTGATGCGCAGGTGGAAACTGGAGTAGCACAAGCTGGCGGGTCAAGTGCTAGTGTGGCTGCCACGCTGAAACGTGCCAATAACCTGGGCGCTATGGATGCGGTACAAAGTAATACCTATCAAGCAATGGAAGCGATGTATGACGCTACGCAACACAAAACAGAGCTGGCTGGACTTTATAGTTTAGCTACACCACAGGCAAAACAGGCACTGACTGATATTGCCGGTGGTTTTCAAGCAGAAGTAGCGGCCTATACGCAAAGCGAGCGAACTATTGACCGAGCCGTAGCTGGTAGACTGGGGCACTTAGCCTCGAAGGACCAACCGAAGAATGAGTATGATTTGTGGGGTAATCTGGGTAAAAGCTGGACGACACGAGATCATTTAGCTTGGAGTAGCCACAGTAGTCAATTAGTTTTTGGCGCTGATAGACCGTGGGGAGAGCATTGGCGGCAAGGTTTTATCTTTGCTTATGGTGACAATAGTTTGGCGATGGATAATGCCAGTGGTACGAACAAAGATTATCGTTTAGGGGTTTATGGCGGATTTCAACAAAAGGCTAACAACTTCTATACTTATTTTACTTTTGGTCGGCAAACCACTGATGCTACTCGCTACTTACGGGCTTTAGATTTAAGGGCAACTAGCGAATATGACAGTCGTACGTTGGAATTGGGTGCGGAATACAAATATAATTTGCAATACGGGCGAGGAAAAACCTGGCAAGTCAGTCCTTACGTTAATGCACAGGTCGTTCGCTATTTGCAAGACGACTATCGGGAAAGTGGCGCTGGCGTCTATGACCAAATCGTACAAAGCGCTGCTAATACCTATACGGCAGGGGAAATTGGCCTAGAATTGGCACGAAGCTTGGGTCGAGATGGTTACGCAGTTCGCTGTGGCTATCGTCGTATTTTTAGCGGTGCTGAGCCGGAGTTTACTATGAGTTATGCAGGCAATAGCCAGCAGCGCTTAGCGCTACCGGGTGAGGGCTTGTCCTGCAATCATTTTGTCTGCGAAATTTCCGGGGCACACGAGTTTGCCGCTGGGTGGAAGCTGTCCGGTGCTTTTGCTTGGGAACGCAGCAGTAGCGACAAAAAAATGCAAGCCGCTTTGGAAATTAGGCGAGAGTGGTAAGGAATAGTTAAAAGAACAAAGCCGTTAGCAAGTGCCTACAAGGCATTTGCTAACGGCTTTGTGGTTGTGAAAGCTTATTTAGGTACTTCTAAAATAGCACC
>JAVXCQ010000027.1:0-14821 GCA_036659415.1 Acidaminococcaceae bacterium
GCTTCAAAGGTTTCGGCATTGGTGCTAACTACACTGTTGCTAAAAACATTGTTGCTACCGTTGAATATTTCAAATTGGATAGCAAGACTAGTACCGGCGATACCAAAACTATTTGGACTGACCTTACTTTCAGCTTCTAATTACAAACGGTGCTTACAAAAGCACTCACCACAAAGGACGACCTGCGGGTCGTCCTTTTTATCTAGGAGGGCTACTATTTTAAGCTGTTTTTTTTAGGGGTTTTATGGTAGAATATAGTATAAGTTATATATTAGGAGGTTATGTTGATGACAAAGTTTTGGAAATTTTTGATGGTGGCAGTCATGGCTTGTATGTTCGCTGTGCCGGCTATGGGCAAAGCAGAAGCGGCCAAGGTTGTAGTATTACCGCTAGTGAACAAAACAGCGGATACCATTGTAGGACCTGCTTATATGGAAGAGTGTATTAAATTTTTCAAATACCCCGCTTTTGATTTTATGGGTGACGAAGTAGTAGATCCTGCTTTGAAAAAAGCCGGTTATACTGTAGGCACTAATTTTGACGAAGCAACCTTGAGAAACATTTTGACGAACTCCGGTGCTGACATTGTGTTAGCAGTGCGTTTAGATGCTATTGACCAAACCTCTTCAATGACGGGCAAGGAAAATGTGGAAAAATTGCGCATCACCGGCGAAATGATGGCTGTTAATAAATTAACAGGCAAAGTTACCAAACATGAAATCAGCGAAACTGATGAAATCGAATATGCTTTTATCGTGCGTTCCGATTGGTCCCATGACCAATTTAGAAAAATCGTACGCACCGAATTAAAAAGAGCTACCAAAGCTTAAACGGTTGACGACAAATTAATAAACAAGGGTGGGGGAACTTGGCACAACCGAGTTCCCTTTTGTTATGTCCACAGGTATTAGAATTTTAAGTAGGGGTATGTTATAATACAGGCATACGCAGTAGCAAGCAGAAAAGATGAGGGTACAGATGGATACAGCTAAATTAAAAATTATTGGTAAAAAATTATATCAAACCCAGTTTCTCAAGGAAATGAAGCGTTATCTAGTATATTTGGTGCGGTGTCGCTGTCATGAGGAGCAAATTACCGGTTTACTGAACTTTTTTGAGGCCACACCATTACGGGAACAACTGCTGACGGGGACGCCAGCGTTTGTGGAACAAACCACCCGTGCCTTTTTTTATCAAGGGTCAACGCTGACCGAGCGCATCCAACTGGTGGAGCGGCACGTGGAGCATTTGGAAACACATTGTAGCGAGGAGTTTTTAGTACGCTTGTACGGACAGGGACAGCAGGTTACCTTGTGGCAAGAAGAATTCCAAGAGCAACCACTGACTTTTGAACTGTGGTTCCATGCGGGGCAACGCAAAGAGGGGTGTTTATCCTTGGTTCTCAAATGGAACGAGGAATACCTCTACCAGATTATGTTTTGGCTTTCTCCTAGTGCGGTAGACGCTGCACCGTCCCTGTGGATTGGTGCTTTGCAAGGACCGCAAAAGGGTGGTGACGTGATCAAAGCCTTGACCAAGAGATTTTTTGGCTATCGCACAAAAAACCTGATTTTTTACGGATTACGCAATGTAGCTAAAGAGCTAGGTTGTCAGCATATTTACGCTGTGTCTAACGCTGGCTATTATGCAATGAATCATGTGCGGCTTGACCGCAAGCTCAAAACGTCTTTTGGTGATTTTTGGGAAGAATGTGAGGGACAGGTTTGCAGCGACAGTCGCTTCTACGAAATACCCATCGAGGAATATCGCAAGGATATGAGCGAAATGAAACCCTCCAAACGAGCTAACCACAGACGGCGTTTTGAAGCGATGGACGCTATTACCGCCAGTATTAACGCCAGTTTGCGCCCCTATTTAAAAGTGTAAAGGCAAGGGAGCTCAAGCTGTGGCGGCGGATTGTTTTTGTGCTAACAGCATATTTGTGGTAAAATGAGGACAAGAATAAATAAGCGGAGGTGTTTTTGTGAGAAAGTTATTGACATTAATGTTGACAGTCATTTTTTGTTTTACTGTCGTTGTACCAGGTTTTGCAGCCGGTCTTAATCCCCAGACGGCACCGGAAAAACTAGCAGTGGTAGAAAAATATCTTTACGGTACCGAACAAGCTGGAGCCTTAATTCCACGCACGAATAGTTTGGAAATGGATGTCTATGGTGCTCAAACCAGTGACCCTATTCTCACCCGCATTGATAATGTCTATGTCTATATTTTTGGTACGCCTGGGACGGCTACAGCTTCCTTTGCTACCAAACTAAACATCGTGGAATGGCAGCTTTTGCAAAAAATGTCGGATAAACCAGCGAGAACCAGACTAGATGAAGTAGAAACTATGTTAAATGGCAAAGTAGCAACGACTTCGGCTGCTACCCGTTTAGACGAATTAATGCGCTTAGCTTTCCCTAGCGCAACTTTAAGTACGGAAGCGGTAGTGCTGCCCAAAGATACTTTGCTTAAAATAGAATTCACCGAAGCCTTGAAAAGTAAGGAAAATCGTGCCGGTGATACGGTGCATTTCCAAATGGCGGATAATCTTTATGTAGGCGAAGTACTGGTGTTACCTAAAGGTGCCACCGGTTATGGTACAGTGAAGAAAATTGTGCAGGCCGGTAGCTTTGGTCGTGATGCACGTATTGATATTGAATTTACTAACATTTTGGCTGTGGACGGCACGGCAATCCCAGTTATAATGGGAGAATTGGCTAAACAACAAGCGGAAACAGCAGCCGGTGCAGCCGGTGCTTCTATTGGCGGTATGATTTTGCTGGGACCTGTGGGTGCGATTGGCGGTGCTTTTGTTACCGGTAAATCCGTAACTATTCCTGTGGGCACCGTTACCTTTGTGCAAACTAATGCTGACGTGAACATTAATGGCATCGTTCATGAGGGCGGGAGCAGTGCAGGTCATCAACCGGTTATTGGACAGTTGCCGCAAGATAAAGCTCCGGCAGAACCAGAAACTACAGTAAACTAATTAAACTAAAAAGCCACCCAGAGGGTGGCTTTTTATGTTAAAATATAGAATGGATATATTTATAAATAAGTAGGCTAATTTTAGCCGTGAAATTGATTTAAAGGAGTAGAGCTAATGAAAAAACAAGCAATGATCTTACTCACGCTACTTTCCATGAGCGTAGTTACTACGGCCTGGGCGGCACCAGCGTATGAGGGTGGTAAGCTGAGTAATCGCCAGGGACCAAGCTTTGCCGACAAAGAAGCAACTAAAGACACGCAAGTCCTAGCTGCGGAAGCTGATACGAAAAACAAGCAGGCGGTGAAGGCCGTGTTGCCGATTACTTTGTACGGCGATGAGGTTAACTATCACAAAGCCGATGGCAGCTTTAGCGCTACTGGTAATGTACGGGTGATGCAGGGCGGACAAGTTTTATTAACGTCCAAAGTTGAAGGCAATATGCAAACTGGTGACGTGTATTTGAATGAAGGCGGTCAATTGCTAGAAAACTTTAGTGACATGCACGGCGAATGGGTACATTACAACTTTAACACCAAAAATGGCGAACTTAAAAAAATTAACGGCAAAAGTGAAGAAGACTTTTTCAAAGCTCCCCACGGCACGATTGCGGCGGGGGTAATAACCTTGGACGAAGGCGCTTCTAGCACCCGTTGCCCGGCGGTGGTTCATGACCCCTGTATTTTGTTTACGGCAGATAAGATTGAAATCTATCCTCAAGATAAGATGATTGCCTACGACGTGAAGGTTTACCTAAAAGGCAAGCATATTTATTCCCGTGACCGCATCATTAATAAATTGGATGGCAGCGAGGATCAATCGGCAATTCCACGTATTGGTTTTGAAAGTGAGAACGGTATGCGTCTTACCTATCAAGATAACCGGATGCTTAGCAAAAAAGATGTTATTACTAGTGACCTAGCTTACTATAGTAAAGCAGGTTGGAAACCGATGTTTAGCTATAAGCATGATGAGCGGAACTTTTATTTTAAGCTGCAAACTGGTAACGAAGAGGACTCCGATAATAACTGGATTAAAAAAAGCAAGAACGTTATCTTGGCCTATAAACCACATCATATTGGGAAGCTGCCTGTCGCCTATAGCCTGTATTTCAACCGTGGGTTATGGGAAGACGACAATCAGACCAGCTGGCATACGGAGTATGGCGTGTATCTGAATCATGACCGCATTAACTTGGATCAAAAACATAGCCTTTTTCTGGATTTAGGGGTAGGGTACAAGCGAGTGCATGAAGAAGTGGGTGATACCACCGAAAGCACCATGCTGTATAATGCTAGCCTAGGGAAGCAGTTTGATGCGAAGTGGAGTTCTTGGCTAAGCTATTATCGGCAAAATATCACTAATAATATTTTTAATTACGACCAACCAGATATGGGCAGAGAAGTGCAAGTGGGTGTGGGCTACGAGTTTGATAAGAAAAATAAAGTAATCTTCCTCACTCGCTATGACGAAGGTGAACGCAGTCTGTATGAATACAATCTGCGCTACATTCATAAGTTCTGCTGCTTCAATTTCGAGCTGGAATATCGGGATATTAAATTTAATGGCAATAAGGAATGGAATATTAAATACGAAATCATGAATTGGTAATCACTGTCGGCGAAGGAGAACGCTATGGAAATGATCGCACAAAGATTTGAAGAGCACCTTAAACTAATCCAACGGGTACGCAGTAGTAAAAAAATTATGCGGGAAATTGAAGAGGCGGCAGTGCTCCTCAAAGTGGCACTGGTAGCAGGGCATAAGCTCCTATTTTGCGGCAACGGCGGTAGTGCCGCTGATGCTCAGCACTGGGCGGCCGAGGTAGTGGGACGCTTCCAAAAGGAAAGACCGGGTATGCCGGCCATCGCACTTACTACGGACACTTCGATTTTGACAGCCGTGGCTAACGATTACGGTTATGAGCGAATTTTTGCTCGGCAAGTAGAGGCCTTGGGACAAGCAGGGGACGTACTGGTAGCAGTTTCTACCTCGGGTAATAGTGCCAATGTGGTGGCCGCCGTGGTGGAAGCTAAGGCCAAAGGAATGAAAACCATTGGCCTGACAGCCCAGGGCGGTGGTCAAATGGCAGAGCTTTGCGACGTTTGTATCGCTATTCCCAGTGCCGTCACGGCACGAGCCCAAGAAGTGCATGGCTTAATCGGTCATATTCTCTGTGAGTTTATCGAATAACAGCTTTGAAGGAGTTCATATGCAAAATTCAAGTTGTGCAAGCTTTTTGACAGAAAAAATTCAAAAACTAAAACTGGCGGTAATCGGGGACGTGATGTTGGATCGCTATTTTTATGGCGAGGTGCAACGCATTTCTCCAGAAGCACCGGTGCCTGTTAATCGGGTGAAAAGCATTAAGTCGGTGCTGGGTGGGGCGGCCAACGTGGCGGCCAATTTGGCACAACTAGGTTGCCACGTTTTTGTAGGCGGCGTGACCGGTGCTGATGATAATCGGCAACATTTGGAAAAAATGTTAGGGGAACTAGCTATTGATTTTAGCGGTTTGTTTCCCATGCCGGAGCGGGCGACGATTACGAAGCTGCGGGTTATCGGGGCGACGCAACAAATGCTAAGGCTAGATTTTGAAGAAGTAGGCGACCTAGAACCGGCGGAAATCACGCAGCTAAATGCGTGGCTGGCAGGACTTTTGGACGAGGGTCTAGATGGGCTTGTTATTTCTGACTACGCTAAAGGGGTGTGTTCCGACGCTTTTTGTCAGCAGGTGATTCAGACGGCACAGGCTTACGGTGTGCCGGTATTGGTGGATCCCAAAGGGGCTGTGTGGGACAAATACCGCGGAGCCGACTTTATTACGCCCAACCTTAAAGAAATGTGTGAAGCGGCGGGGCAAGTCGTGCTCAATGAAGACGCAGCCGTGCTGGCAGTGGCGACAGCGGCCAGAGCACAATATGGCATTAAAAATGTAGTAGTAACCCGTTCTGAAAAAGGCATGACCCTAGTGGGTGCCGAGAGCGTTATCCATAGTCCGGCTACGGCACAGGAAGTTTTTGATGTGTCCGGTGCCGGTGATACCGTAGCGGCCACGCTGCTTGCCAGCATCGCCGGGGGCTTAAGTCTGACGGAGGCCGTGTATTTGGCCAATCGGGCGGCCGGTATTGTTGTGTCCAAAGTGGGAACCTATCCTGTACATCGGGACGAATTATTAAAAGATGTGTTGGCAGAAAACCGCAAACGAGGCTGTGGTTATCGCCCACTCCAACGAGAAGAAATAGCGGCTTTGGCCAGAACCTGGCACGCTGCCGGGGAAAAAATCGTCTTTACCAATGGTTGTTTTGACCTGCTGCACGTGGGTCATGTGACGTATTTAGAAAAAGCGGCTAATTTGGGTAAACACTTAATTGTAGGTCTTAATACAGATAGCTCGGTGCGGCGCTTAAAAGGTGAAACTAGACCACTAGTGCACGAAATGGATCGGGCACGGGTGCTGGCGGCACTGGCTTGCGTTGATGCTGTAGTCTTGTTTGACGAGGAAACACCGGCGGAGTTGATTAAGCAAATTAAACCGGATATCTTGGTAAAAGGTGGCGACTACCGCCCGGAAACAGTAGTGGGTAGGGAAAACGCCGGCGAGGTAAGAATTATTGATTTTGAAGCAGGTTATTCGACAACGGGCATTGTAGAACAGATTGCTCGGCTCGTGAAGGAGGGCAAAATATGATTATTGTAACCGGTGGTGCTGGTTTTATCGGGAGTAACTTGGTCAAAGGACTTAATGACCGGGGACGGGACGATATTCTCATCGTGGATAATTTGACCAACATGGTTAAATTTAAAAACCTTCAAGGTCTTAAAGCCTTGGACTATATGGATAAAATGGATTTTGCTGAGGCGCTGGCAGCTGGCAAATTTGCCAAAACCAAGATTGACGTTATTTTCCACGAAGGTGCTTGTTCTGATACCATGGAATACAACGGTAAATATATGATGCAAAACAACTTTGAATACACGAAAAATCTTATGGATTTTGCCTTGAACCGCAAAATTCAAATGCTTTATGCGTCCTCAGCGTCCACCTACGGCAGCGGACACCACGGTTTTACCGAAGAACCAGCCTGCGAAGAAGCGCTTAACGTGTATGCTTTTTCTAAGCTGTTTTTTGATAATTACGCTCGTCGTTATTTTGACGTGGCAGACAGTCAATTGGTAGGGTTACGTTATTTTAACGTGTATGGACCGCAAGAAAATCATAAAGGCAAAATGGCTTCGATGATTTATCAAATGTACAACCAGTGGCAGGCCGAAGGCAAAGTTAAATTATTTGAGGGTATTGACGGCTACGGCAACGGCGAACAAACTCGGGATTTCATCTACGTCAAAGACGTGGTTAAGGTGAACTTCTTTTTCTGGGATCACCCGGAACTAAAAGGCATTTATAATTGCGGCACGGGTAAGGCTCATACCTTTAACACTTTAGCTAGGGGTGTCTTGCAACATTTTGGTAGCGGAGCACTGGAATATGTGCCTTTCCCGGAAGTTTTGAAAGGTAAATATCAAAGTTTTACCGAAGCTAATGCGGCTAAACTGTTGGCGGCGGGCTATGACGGTGGTTTCACCAAAATCGAAGCTGCCATTGCCGAGTATTGTGCACTGCTGGATCAAACCGGTGGCTATTATACTAATAAAGCCTAGGTGCGAAAGAGCGTCCAAGTTTTAAGCGGGTGGACTGTGCCCGCACTAACCAACGAAAGCTTGTTTTTTAAGCTTTTGTTGGTTCGCCTCTTCGTCTACACCAAGAAAGGAACCAACCAATGATGAATAATAAAAGCTTGAGGTTCTTAGTATGAAGAAAGTGACCAAGCAGCCTTTGTCGCCGGCAGTTTTTTTTGACCGGGACGGCGTCTTAAATGTCGACAAGGCGTATCTTTACAAAATTGAAGAACTGGAATGGATTGACGGTGCTAAAGCTGCTGTAGCCTATTTGACGCAGAAAGGTTACCGGATTTTTGTGGTGACCAATCAGAGCGGGATTGCTCGTGGCTATTACAGCGTAGACGCCATGCACCAATTGCATCAGGTGATGACGGCGGAGCTGGCAGAAGCTGGCGGCAAAGTGGAAAAATTCTATTATTGCCCACATTTGCCGACAGGTACAGTGGCAGAATACGCCATTGCCTGCACTTGCCGTAAACCCCAACCGGGGCTATTATTGCAGGCTTTTCAAGAATATCAGCTTGACAAGGAGCAAAGCTTTTTAATCGGTGATAAAGACAGGGACGTGGCAAGTGCAGTGGCGGCAGGCATCAAAGGCTACCTGTATACCGGTGGGAACTTGCTTACTTTCGTGTGCTCCATCGTCGGCTGAGGATAAGCGTGGACGGAGTCTGGTGCTTTTAGGGTTTGGGGCAAGACAAAAAATGAACCGTAGGAGTAAGCGATGTGTATGGAATACCAAAATATTTTGCTCATTAAAATGAGTTCGTTA
Organism: Acidaminococcaceae bacterium; assembly: GCA_036659415.1. Classification (GTDB taxonomy): domain Bacteria; phylum Bacillota; class Negativicutes; order Acidaminococcales; family Acidaminococcaceae; genus JAVXCQ01. Next base: position 8,445 of record JAVXCQ010000027.1, read on the forward strand.
GGCGATATCTTGCACGCTCTGCCCTTTGCGGCGGCGTTGCGGGAACGCTACCCCCAGGCTAAAATCACCTGGCTGGTACATCCGCAGTTTGCGGGCTTTGTTCCTGATGCACCCACTATTGACGAAGTGCTTTTTTTTGACAAAGTTGCCTTTAAAAAACTAAGCTTCTGGGCAAAGTTCCAATTTTTATGTACTTTTAGACAAGAATTGCACGCAAAGCATTTCGACTTGGTCATTGATTTGCAGGGTTTGTTTAAAAGTGCTGTGGTGGCAGCACTGACCGGTTGTTCGGAGCGGCTGGGGTATTGCGAAATGCGGGAAGGTAGCGGCTGGGTGAGCAAGGCGATTTGCGGCGCTCATCGCAAGGACCATGTGATTGAGCGCTATCTCGATGTTGCTCGCTATTTGGGTGCGGAGCTTAAGCAGCTCACTTTTCCTTTACCGGATTTGACGCAAGAAGCACTGACGGTGCGCACGAAGCTAGGTTTAGGAGAGGCGCCTTACGACGTTATTGTACCGGGAGCACGGTGGGCAACCAAAGAGTGGCCGCCGGAGCATTATGCACAGCTCATTAAACTCATGTTAGCTGCTAACGCCGGTGCGGCAGACGCCAAAGAGCGCTATGTAGTGCTAGCGGGAGGGCCGGACGAAGTCGGCAAAGGGGCACGAATTGTCGAGCTTGTGCCAGCTGGGCGGGTAATTAATCTTATTGGTCAAACCTCGCTGCGGGAACTGGCGGCGCTTATTGCCGGTTGTGGCGTATATATTAGTGGCGACACGGGGCCGCTCCATTTTGCGGCGGCACTGCAAAAACCGCTGATTGCTCTCTACGGGCCAACGAAAGCTGACCGTACGGGACCTTATGGGAGCAGCAATTCAACGATTTTATTGAGTCCGGCCAGTTGTGCCGGCTGTTTAAAGAAGCATTGCCGAGCTTGGCATTGTATGTATGATATTACTGTTGCTAGGGTTTTTGCGGAGTATCAACAAAAGCTCTGGGGGATAAATCAGCATTAAAACTATGAGGGTTGTGGTGGGGGTAGTAGTTAAATGATAGAACTAAAAGGCAAGCGCATCCTTGTAACCTTTCTGATGCATTTGGGGGACTTAACGCTGACAACACCGTTTTTGCACGTGCTTAGACAAGCGGCTCCTGGTGCCCATATTACCTATTTAGTAGATGAAAAACTAAAAGACGTGGTTAGCGGTAATCCTAATGTGGATGCGGTGATGACGCTGGACAAAAAAGGTAGCGATAATTCACTGGGAGCGTTAGTTAAAAAAGCGGACGTTATTAGTGCCCGCAAGTTTGATGTGCTCATTAATCTGCATCCCAATGAACGCTGTTCCTTTATTGATTTTTGGGCAGACGTACCCGTGAAAGTTGGGTTTAGCCATTTTCTGTTTCGTCCCTTTTTGACGAAAATAACGCGCCTTAACCGCAAACTACACGCGGCGGATATGTATATTGATGTCTTGGCACAACTAGGTGTGCAGGACTTGAGCAATCCGGGGCTGGAGATTTACCCTAGCCCAGCACATCAGCAAGCGGCGCAGGTTTTTTGGTTACGGCAGCAATTAACGGCGAAAGAACAGGTAGTGGGCTTCAATATTGGTAGTGCCGTGGCGACTAAGCGCTGGGCACCGGAACGTTTCGCCGCTGTTGCCGATCACTTGGCAGGGCAGGGCTATCGCACGGTATTTTTCGGTGGCACCATGGACGCCGCAATGGTAAGTGAGGCTACGGCACTAATGCAGACTAAGCCCATCGTGGCAACAGGCGTTTTTAGCATTGGCGAATTAGCGGCGGCTATGAAGCGGTGTGCACTCATTATTACTAATGACAGTGGCCCTATGCACGTGGCGATTAGCCAAAAAGTTCCCATTGTGGCACTCTATGGACCGAGCAGTCCAGCGCTGTACGGACCTTATACCAAAGACGCTACGATCGTGACGGCTGAGCCGCCTTGTTTGGGCTGTGCGAGGGGCATGAAGCACCAGTGCGACGATTTACAGTGTATGACAAGACTAACGGTAGAACAGGTGGTAGCGGCGGCGGAAGCTTGGCTACACCGTTAAAAAGTACAAGCCAGTTACTTAGAAAGAAAAATAGAGGGACAGTATGCGAGCAAAACAGTTTTTGCATAATTTACAACAAGACTTTAAAGTATTTATCTATCTCAATGCGCTGCTCATGGTGTTGCGCATTGCTTTTTTATATCTATTCGCCTCCCAACTGGCACAGGTCAGTGCCCAAGAAATCGGAATGTCGCTGTGGTATGGTTTGCGTATCAGTATGAAAACAGCAGGCCTTTTGACACTAATCGGTGCGGTGCTCTCCACGCTACCCCAGTTGGTTTTGCGGCGGTGGCCGGCGGCATGTTTACGCCAAAGCTGGCATAGTCTAGGGCTAGTGCTTTTGACCTTGGCATTTTTTACGCGAATACCCTATTACAAAATCTTTAATTCCGGTTTTAACCTTATGCTTATTAATGGTGCGAAGGACGATTGGCACGCTATCTATATTACCGCAGTGCAACAATACCAGCTTTGGCCTCGCTTGGCAGGAGTGGTGCTAGTTAGCGTGGGGCTAGTCTGGATGCTGCGCCAAGTGCTCGCTACTAGCACCTGGGCACCTCGGCACAAGAGGTGGCTTGCTGTTTTGTTAGCGGTATTTGTCTTGCCGTTTTTTATGATTTTCGTCCGCTTTGGCGGCGGTTATAGCTATGATTCCGGTATTCATTGGGAAAGTGCGGCGCGTCTGAAGTCCCATTTATTGAATGAGGCTATTTTAGATGACGGGCAAGCCCTGTACCGGGTCTACGCTATGCAGACCCGTTTAATGTCGGCGGCTCAGGTGGAATTTAAGCCGGGGGAACTTGCTAGGAGTTTGACGCTCCTACAGGGGCAGACCGGTACCGGCGATGTTGACAGTGCCCTTGTGCGGACGGCGCAGGGAGCGAAACTTGCGACGCCACCGGTGCAGATTTTCTTCCTTTTTGGCGAAAACTACGCTTTGTGGCCGTTGTTACCTCGTTATGCTGCGCTGAGTTTAACGACCTACGGCAATCAGTTTGCTCATTCCGAGCAGGGTGCTACTCTTCCTAATTTTCTCTCTAACAGCGGCGGTACGATGACTTCGCTTAAAGGCTTAATTTCGGGCTTGGTCGACACTGGATTTTATGAAAATTACGAAGCGGAAACTTATCGTACGCACTATGCGACTGGTTTGGGTAACATCATGAAAAAGCTAGGTTATAAAACCTGTTTTTGGTATGGGGGCAGTAGCGAGTGGCAGGATATTAGCAAATTTGTGCTGAGCCAAGGCTTTGATGAATTTTACGGCGCCAATACTTTTGGCACCCAAGCAGGCGGTGTGTGGGGTGTGGACGATGCGACCTTGTTTGCGCAAATCAGTAAATATAGTGCGGCACATCAGGGGGAGCAACTCTTCCATTTTGTGCTGACGACCAGTAATCACCCGCCCTATGCTCTAGACGTGGATGCCCTCGGATTTCCTCGGCAAAAAGTAGCGGCTAAGTTACCGCCTACTATTAGCAGTGATACCGCCACACTAAACCAATTAGGACATATTTGGTATGCCGACCAAGTGCAGGGCAAGTTCATTACACAAATGAAAGCAGAGCAGCCGGCTAGTCTTTTTATTATTACCGGCGACCATGCTGAACGCTTTTCTTTTGCACAGGAAGAAGCTTTGCAGGCTTTATCGGCAGTTCCCTGTATCTTTTACGGACAGGGAGTACAACCAGATTTATTTAACGGTACGACAACCGGCAGCCAGGTGCAAATTATCCCCACGCTGGTCGAGCTAGTGGCACCGGCAGGCTATCAATATAGCAGTTTATTACCTAGTTTATTGGACGCAACTTATAATATTAGTTTCAACCACCGCTTATGGGGTGCGGGACTTCAAATAGGAGAGCTGAGCACTATTGGCACAGCCCAGCTGAGCGCAAGTCAGCGTCAGCAGATACAAGAGCAGGCAGCGGCGGCTAAGCTGGTTGCGGCCTGGCGCATTAAGCAAGGGAACAAAATCTAAACAGACGTGCCAAGGGCGCCCTCACTAGCTAGTGGGGGCGCCCTTAAGGTTTATAGCGGTTTTAGTTATGCTCTCTAAAGCTTATCGTCCGTGTGGTCGTCGGTGAGAGGTGTTTTACCAAGATTGGTGGTTAAAGTTTCACGAGTAAATTTATAAGCGGGCGAAGCAATGCTTTGAGCCGCTACTTGTCGATTAGACGTGACGCCGAGCAGGCTACCAACCAAGTCATAGATTAAATCGTTGGTAAAATAGGCACCCGTGTTTTTTCTTAGGGTCTGCGCCGCTACCGGGATTAACGCTTGATAGGCTTTGGCAATATAGACAAACATGGGAATGCGCACTAGGGCAAAGTCGGAGAAATTCGGTTGCCGACGTTTGTCGGGAATGGTTGCGTGGTCAGAGAAGTAGACTAGAGCCGCAAGCCCCAAATGTTCTTGGGCATAGTCCTTAATCTGCTGGAGCAAGGCATCAGTATAGGCGAGGGAGTTATCGTAGTTATCTAGAAGATGGTACTTGCCGGGAGTACCCCATTTGGTAAATTCCGCTGGGTAGCGAGTTTGGAAGTTATCGTGGCTACCCATGAGATGGAGGATAATAAAGTTGTTGTGGGTAGGGTCTACGGTTCGCACATAATCCAGCAAAGCTTCATCATACTGAACTTTATTGAGTTCTTGTTGCGTCCATTTGGCGTTGTCTGCGGTGTTGGCAATGAGAGTGACCTGAGTATCAGCACAGCCGAGATGGCCTTGGTTGCTAAACCAACTAGTGGTATAGCCGGCTTTTTTTGCGAGGTCAAGGACGGAGCAGGCTTGGTTGAAAGGCAATTCATTATATTGATTGGCCTCGGTGAGTGCCCGCTCAATCACGGGGATTGTTTGGTGCCAACAGGCATAAGCGTGAGGAAAAAGGAAAAATTCTTCCGTGTGGGCTTGCGAGGTTAACCAGGGGGTAGTGTCACGAGGATAAGCACTAAACAGACTCATATGGTCACGAGAAGCAGATTCACCAATGACGACGATGATAGTGTGGGGGGCTGCACCTTGAGGTAAGTTAGCCGTGTCTACTTGCAAGGAAGCAAAACGCTCCTGATGGGTAGTTTCGTAAGCTTGGGCTGAGTGAAAATAGTCTTTTACATCAAAAAACAGCTCAATTAAACCCATACGTTTGAAAACACTTTTGTAAAGATAGTGGCTGAGGGCGAAAATGAGGAGCACGAGTAAGCCGGTAGAAAGCCAGCCCATTTGTTGCAGGCCAAGAAGCTGTGCCGTACCCAGATTTAGGGTGTAGAAACAAGCTAGAAAAAGTAGCGGCGTGACTACTACAGCTGTTAAAGCTAAAAAGCCAAAGGCTTTTAGAAATTCCAATGTTTCGTTATAGTCAGTTTGCTGTGTGGCCATAAGCCCGGCTTCGGAAACACAGACACCATAAATGCGGTAATAGACGGCTTGCAAGACAGGGATGACCAAAAAGAGTACTTCTAAAGTGGCTAGCAAAGCGGCACCTGTGCCAGTGAAACCGTAATGAAAGCATAATAATTGTAATGCGCTGAGGATGGCAATGAGATAGAAGCCAAAAACAAAATCATAGGGCCAGTTAAAAAACACAGCACTTTTACGATTAGTGAGGCAATAAAAAGTAGGATAGGCTAGCATCCAGCTCAGGCCTACCAATAGGGTGGGCATAAGTGGCGGCGCTAAGAGCATAGTATCTGCTAGGGCGGCTGGTAAACAGGCTAGGAGCGCACAGGGTAAAAAGCGGCGCATTTGCAAATAAAAAGCTTTATGTCCTAGTCCCTTGGAAATGACCGCATAGTAAGTAAAACTAAAGGCATAGAGTACAGCCGCAGAGAGGCAATAAGTCAACCAGTTCAATTGATAACACTCCTTGTCCGTCTAAAATCGAGTTTGCCCCGAAAGGGCTACTGTCATTATTATAGCACAACTCATTGTTTCGGGGCGGGAGCAAATAAAGGTGCAAGCTAGAGAATTTTATACTATAATTATAGTATTAAGCAGGTTTTAAATAAGAGATAATAGGTGAAGCAGATGAGTAAGTTAGCGGTTATTGTTTTGACCAAAAATGAAGAAAAAAATATTGCTGACGTTATTGCCAACGCCAAAGGTTGTGCCGATGAAGTTGTCATCGTCGATTCCGGCAGTACAGATGGTACAGTGACCATGGCACAAGCACTAGGCGCACGGGTCGTTTATCGGGCGTGGGATCATGATTTTGCGGCTCAAAGGAACTTTGCTCTCACTCAAACAGACGCAGACTGGGTTTTGTACCTAGATGCCGATGAAAGAATGGATGGCGAGTT
>JAVXCQ010000028.1:0-13362 GCA_036659415.1 Acidaminococcaceae bacterium
AATAAGTAAGCAAGCGGCTTTCGAGGTTCTCGAAAGTCGCTATTTTTATTTGACTCTATAATAAATGCTGGGGTATGACCAAATGGTCTACTGCTAGCATTTATTTTTTTGACATAAAATAAGTGACACAACGAAGACAATACCACGCAAGCAAGGCGCTAACTATTTATGCTTGACTAGAAAGTGAACGAAAAAGGTTGTTAGTGGTAGCGTTAACTGGATAATTTTTATTTTAGTCGTAGTCACTAGCTGTTAGCCGGCCGACGACTAAATTTTTAGACTTAAAGCAGGTGTTTTTTTTGCGCAAGTTTATATATAAGTGTTATAATTAAATTACTTACTTAATTAGTCGGAGTTGATAAGAATGAGCGAACAGAATAGGGTGGAGTCAGACGCAAAGCAGAAGGTTAGTTGGCAGAAAAACTTAATAATTTTATGGTGTGGTGTTTTTCTCGCTTGTGCAAGCTATACGATGGTGGTTCCTTTTTTACCGGTTTATTTAATGGAAGAACTTAAGGTCGGTGCCGACACTGTTAATATGTGGTCGGGTAGCGTGTTCTCAATTACGTTTTTGGGGGCAGCAGTGATGGCACCTTATTGGGGGGCACGTGCTGACCGAGTTGGTCAAAGACGCATGGCCATTCGAGCCGGTTTTGGCTTGGCGCTGTGCTACTGTTTCGCCGGCTTGGCACAAACAGCTACTCAATTGTTAGCGGTGAGAGCACTAACGGGCTTTATCAGTGGCTTTGTACCAGCGTCCATGGCGCTGGTTTCGGCTACGCTACCGGGGGAACGGCTGGGCTGGGGGATGGGCTTAATGCAGACGGCTGTTGCCAGCGGTAGCATTATGGGGCCATTACTGGGGGGCTATGTGAGTGATTGGTTTGGGATGCGGATGTCCTTTTTTATTGCGGCAGCGGCTTTGGGCTGTGCTACGGTAGCCGTTATTCTTTACGTGCGGGATATTAAGCTTGCGCCTGAACTTGCCAGGGGCGGCGGTAGTGTAATCGCCGATATTAAAGTAGCCCTGCATAATAAGCGACTCCTTTATATTATGTTTTTATTTTTCTTAATTCAAAGCTGTTTGATGATTATTCAGCCATTACTCACTGTTTATGTTCGTGAATTAATGCACGGCGGTGCAAGTGCAGTGAAGGCATCTGGCGTAATTTTCTCTCTAGCCGGTATTGCAGGTATTATCGCTGCTCCCTTTTGGGGCAAAACAGGTCAGCGGGTAGGTTATACTAAAACCTTGTGTTTTGTATTTCTTTGTGCGGGTTTAACTAATTTGGGACAGTTTTTCGTGCATACTATTTGGCATTTTGGCTTTGTGCAATTTGTGTTTGGCTTATTTTTAGCCGGAGCGGCGCCTAACGTGAATGCTAGCTTAGTAGAAGCTACCGACCCGCAGGTAAGGGGTAAAGCTTTTGGACTAGTTACTTCCGCTCAGCAATTTGGCGGAGTGATTGGACCCTTGGTGGGCGGTTTCATGGGCTTGTTTTTGCCGGTGCGTTATATTTTGGTTTTTACAGGGTGTGTGCTCTTGGTCGCAGGGGTACATATTTACTTAACTAAATTGCGTCAAGGCATCAAAACTAGATAATTGTGAAGAAGGAGTGAACACTAAATGCCACTGATTGACAAGGGGCAGGGACTGTTTGATAATGATGATATAGTAGAATTATAAAGTTTAGAAATGAGGGATAAAATGCTGAGATTTTTTGAAGGACAAATGCCGGAGCTAGACCCAAAGGCGTGGGTCGCTGAAGGGGCAGCAGTTATTGGTAAGGTGAAAATGCACGAATACAGTAGTGTTTGGTACAATTGTACAGTGCGTGGTGACGTCAATCGTATTGAAATTGGAGCCTATAGTAATATTCAAGATAACAGTGTTTTGCACGTCGCAGATACATTTGCCTGTATCGTGGGTGATTTTGTGACAGTAGGACACGGGGCCATTTTGCACGCATGTACAGTGGAAGACCATTGCCTGATTGGCATGGGAGCAACAGTGCTAGATGGTGCTGTGATTGGTACGGGTAGCATTGTTGCTGCAGGGGCACTTGTAACCAAAGGAACTAAAATACCACCTAATTCTCTAGTAGTTGGTATGCCGGCCAAGGTTGTCAAAACTTTGCCACCTGAACATATGGAAAATATTCATGCGCAGGCACTTAAATACAAAACCCTTTGGACAGAACGTTATGCGCTCTTGCCTCATGGTGGCGGCGAAGTCTATGATGGACATAAAATAGTTTAGTTTTTATTGTTAGCAGACTTGCACTTAGTAGGTCTGCTTTTTTATATTTTAACGGCAGGAAACAAGCCTGCTGGTAGCGAATTATAGAAAGAGTAACTTTATGAATTTTAGTAAAAAGGAGTGAACAAACAGATGAAGCAAAAAATCAAGGAATTTATTGCTGAACAGTATGCTAACTACGTTAAGGATTTAGAGATTTTAACAAACATTGACTCCGGTAATGGTGATGCCGCTGGTACGGAAGAAGCCAATCAATTTGTGGCTAGCAAAATGCAGGAGCTAGGCGCTACCGTTGAGTTTAGACGCAACGACAGAGCAACACATTTGATTACCCGTTTGCAAGGAACGGGTAAACTGGTGATTTTATTGGTGGCTCATATCGATACTGTTTTCAAAAAAGGCGAACCGGAACGCAGACCTTTCCGTGTTGATGCCAATGATATTGCCCATGGACCAGGCGTTGGCGACGACAAAGCTACCGTTGTACAGGTTATTTATGGACTCAAAGCTTTGCAAGCTGCTGGGTTTAAAGATTATAAGGAAATTATTTTCTACAGCAATGGCGAAGAAGAGGGCGGTTCACCTACAGCGGAAGGCATTGTAGCCGAGCTAGCACAACAGGCTGATTTGGCTGTGATTATGGATGTGACTAGACCTAATTGGGGCATTGTGACCCAAAGAAAAGGTAACGCTAAATACGAAGTGAATATTACCGGTATCGGTGGGCATCATGGCAATGACTCGCAAATTTGTGCCAATGCTATTTCTGAACTGGGCTTTTTGATTACTAAGCTTTATGGTATGGCCAGCCCTATGCCTGGCAACCCTAGCGAATTTACACCGGCAGCACTGGAAGCCAGAGGCATTCAAGACCGAGGACAGTTTATTCCAGCTAATACGATTAATGTAGGCGTTATCAGTTCTACGAACGATAAAATTAGCGTCATTCCGGCCGATGCGTATGCTCAAGTTAACGTGCGTTGCTATACAGTGGAAGAACAACAACGCTTGGATCATGATATTAAAGCCTTGGCTGGTAAAGGTACAGTTCCAGGGACAACCATTGAGATTACAGGTGGTATTGTGACGGGACCAATGGAAAAAACCAACGAAGTGCAGAAAATGATTGATATTTATAGTCAAATTGTTAAAGAGGAATATGGTGGCGAAGTAGTGGAGTGGGTCGCAGGCGGCTTGACAGACGGTAACCGAACTGCTAAATACATTCCGACCTTAGATGCGTTGGGTGTAGATAATTTTGACGAACATACAGACCACGAAACCGTAAATCTCAAAATGGTAGTGCCTCGTACTACAGCTTTTGCTTTGACCTTGGTTGAACTGGCTAAACGGGGCTAATCTTATGCTAAATATTGTATAAATAATAGCTGCGTGCTAAACTATTACCATGTGTGAAATTTACGTGGAAAAGGATGATTTGACAAATGGCGACAAAGAAAGAGAACAAATTTTTGACCAAAGCACAAACGGAAGGCGGCTTTTTTGGGCTAGGACGAGCCATAGATTTTGATGATGGCGTAACAAGGATCGCCTTGCTCATAACGATTTTAACCTCCGTGGCGGCGACCATCTGGCAAACATCCCAGGGCGTAGATTCGGAAGCGAGTGTTTATTTTGGCGTTAATACTGCGGCAGCGTTCTTGTTTGCGTGGCTCATTGCCCAAGAACTGGATCCTGACCGCAAGCTAGGTGGCATTATCGGCGGCGGTATCGCCGTCGTGATGTCTTTAGCACTGGGAGTGGGCAATATTATTGCCTTGCTGTGGTTATTGTTTATTTTGCGTTTGTTAAACAGAACCTCTGGTTCTCGGCATAAAATCGGTGATAATGCGATTATCTTAGTGATTGCCTACTGGTTGGGACGTGATGGCTATTGGCTCTATCCGACTTTAACCGGTTTAGCCTATATAGTGGAAAGCCAAATTCAAAACGGCTACTTTAGAAGTTTGTATGTAGGCGGTTTAGCCTTTGCTTTAACGGCCATGGCTAATATGTCCAAAGAACCAGCTACGTTGAGCTTGATTTATTTGTACATTATGGCGGCTACCTTTGTTTTGTTTTTACCGGAAGTTACAGTGGCGGCAATTACCAAATTTAAGGGTGATAAAGACGGCGTTCGGATTATTCCGCGGCGTTTACAAACAGCACAAGGATTGTTTCTGGTCTTTACCTTTGCTTTGGCTTGGGTGCATGGTGATACGCAGGCAGTGTCTTTGGCACCGGCCTGGGGAGCAGGTATTGGCGTAGGTATTTATTTACTTTCAACAGTTGTGCAAACAATGATTTTCAAAAAATAATAAAAAAGGGGAATGAGCATGAGCGAAAACAGACAAGTTAAGATTCAAACTAACCTGGGGGACATTGTTGCCGAATTATTTGAAGATAAAGCCCCAAAAACAACCGCCAATTTTATTACTTTAGTAGAAAGAGGTTTCTATGATGGGGTTATTTTCCATCGGGTAATTGAGGGCTTTATGCTACAAGGAGGCGATCCTACCGGCACCGGTATGGGCGGTCCTGGGTACCAAATTGATGATGAATTTGCCCCAGGTCTTACGCATGACGATGAAGGATATTTCTCCATGGCTAACGCCGGGCCTGATACAGGTGGCAGTCAGTTCTTTATCACTTTGGCACCGACGCCTTGGCTTGATGGTCGTCACGCTATTTTTGGTAAAGTAGTGGAAGGTTTGGATATCGTGCACAAAATCGGTATCGTGCCTACGGATTTTCGTGATCGCCCTACTACAGCGGTTATTATGGAAAAAGTAACAATGGTGAAATAAGTTGTCGTCCTTTGTCTATATTTTGCAGTGCGGCGACGGTACTTTTTATACCGGCTACACCACAGATTTAAAACAACGGTTGGCGACGCATATGGCCGGCAAGGGTGCGAAGTATACTAGGGGCAGAAGCCCATTAACAATGGTCTACTTTGAGGAAGTTGCCGATAAGTCAACGGCCTTAAAACGGGAATGTGAGATCAAAAAACTTAGTAAAATGGAAAAAGAAAAATTAGTTTTAAACCCGCTCAACCGCATGACAGCAGGGAAGAATTCGGTATAACCGAGTAATTAATAATATTATTATAAATAATGTGGTAATTCCCTTGCCAAGGGGCAAAGTGTATGCTACAATGGGTAAGTAAGAAAGAGGACGACTTGGCTAAACCCCGCTTTAGTGCTAGCATTAACAGGGTCTACTGATACTTCTTTTTCGGAAATATTTTTTAATTTTTAGGAGGCCAAGAAATATGACTGGCAAAGTTAAATGGTTTAATGCAGAAAAAGGTTATGGTTTCATCGAACGTGAAGACGGTGGCGACGTATTCGTACACTTCTCCGCAATCCAATCCGAAGGTTTCAAAACCCTCGAAGAAGGACAAGCTGTTGAATTCGACGTTGTCGAAGGCAATCGCGGTGAACAAGCTGCAAACGTTGTTCGTCTGTAATTATAAAATTAAATTAGTTTAATGATATAACTACTGAACAAATCGAAAAAGCATTTTCTTCGGAAAATGCTTTTTCTTTTTGTTTAATGGGTTGGCTCAACCTTTGACAAAGAGCCCCAAAAAGCTACTTACTAAGGCGAAGTAGCTTTTTCTTTTTGCTTATTTCCGACTGTTTAGTATATAATGGAGAAAATACCTTGCTTACTTTAAGGAGGCAGACCATGACAAAACTAATTAAATTTGTGTTAGTAGTTTTATGTTTAGGTAGTTTTATGGGTACAGCTTTGGCCGCCAAGACTTTTACTCCAGCGGAAAAACAACAAATTGCCACAGAATATGAAACAGCCCAGTTTATTTCCCTGGCAGTAGCAACCTGTGCAGGAACGTATGTGCCGGGCGGCGAAGCTGCCGAATATTCCTATCTCACAGATTATGGCTGGAAAATCCGTCCTTATACGCTGACAAATAATGGCATAGAAGCTAATTTTATGGTTGCGTATAATAACAGCAAGGTAACACAGGAGCATTTGTATGTTTTAGCTTTTCGCGGTAGTGCCAGTAAACAGGATTGGCAAGTGGATTTGACGACTAGCCGCGTAATCTATGGTGGACATACCTTGGAAGAGTTTGTAGAAGTGGCAAAACAATCAACAGAGGATAAAAAAGCACCCAAGGTGCATAAAGGTTTTAATGAATATGTGAGAACAGCTCTTACTTTAGAACTTGATATTAATGATGATGGTGTTAGTGAAGATCTGATTGAGCTTTTAAAAACCGATAAAAAGACAAAGCTACTCATAACTGGCCATAGTCTGGGAGGAGCGGCGGCTACTTTGTATGCGGAAAGACTAGTGTCGTTGGGTATTCCCAAGGAGCAGGTACCGGTTATTACTTTTGGCGCACCGGCAGTAGGTAATGCCGTTTTTGCACAGGAATATGGAGATAAAATCAATTTATTGCGCATCGTTACTCCTTACGATCCGGTTCCGGTAGGGCTACAGGCACTGATTGGCGGCTACCAACAGTTTGGCCCCAAAAAAGTATTAGAACTTTCAACCAAGGTTGCTGATTACCAACATCCGATTTCTTTTTATTTTGATTTATCTTTGTCTAATTATTATCGAGTGCGTGACCAAGCTATCGCTGCCGGCATTATTGATAAATTACCCGAGCAAAAAATAGCCGGAAAAGAGCCTTTATTTGCGGTTATGGTAGGTGAACTTAAACATATTAGTAAAATACCCTATGCTCCAGATATTAGGCGTTTTATTACTAATGAATACAAGAACACTTTCCCTCGCTATGTTATTTTGGATAATACTGACAACAAATACGCAGACGCTACCTATGGGCTGGAAGAGTTACTAGCGGAAGCGCGAGAGGCGAAGGCTGATTATTTACTGGTCGCGGAGATTGATGGTACCCGCATGGGTCAAGAAAATAAATGGTATATTGTCATGAATCAGTCTGTTTTTAACATTGATGGTGGACTGGTGCTGATGAATAGCTCCGGGCGGCGTGTTACTTTTGAAAGTGGCATTATGCAGTCAGCAATTCATGATGTGCAGAAAACACAAAAAGAATTACAGCAAAAATTCCCCTGGCTAAGTAATAGAAGTTTTGCTAATTGAGCTTGGCTGGCTTTGTAACTAAAAAGGAGCCTGCCCTACCTAAGCTGGTAGTGGCAGGCTCCTTTTTGGTTTTTGTTAAATGATTTTAGTGGTCCAATCTTCGATATTCATGATGTCAGTTACCCAGTCTTCGTAAAATTCAGGTTCATGGGAAACGAGAAGAACACTACCCTTGAAATCAATTAGGGCCTGTTTGAGTTCTGCTTTAGCATAGACATCTAAATGGTTGGTTGGTTCATCTAGGACTAGCCAATTAACGTCTTTTAACATTAGTTTGCACAGACGTACCTTTGCTGCCTCGCCACCGGAGAGAACAAAAACCTTACTGGTTATATGCTCATTGGTTAAGCCGCAGGCTGCCAGTGCAGCTCTGACTTCGTAATTGGTAAGACCAGGATATTCGGCCCAAACGTCTTCGAGGGCAGTATTTTCATTTTTGGTGCGTTCTTCTTGCTCAAAATAACCGGGTTCCAGGAATTCACCTAGCTCTACGCTCCCAGCAATAGGCTTGATTTGGCCGAGAATCGTTTTTAAGAGGGTGGTTTTGCCTAAACCGTTTACTCCCTTGATGGCGATCTTTTGACCGCGTTCTAAGGCGAAGGTAACGGGACGAGTAAGTGGAGTGTCATAGCCCAGAATTAAATCTTTGGCTTCCACGATAAATCTGCTCGGCGTGCGAGCCTCTCTGAATTTAAAGCTAGGTTTCAACTTTTCTCTAGGCTTTTCAATCAAATCCATCTTTTCAAGCTTTTTTTGTCGACTTTTAGCCCGACCGGTAGTAGAAATACGAGCTTTGTTGCGGGCGATAAAGTCTTCTAGTTGTGCAACTTCTTGTTGCTGTCTTTCGTAGGCATTGTTTTGTTGGGCTTTATGGATAGCGGACAATTCCAAAAATTTATCATAGTCGCCGGTATAACGGGTTAAAGAACAGTTTTCTAGATGATAAATGACATTAACGACGTCGTTTAGAAATGCAGTGTCATGGGAAATAAGAATGAAGGCGTTTTCATATTCTTGTAAAAATTTGGTTAACCACTGAATATGCTCAATATCCAAATAGTTGGTAGGCTCATCTAAAAGTAAAATGGAAGCATTTTGTAGTAAAAGTTTGGTCAAAAGGACTTTACTCCGCTGTCCACCGGACAAATTAGCAACGTCCTGGTCAAGACCAATATCGCCTAGTCCAAGTCCATTGGCTACTTCATCGATTTTGGAGTCGAGGGAATAAAAACCACTATGCTCTAAATCAGACTGAATTTCGCCTACGGTGACCAGCATTTTGTCTAAGTCTTCCGGTGCCGCTTCGCCCATTTTATCGTAGAGTTCCAGCATTTGGCGTTCAGCTTCATACATATCGTCAAAAGCAGTTCGCAATACTTCACGGATAGTAGTTCCGGCTTCTAAGGTACTATGTTGGTCGAGATAACTGAGTGTTACCCTGCCTGGCCATTCAATTTTACCCTCATCAGGTAGCAAGTGACCGGTTACTATATTTAAAAAGCTGGACTTGCCTTCGCCGTTGGCACCAACCAGCCCTACGTGTTCACCGCGTAGTAGCTTAAAAGAAACATCTTCAAGAATTTGGCGACCGCCAAAGGAATGGGATACATTGGTTACATTTAAATAGCTCATATTGTTGCTCCTCTACAAATTATCTTCATAATTTTACTCCATGATGGATATTTTTGTCAAAGGTAATGGTTAATTAAAGGAGATTTTATCTTATTGTCGAATTAGATAGCTTACAACTCAAAAGGAGGGTGTCAAATGATTTCAACTAATTTGCAGCATATCAATGAGCTTCTTCCGTATGTTTCCCTAAGGTTGGGCATAGCGCTGGTCTATTTACGGGACACTGATTTTAGTCAGCTGGCAACGGGGGAATATGAAATCTCGGGGCGCAAAGTTTTTGCCCGCGTTAACACTTATGACACTGAACCTCAAGAATTGAAAAAGCCGGAAGCACACGGCGAATATATTGACGTGCAGTTTTTAGTAGCCGGCACAGAACGCATCGGGTACTGCCCAGTTAAACCGGAATACCGTGTTAGCGAAGATTGTTTGGCTGAAAAAGATGTGGCTTTTTATGAACAAGTAACACATGAGAATTATTTGACCTTAGAGGCAGGAGATATTGGCGTGTTTTTCCCGTGGGAAATTCATCGCCCGGGCTGCGCAGTAGGACCGAATTCTACGCAAGTTACGAAAGTGGTAGTCAAAGTAAAAATCGGTGGCTAAAACTTGTGCAGAAGTTTTTTAAAAAGGTGTTGACAAGTTTATCAGTAAACCGTATAATAGTGCTTGTGATGTTAAGCGTCACCCATATTCCTCGATAGCTCAATCGGTAGAGCACTCGACTGTTAATCGAGTTGTTGTAGGTTCGAGTCCTACTCGAGGAGCCATGGCCGGTTGGTCAAGCGGTTAAGACACCGCCCTTTCACGGCGGTATCGCGGGTTCGATTCCCGCACCGGTCACCAAATTCCGGGCGATTAGCTCAGCTGGGAGAGCGCCTGCCTTACAAGCAGGATGTCGGCGGTTCGATCCCGTCATCGCCCACCATAAGTTAAGCACTTCTTTCAAGAAGTGCTTTTTTATTACCAAGGTATCAGCGAAGCAAGCGGAAGTTTTACTTCTATTGCTTGACTTCAACACTGATTTTCTGTATAATGTACCTTGTGATTCGGGGCGTGGCTCAGTTTGGTAGAGCACCTGCCTTGGGAGCAGGGGGTCGCAAGTTCGAATCTTGCCGCTCCGACCAAATCATATGCGGGTGTAGCTCAATGGTAGAGCCCTAGCCTTCCAAGCTAGTCGCGTGGGTCCGATTCCCATCACCCGCTCCATTTTTTAACAACATCTGGCCCTGTAGCTCAGCTGGATAGAGCAACGGCCTTCTAAGCCGTGTGTCGAGCGTTCGAGTCGCCCCAGGGTCACCATTAAAAACATACCGCTAACGCCCTATTTACAGGTGTTAGCGGTTTTTTTATGTGCTTGAAAACATTTGAAGTGGCAGTGGAATAAAGGGGTATATATAACAAACAGGGGGGTAAACCGCTGACTAAACAGCTGACCAAATCAGCTAAAAAAAATATCGCTTTGCGATGGTTTTTTGCCGGAAAATATCTCTCTTATTTTATCATTGTAGCCGGGGATAGCGTGACCATACTTGTTGAGGGTTGTGCTTCCATTGGCATGACCGATTATCCTGGATACTTCTAAGAGTGGAATTCCTTTAGACAAGGCGTGTGTGGCGAAAGTATGCCTAAGTATATGCCAAGTTTTATGCGGCGTTCCAGACCATTTTTCAATGCGTTCCCAAGTGTGCTTTAGATTATTGTGGCTATACGGGGTTCCGGTACCGGTAACAAAAATGAGATTGCTTTTATTAGTTGCCCGGTAAGCCTCCAGTCTTTTTATGTAGTTCTTAAATACTAAAGGTATTACTCTATGATCTCCGGCCGGTGTTTTAACCGACCCAATAACGATGCCGGGCAAATTTTTCTTATTCTTTCTAACCGTTATTTCTTGTTTTTTAAAATCAACATCTTCCCAACGAAGAGCCATAATTTCTCCAATGCGCATTCCAGTCACTAGGCAGGTAAGGACCAAAAGATAATATTTTTTTAGGTACTTGTTATATTTTGCAACGCGCAATATCTTTCTGAGCTCTGCATATGTATAAAGCTCAATTGGTTGTCTCTTTTCCTGGATGCTTTCGCAGGACTTGACCGGATTGTAATTTACCATCTTGAGAGCGATAGCTTTCGCGTAGGCGGCGTTTAGTTGCTTCTTGACCTTGTTAACCGTAGAACTGCTTAACGTGGTTCCTAAAGTATTTAAAAGCGTTTGGACTTCCTCGCCAGTAAGCTTGGCCAATAGTATTTTAGCAATAGGCCCTAGCTTAGCAGCTGTTTGTTTTTCACGAGCCCAGCTTGTTGCTTGCAGTCTTGGTTTCTTATAGGTAGTTATAAATTTAATTACCCATTCGCCGACTGTGGTGTAGCTGGTGGGGATGTTATCGTTCTTGGCGGAACGGATTTCCTTTTTATAAGCTTTGGCCTCCCGCTCTGTTTTAAAGAGGCGTCGGTGCTTCTTTTGATTTTCGTCCCGGTATTCGTAAAACCATTTTTTCTTACTTTCGCTGTACCAAATTGTGCCGTCACCATACATGAAACCAGCTCCTTTCTAAACATATGTTTGCTAGATATGGTGTAAAATATGCCGCCCGGGTAGGGGCGGCTTTGTTATATTTGTTTTGCGCTCAGGTTATAAAAACAGATCTTTTTTCAAGCTGTTTATTTTTTGATCAGCTTCTTTTTGTGTAATCCATCCATTTGCTATTTCTTCTTTTTGCAGTATGCAATAAAAAACATAACGATCTCTTGCTGGGCCAGGAAATCGGGGATCTCCCATTTCATAATCTGTTAAACTTTTATCTATTGCACGCTCAACGGCTGCATAGATATTTTCTTTGTGATTTATTTTGGGTGGGAATGTGGCTTTTTTAGATGAACAATATGCTATGACTTCTTTTTGAACTTGTTTTATTATGGGAGAAATAACGGCAAACATATAAATTTCTTTAGATTCAAATTTTTCTTCAAAATTTTTCAATTCTTCAAGATAAATTTTTTTGTGCTTAACCGATTCTAAATTCTTGGAATCGAAAAAATCAAAATTGTTTTTTATACTTGTTGTAAAATCAATGTCGTTTTTTGAATAATTTTCATGGATTATATAGTGAACAAAACGAAAACAACCGTATGTGATAATAAGAACGCCAATAGCAGCAAAAAATATATCCATCTTTATTTCCAACCTTCCTTTAGAAACGTATCTACTTGGTAGTCTGTGCCCATAGAGTAGCCACAGAGGGTAGTGCTGAAAGCGTCTGCTTCGTTTTCATGACGCTGGGAACAGAAGTAGGTACGGCTGTCTAGGCAAAAGTGCTTATATTGTGGGTGCAGGATTATATGCCCCAACTCATGTCCAACGACTGCCTTGCACTGCCATTCCTCCAGTCTATCGCTTATGCAAATATACTTACGGCGCAGCACGCGCCTCCAAAAACCGTTAGCATGCTCCGGCATACTGACGGTTTTTATTTTTATGTTGAGAAATTTAGCTATTTGGAAAGGGTCGCTTGATCCTGCCTTTTTAATTAAATTGCGTACTCGCAATGGTATGTTGTATGCCATGGTAGGGGCACTCCTCTTATGATATTCTACTTCCTTTTATTTTCCTCTTTAGCGTCATAGTACAATGCTTCGATGATTCGGAGCATTGTTTCTTTATCGTTAGGGCTAACCATGCGGCCGTTAAAGGTGACTTCTTCCTCCGCTAGTAGCTTCGCTAAATCCTTTGGCTGCTTTGGAGTGGGTGTAGATGTGTCGTTTCCCAGTAGATAATCGACAGAAACGTTAAAATATTTTGCCATTGTTTTCAATTGCTCGGGGTCAGGGCTTCGTTCTCCTTTTTCCCAACGCGATATCGTGTTTTGATTTACAGAAAATATTTTCGCCAATTCTGTTTGACTTAATTTTCTATCTTTCCTTAATAGAGCTAAGTTTAGAAGCATATCATTACCTCCCTATAGGATTATATTATCCTTTAATGGGATAAGTGTAAATATTAATATCCCGAAACGGTTGACAACAATATCCCTTAGATGTATAATATACCAAAGTGGGATAAGAAAGGAGGGCGAAAATGCGTATTTGGTTAAAAGAAATCAGGGAGTCGAAAGGATATACTCAGAATTTCGTAGCAAAAAAATTAGGTATGAATCAAAACACTTATTCTCGCTTAGAGAATGGCATTTATAAGAAAAATATGACAATCTCGCTTGGCGCCAAAATTTCTGATCTCTTCGACATACCGTTGTCGAAAATCAGAAACTACGAAGAAGAGCTGGGGAAGTAAAAACAACAGGGGAGGTGAGAAGATGAAAAGTAAATGGAGAGTCTGCAGCCAGTCTAATCCTGATGGAAAAAGAGAATTC
>JAVXCQ010000029.1:0-13141 GCA_036659415.1 Acidaminococcaceae bacterium
TTTGTGCCCCAATATAGGCATTATCCCCCACTGTGAGCGTGCTGGCCGCACTATCACCATTGACAAGTCCATAGGCAAACGCATAGTTTTCAGTACTTGTTGCTAGCCCTACAAGCCTGGCCTCCTTGCCAATAGTTAGGTCACTACCCTCATCATTAAGTAAACCATAAGCACGAGCAGTACCATTACAGTTAGTCTGTGCGCCAAACTCAAGCTGATCTCCCCAGGTTAATTTCAGCGCACCACCAGCAGCCGTTGTACTGCCGGTGGCATTTCTAACACCGTAGGTATTGATATAGGCTGCTGTTCCTCCTCCGATACTGATAACCTTGGTCTTATTGCCCAAGTTAAGGATGTTTTTGGTATTATTATTGATGCCGTAAGCTCTCCCTTTGCCACCACCAGTAACCGTTACCTGCGCACTAATCGTGCTCTGATCTCCCACGGTCACCGTATTATTACTGTCAGGATTAGTACCATCACCATTTTGAAGACCATAGGCTTGAATAAAGCTACCGGCAGTCCCCGTAGCCTCAGCTCTAAGCGTGGTGTGAGCGCCTAAAGTCAGCACACTCTGCGAGCTCATTTCACCACTAGAGATAGCGTAAGCACGCACGATATTCCCAGTACCTGAGGCTATCGCCGTCAAAGTAGCGTTTGCTCCCAGTGTAGTTATAGCATCTTGTCTGGTCAGCAAGGCTTTACTGCTTACCTCCACCCAGGTGGGAGTTACCTGCTGCCCACTTGCTTGCGCCGTAACAGTTAAATTATCCCCGATGTCCAGTTTTCCCTCTCCATGACTAATACCAATAGCACTACCGCCATACTTACTAGTAGTACTACTAGTACTGTTGACAGTAACCTTAGCCCCCAAAGTAAGGTCAGCTTGATTATTATACACACCCATGGCACCGCTACCACCCACATTTGTATCACCGGTCCACTCGTTCTTCGCTGTCAGTGTACTGCCAGCAGCAACAGTAGTGACGCTATGCTCAGCATGAAGAGCGTACACCTGGTCATGAGCAGTTGTAGCTGTAATCGTCGTCCCTGCTAGCTTAATACCAGTGATTGCACTACCGAGCTGACCTGTTACTTTAATGCCATAGGTGTCTTCTCCAGTAGTACTAGTATTAGTAACACTAACAGGATCTGTAACCGTTACATCATTAGTCGTAATCTCCCTGCCAATCACCTCTGCCGCTGCCGCTGCCGCCTGACCATAGGGTAGCGTCGTTAGGATTAACCCCAAAATAATTGTTGTTGCCAGCTTGTTTTTTTTCATCCTAGCTCCCTCTTTCTTTTTGTCGTATTCTGCCCCTCCGTCCTCACGGTTCGGTCATACCCAAAACATTACAAAAGGATACTTGTTGTATAAAAAACGTACTTATGAGGCGTAATTGTATTTTTTATACAATCCATCGTTAACCTTTATGATACTAAAGAAAAAGTGCTTGTCAAACACTTTTTGTGTTTTTAAATACTACAAAACAGAAAAAATCGCCAACCGGCAAACACGGTTGGCGATAATATTAAATTGAAGCTATAAAAATTGCGTTTACATTACACTAATTCCACTTTTATTTGCTGAGTTAAAACGCTTTCCAGGGCGAGCGCTACGCCGTCCTGGTCATGTGCCGCAGTAACCAGCTTGGCTACCGCCTGCACTGCTGGCTTGGCATTAGCTACTGCTACGCCCAGCCCAGCATTTTGAATCATGGACAAGTCATTATTGGAATCTCCGATACACATAATCTCGCTGTCTTGTAGCCCATAGGTTCGTGCCACTGCCTGCACAGCCTGCCATTTGTTGACTCCTGGAGCCATTAGTTCCAAAAAGTTATCTTTGGAGCTGGTAATATCAAGGCTACCAGCAAAATGCTCCGCAAACTCGCTCCAAGCCGCCGCAAAAGTCGCTGCCGGTGTCATGACCAGTAGTTTATAGGGGCTAGTAGTAATTTCGTACACTGCCTCGCCCAAAGCCACTGCTTCAATACCGGCGATTTTAGTATACATAGCCGAAAAATCATTATGTTCTTTGATGAACATTTGGTCACCAATATACACCTGCACATAATACTGGTGCTCCTTACAATAAGCCAAGGCGGCCAGTGCGGTAGAAAGTTCCAGGGGCTTTTCGTAGAAAACCTCCCCGGAGCGGCTACCCTTAACCAGTGCACCGTTATAAGTCACCAGCGGTACGTCCAGCTCCAAACTATCAGCAAAGGGCTTCACCGATTTGTACATTCGGCCAGTGGCCAGCAAAAACACGACCCCAGCAGCTACTGCCTTGCGAATAGCTTGCGCATTGCGTGGGGAAATTTGGCACTCCCGGTTGAGCAAAGTATCGTCCATATCACTGGCAATTAATTTGATTGTCACTTAACATCCCTCTTTCATCTATCTTGAATTAACAGCGCCAACACCACAGAAACTACCGCCACTTGCACAAGGAGGAGCAGCACACCTGCTCCGTCCAGCACGTTCCACCCTGGTAAGAGATTAATCGTGAGATACGCCAAGGTCACTGTCCACAACGTGGAAAAAGCCAGCTGTGCCCAACGGCTGCGTACCACACGGCGGCTCACGGTATGGAAAATCGCCCCCCATACTCCCACTAGCAAACTACCGGCGATTTGTCCGCCGAGGGTCACAATTTGTAGTGCTGTACTCATACTGAGCAAAATATAAATGAGCGTGCTTAGGGTAACTGCCCGCAATAATAAGCCAATCATCTACTCGCCTCCGCCTTGATTATAGCACAGCCCGTGGCTCAGTTCTACCGCCTGCCCACCACCGCACTGTCCAAAAAAGGAGTGCCCCGCACTGCGGAACACTCCCTAATTACTTACACTGCTTGGAACTGGTCTTTGCCGACGCCACAAATAGGACAGCACCAATCTTCCGGAATGTCTTCAAACTTAGTGCCCGGAGCGATACCGCTATCCGGATCACCTACGCTTTCGTCATATTCATAACCACAAACAATACAAACCCATTTTGTCATTACTAAACTCTCCCTTCCTACTGTCAGCACGGTGCTAGCACCGTACGTTACTAAAAAACCATCTATGCGTTCATTATACCATCTCGTCAGGAGCTATTCAATTCTTAGCTGAGGGGCAGCTGTGTCTTTTTTCGCAACTATGTCCATGCGAAAAAAGTCATAGAGCTTTTGGGCACTGGGATAGTTCATGCCGTCGACTGCTGCCAGCTCGGTGACCGTGGCCGCTTTCATTGCGTCCAACGAGCCAAAAATGCGCCAGAGGTTTTGCCGGCGAGTAGGGCCAATCCCCTCGATGTGGTCTAGCACCGACACCAAATTACGCTTGCTCCGCAGTTGACGATGAAAAGTAATCGCAAAGCGATGAGCTTCATCACGAATACGCTGAATTAAATGCAGTGCCGCCGAGGCTTTCTCCAAAATAATACTCTCGCTGACACCCTCCACAAAAATCTCTTCTTCCCGTTTGGCCAGACCAATCACCGGTACTTCGTGGAGTCCTAGTCCCCGAATGACCTCCAAAGCAGAACTCAGCTGCCCTTTGCCGCCGTCAATCACAACAAGGCTAGGCAAATCCGCAAGCGGGCTATAGCGCCGATACACTACCTCCTGCATGGATTTGAAATCATCGGGTTTACCCTCGGCGGAAATAATTTTGTATTTGCGATAATCCTTTTTACTGGGCTTGCCGTGCCGAAACACTACCATCGAAGCCACAGTTTCCGTACCCTGCGTATGAGAAATATCGAAACAGTCCATGCGTGCCAAAGGCTGAGCTAAACCCAGTGCCAGTTGCAATTCTTCCGCCGCTTCTTCATCCGTGAGCAGGGAGATTTTCCCCTTGCGAAGCCGTTCTTCCAGATGTTTGTGGGCATTTTCCAGCACCATCTTGAGCAGCTCGTGCTTTAAACCCCGCTGTGGCGCCAAAAGTTCTACTTTGTGCCCCGCTTTGGTAGTAAGCCACGCCGTCAGAAGTTCCCTTTCCTCCGCTACCGGGAGCAAGGGCAAGAGAATTTCCCGTGGGACAAAAGTTGCCTCGTGATAATATTGCTGCAAAAAAGCCGTGAGCAAGGTAACGGCGTTTTCTTCGGCTTCCTCTTTGAGGAAGAAATTATCCCGCCCTACCAGTTTGCCCGCCCGCACAAAAAAGATTTGAATACAGACCCCGGTAGCGTCCCGTGCCAGTGCAATAGCGTCCTGGTCGCCTCCATCGGTGACGGCTTTTTGCTGAGCATTCAGATTGGCTACAGCTTGCAGTTGGTCACGCAGACGAGCGGCTGCTTCAAAATTATAGGCGTCTGCCGCTGTTTGCATTCTTTGCTTCAAGTTGCGTTCCAGCTCTGCGGTACGCCCGTCCAACAAAAGTAAAATCGCTTGAATCATCTGCCCATAGTCCGCTACGCTAATCTGCCCCGTGCAGGGTGCCAAACAGCGTTTAATATGATATTGCAAACAAGGTCGGTCTACGTTAAGTTTGCGACAATTGCGCAGAGGAAACATACTGCGGATTAATTTCACCGTAGCATGAAGCGCACCGGCATCGGCATAGGGTCCGTAATATTTAGCACCATCCCTCAGAATTTTGCGTGTCACATACAGGCGGGGAAATTCTTCTTGCAAGGTTACTTTCAAATAGGGGTAGGTTTTATCGTCTTTAAGACTAATATTATAGCGTGGGCGATACTTTTTAATGAGATTACACTCCAAAATCAAAGCTTCCATCTCATTGGCGGTAACAATGGTTTCAATCTCACACACCTTCGCCACCAAAGCCTTGACCTTAGGCGTATGAGTCGCTAGCTGGCGAAAGTAACTGCGCACTCTGTTTTTCAACACTACCGCCTTACCCACATAGATAATCTTGCCCTCGGCATCGTGCATGAGATACACTCCGGGACTATTCGGCAATACGGCTAAAGTTTTGGCGAGAGCCTCTTTCATTGTACCCACCCATTCTTGGCTGCGGTTTGCAGTGCTGTCTTTAAATAAGCACCAGTGTAGGACTTCTTACTGGCGGCCACTTTTTCCGGTGTCCCGCAGGCTACTAGTTTGCCGCCTTTGTCGCCGCCCTCTGGCCCTAAATCAACTAAATAATCCGCAGTTTTAATCACGTCCAGATTGTGTTCAATCACAATTACAGTGTCGCCTGCCTCTACGAGCCGCTGTAAAACCTCCAGCAACTTATGAACATCGGCAATGTGCAGTCCTGTGGTCGGTTCGTCTAGCAAATACAGGGTTTTGCCCGTACTACGCCTAGACAGCTCCGTTGCTAGTTTGACCCGCTGAGCTTCACCGCCGGACAGGGTCGTCGCTGCCTGACCTAACCTGATATACCCCAACCCCACGTCTTCCAGCACGGCCAGCTTATTATAAATGCGGGGTAAGTTTTGGAAAAATACGCACGCTTCCGACACTGTTAAATTGAGCACCTGCGCAATATTTTTGCCCTTGTAGTGTACTTCTAGGGTTTCCCGATTATAACGTGCACCGTTACACACTTCACAGGGCACATAGACGTCCGGCAAAAAGTGCATTTCAATCTTATTCATTCCATCGCCACGGCAAGCTTCACAGCGGCCGCCTTTGACGTTAAAGCTAAACCGTCCCGGCTTGTAGCCCCGGACTTTGGCTTCATTGGCATTACTAAACAGCTCCCGGATATAATCAAAAACACCGGTATAGGTGGCTGGATTGGAACGTGGTGTCCGCCCAATGGGAGATTGGTCGATATTAATAACTTTATCAATATGTTCTAAACCAGTAATAGTTTTGTGGGCAGCCGGACGCAAGCGTGCGCCGTTCAGCTTCGCCGCCAACGCATTATACAAAATATCGTTGACCAGCGTACTTTTACCACTACCGGACACACCTGTTACCACCGTGAGCACCCCCAAAGGAAACGCCACGGTGAGATTTTGCAGATTATTAGCTCGTGCCCCTTTAATAGTTAGCTGATAACCAGAGCCCTGCCGTCTAACTTTGGGTACAGGAATAAACTGGGTACCATTAAGATACTGCCCAGTAATGGACGCTGGATTAGCCTTAATCTCCTCCACCGTACCCTGTCCCACAACATAGCCCCCGTGCTCGCCGGCACCGGGACCAATATCAATAATTTGATCCGCCGCATACATGGTTTCTTCGTCATGTTCTACTACCAGGAGGGTATTACCCAAATCCCGCAAATGTTTGAGGGTTTCTAGCAGTTTGCTGTTGTCCCTTTGGTGCAGACCAATACTAGGTTCGTCCAAAATATACAGCACTCCCACCAGTCCCGAACCAATCTGTGTCGCCAGACGAATTCGCTGGGCTTCCCCGCCGGACAGCGTGCCGGCTGCCCGATCTAGGCTCAAATAATCCAGTCCCACGTTATTCAAAAAGTGTAGCCGTGCCAAAATTTCTTTCAAAACTTGTTTAGCAATTATTTGTTCCCGGTCAGTGAGCTGAAGCTCCGCAAAAAACCGCACTGCCTCCCGCACCGTCATTGCCGTCACCTGACAAATGTTCTGCCCTCCGACTAAAATAGACAATACCTCCGGCTTGAGCCGGGCACCGTGACAACTAGGGCAGGGCGTATGGGACATAAATTCTTCCATGCGCAGCCGTTCCAGTTCCGAAAAAGCTTGTTTATGCCGCCGTTTAATAATATTAAGCACACCTTCAAAGGGACGGTCGTAAGTTTTGTGCTGACCGTCCAAGGTTGTGTAGTCAAAAGCAAAATGTTCTGTGCCGGTGCCATGCAGTAGCTTTTCCTGCAAGGTCTGGGGCAAATCCTGCCAAGTATTCTGCAAGCTGTAGCCATAGGCTTTGAGCACAGCCGTCAGGTGCAAACGATCGTAGGCACTTTCTGTCGTACTAATGCCCCCCAACACACCCTCGGCAAAGGTTTTGCTGCCATCAGTAAGCACCAGCCCCACATCTACTTCCAAATTCATACCTAAACCAGTGCAAACCGGACAAGCGCCGTAAGGACTATTAAAGGAAAAAAGCCGTGGTTCCAATTCTGGCATACTAATGCCACAATCGCTACAGGCAAAATGCTCGCTGTACATCGTACTGGCACCGTCCACCACTGCGATTTCCACCAAGCCCTCGGCTAAACCCAGCGCTGTTTCCAGCGAGTCCGCCAAGCGTTGCGTTATGTTTTCCCGTACTGCCAAGCGGTCAACCACTACCGACAATTCGTGTTTTTTCTTTTTATCCAAAACAATGTCTTCGTCCAAAGTACGGACTTCGCCATCAAGCCGTACCCGCATATAACCGGCACGGCGCATATTTTCTAGAATTTTTTGGTGCTCGCCCTTGCGCCCCCGTACCAGCGGTGCTAAAATCATAAACTTCGTACCACTGGGTAACAGCAGTACCTGATCTACAATTTGTTCCACACTTTGTCGCTCAATCACTTTGCCACATTTGGGGCAATGGGGTACGCCCAGCCGTGCAAACAACAGCCGTAAATAATCATAAATCTCCGTCACCGTGCCTACGGTAGAACGAGGATTGCGGTTAGTGGTTTTTTGGTCAATGGAGATGGCAGGCGATAAACCCTCGATATAATCCACGTCCGGTTTATCCATCTGCCCCAAAAATTGTCGTGCATAGGCGGACAGGGACTCCACATAGCGTCGCTGTCCCTCGGCATAAATCGTATCAAAAGCCAGGGACGACTTCCCCGAACCGGATAAACCAGTAATCACGACAAGCGCATTACGAGGAATTTCCACATCAATATTTTTGAGATTGTGCTGACGTGCACCTTTAATAATTAATTTTTCCTTCATCTTTTCTCCCTATCTACACCGCTAGTAGGTACGGGGCTAGCCGCCACTACCGGCAGTAATTTATCTCAGTCGCAGAGGCTTCGTCTTGGGTACTAGTTTTTGCCCCAAAGCACCCTTAACTACAATCAGGCGATCTCGGTATTCCGCTGCTCGCTCAAAATCCAGTTCCTTGGCGGCCACCGCCATTTGTTTTTCCAAGCCTTTCGCCAGTTTCTGCAGCTCCTGCTCGGATTTTTGTTTCAAGGCTTGCGCCCCGTAATCTGTGGTCGTAGCCTCTTCCGCCACCTTGGTCAGTCTGATTAAATCTACTACCTGTTTATGAATAGTAGTCGGAGTAATGCCGTGCCGCAGATTGTGCGCCGCTTGCTTTTCCCGTCTTCTCGTAGTTTCATCAATCGCTCGCTGCATAGAGTCCGTCATGCGGTCAGCATACATAATAACACGGCCGTGTTCGTTGCGTGCCGCACGACCGATGGTCTGAATCATGGCCGTATCAGAACGCAAAAACCCTTCCTTATCGGCGTCCAAAATGGCAATAAGCGATACCTCCGGCAAGTCCAAACCCTCACGCAAAAGGTTAATCCCTACCAAAACATCAAAAACACCGGCACGCAAATCGTGAATAATCTCCGCTCGTTCTAGCGTCACAATCTCGGAATGTAAATAACGCACCTTCACCCCTGCCTGCTGCAAATAATCCGTCAAATCCTCAGACATTCGCTTGGTTAGCGTGGTCACCAATACCCGCTCCCCCGCCGCTGCCACCTTGTGAATTTCACTTAATAAATCATCAATCTGTCCCTTAATCGGACGAATTTCAATCTGAGGGTCCAAAAGCCCCGTGGGGCGAATAATCTGCTCTACCACTTGCTCTGCCTCGCCTAGCTCATACTTGGCCGGGGTTGCCGACACATAGATGGCCTGCTGTCGTTGTGCTTGGAACTCGTCAAAGGTTAGGGGACGGTTATCCAGCGCCGAGGGCAAACGAAAGCCATAATCCATCAGCATGGTTTTGCGGGAACGGTCACCGGCAAACATGGCTCGCACCTGAGGCAAAGTCACATGGGACTCGTCTACCACCAGCAAAAAGTCCTGAGGAAAATAATTGACCAAGGTAAAAGGCGGTTCGCCGGCTTTTCTATTAGCCAAATGACGAGAATAGTTCTCAATGCCAGAGCAGTAGCCCATTTCATTCATCATTTCCAAATCATAATTGGTGCGCTGTTCTAAACGCTGGGCTTCCAGTAATTTGTTTTCTGCTTTTAAAACCGCCAAGCGCTCAGCCAATTCTACCTGA
Source organism: Acidaminococcaceae bacterium (assembly GCA_036659415.1). GTDB lineage: Bacteria > Bacillota > Negativicutes > Acidaminococcales > Acidaminococcaceae > JAVXCQ01. Next base: position 9,083 of record JAVXCQ010000029.1, read on the forward strand.
ATATCCACCATAGCTCGTTCTAAGTTTTCTCGGGACGTCACATAGTGGGACGCAGGAAAAATTGCCACATGATTGCGCTTAGCCAGTACTTCACCGGTCAAAATATCCACTTCCATCAGACTTTCTACTTCCTCGCCAAATAGCTCAATCCGAATAGCTTTTTCGTTGTAGCCTGCCGGTACTACCTCTACCACATCGCCCCGCACACGAAACGTGCCCCGTTGAAAAGCAAGGTCGTTACGATTATACTGAATTTCCACTAATTTTTTGAGAATCGCCTGACGCTCAATCGTCTGACCTACCCGCAGGGACAGCACCATATCGTAATAATCCTGTGGTGCGCCCAAACCGTAAATACAGGACACGCTGGCCACAATAATCACATCACGCCGTTCAAAGAGAGCACTGGTGGCAGAATGGCGCAATTTATCAATTTCGTCATTAATGGACGAATCTTTTTCAATATAGGTATCGGTCTGGGGTAAATAAGCTTCCGGTTGGTAATAATCGTAATAGGACACAAAGTATTCCACGGCATTTTCCGGAAAAAATGCCTTGAGCTCGCTGGCCAGCTGAGCTGCCAACGTTTTATTATGGGCTATCACTAGGGTGGGCTTTTGCACCTTACTGATAACCTGAGCAATGGTATAGGTTTTACCCGTACCAGTAGCCCCCAGTAGTACTTGGGTGCGCAGCCCTTGCTGCACACCAGCGGTTAATGCGGCAATCGCTTGGGGTTGGTCGCCTGCCGGTTCAAAAGGTGCCTGTATTTTAAATTCCATCACGTTTCTCCAATAATAATTATTAATTATACTGCACTGTCTTCATTATATAGCAATTAACACGGGAAGAAAACCCGCAGCTTATTTTTTTTAATGTTGCTAATAACTAGCCACAGTCACAAAAAAAGCGGAACCTCTCTAGTGAGAGGTTCCGCTGCCCTTTGTTACTGCTAGACCTTACTAAACTTCGTCCTTAGAAGCTATACAACATTCCTGCGGACAAGCCATAGACCTTATGATTAGGACTGCCAGTAGCGCCGCCCAAATCCAGATAGTAACGAGAGTTTTTACCCATTTTACCTTTAAGACCAATGCCGTATTCAAAGAAAGTACCGCCCAAATCATCGCTGAGCAACACTCTTCTGCCATCGGCATTCATGTAGGTATCAACGCCGCCGGAGAACTCATGTCCCAAGGCTGCTTTGATGTAGAAATCAGTATCTTTAGCTACTTTTGTGCCAAAGGTAGAACCAAAACGTAGTGCCGTAGTATTAACGCCATCAGCATTAACCCGGAGCAAGCCGTCCTGTGTTTGTACAGTAAAGTCTTCACTACCCAATTGACCCATCGTCAGTGATACCCGTGGTTCCACATACCATTTACTGTTCTTCAGTTCTTGGCGATAGCCATAAGCTAAGGAAGCAGCGTAAGCATTGGAGGAATATTCGCCCTTAGTTGCTTGTGCCACAGTCCCACCATAAGTTGTGAAGTCATTATCGACTTTTCCGTATTTCAAAGCGGCGTCAAAGAAGTGCCCTTTGTCATCGGTATACAAGCCATACACAGTGAGTGCCTTACTCTTGAGGTCGGTATCGCCGCCAAAGACATCGGCGCTACCATTCAAATAACTGAAGGCTACGCCCACATTCCAATCCTTGCCCACAGCTCGGTCATAACCGATTTGAACACCGTTATAGGTAGTATCAGCGTCGCCAAATCCTGTTTCTGCTCTTTGCTTGCCGCCGACATATTTACCCCAGACACCATTAGCTTCCGTTTTGCCACGCAGTTCTTCTGCCCGCTGCCAAATAGTTTCGTTTTCAGCAGTAAGCAGGGCTACCATTGCCGCCCGAGATTGTTGTGCCGCTTTCGGCGTGTTGGACAAAGCGGTTTTGTCGACTTTCACACCAGTTACCTTCACACTGGTTCCATCGTTTGCTAGTTCCGGCGTATAGGTATAGTTAAAAATCGTATTATCATACTGCACTGCCGCTACTGTCGTGGTACCCTTATCAAGATTATTCCCTGTAACAAGGGTTACTTGGTTATTTGGGTCAAACTGTGCTACGCCATTAGCGTCCAGTTGATTTTGGTAGCCATTACGCATACCTTGGTCAAAAATATGCAGGTTATTCGTTGCGCCTGCAGTAGTAGCGCCAGTAGTAGCAACAAGCTTATCGCCTGCAGCCACCACGCTGCTAGCTAACGTAGTTTGGTCACGGCCGTAGCCAATATCCACGCCGTTAGCATTGGTGCGCAGATACACTTCATTAGTACCGGTAGTCGTGAGTGTGCCCCCCACGGTCAAGGTGTTGTAGTCTGCTTTAGCTTGGTACTGCTCTGCACTGCGCAGGGTACCGTCCACCTCGTTAGTATTATAAAGCTTGAGGGTACTATCAGCCAAAGTTGCGTCACCAGTTACTGTCAAATCACCACTAGTTTGGAGCGTAGACTGTTCTTTAACGGTCAGGTCGCCGCCTACAGCAGAAGCGCCGGTATTTAGCAAGGTTACTGTGCTCCCTTGGGTAGGGTCAGCACTATTACCTGCCACCAGTAGATCCCCGGTAGTAATCGTCAGCATATCCGTGCTCACAAGCTGGGAACCATTAGCTAACGACAAGGAACCAGCCTCATTTGCTGCCGCCCCACCATTACCGTCTGTAACGGTAGTAGTGCCTTTGCCTAACAAGACTACGGCAGAATTATCTAGCTTCACTTCACCCGTGAAGTCCACCGCATTATTAAACACTACCGAGGTATTATTCTTCGCATCCAATGCCGTAGCATTCTTAGTCGCTACTGTGCCATGTGCACCATCTTGCGCCACAGCCTTAATCGCAATTTTGCCGCCCTCAGTAAAAGCTGAAACTTGGAGACTGGCATTATCTAAAACCAGTGCTTGTGCTTTAGCTGAATCGGCTCTAACGCCAACGGCAACATCAGTCCCCGTTGCCGTAGCACTAACTTCATCCGTAGTTAAAGTCATGGTGGAATTAGCTAGCACCACGCCTTGAGCGTCCGTTGTGTTAGTAATGTCGCCAGTGAAAAGAGGAATTTTAACACCTAGAATTTCCATAGTACCGGAAGTACTGCCGTTCGCCACTGCTTGCACCGTCTTAGCAGTTACTTGAAGCGTTGAACCGTCAGCCTGCAAAGCCGTAGCTGTAGCATTACCGGCTTTACCGCCACCCACGCCACCAGCACCGCCGGTTGCTGTAACGAGGATCTTTTGAACAGCAAGGTTTCCCTGGGTTTGCTGAAGATCTAGACCGCCAGCCACGGCGTTACCACCAAGATTACCTAACGTCATAGTTCCCGGCAAGTTACCAGAACCACCCAAGGCTCCAGAGCCGCCTTCGCCGCCGGTCGCTGTCACGGTAAAGTCTTGCGTTGCAGCGTTAATGTTGAGTGTACTATTTTGCAATTTCATTCCATTAGCTGTAGCAGCGCCGCCAGCTTCGTTTGTCCCCGCGTGACCACTAGCACCGGTTGTACCGGCTGTGCCAGCTGCGCCAGGTTTGCCCGAAATAATGCCTGTGCCAGATGCCCCAAGAGCACCGCCGTCGCCAAGAGCACCGCCATCACCACCAGTACCGGCGTCGCCGCCTTTACCACCGGTCGCCGTTACCGTAAAAGCGTCGCCTAGCGTAATAGTAGCATTACTGCTGGCGATACCTAGTGCCGTAGCCGTACCGGCGGTGCCGCCGTTACCACCTGCCTCACCGTCGCCGCCGTCGCCACCGTCACCACCTGCGCCACCATTACCACCAGCGCCCACAGGAGTGCCTACGCCACCAGTGCCACCAGCACCACCAGCTCCGCCCTTACCACCGTCGCCACCTGTGCCACCGTCACCACCGGCGCCACCGTTACCACCGGTCGCCGTTACCGTAAAAGCACCAGTTACGTCAATGGATACGCTGGCAGTCGTCACAATCCCGCTAGCACTAGCATTACCGGCGTTACCGCCATTATTACCAGCACCACCAGCGCCACCTGCGCCACCAGTGTTACCACCGGTACCAGAGCCACCAGTGGCACCTGGTGCACCAGGGTT
>JAVXCQ010000030.1:0-12065 GCA_036659415.1 Acidaminococcaceae bacterium
ATGTACAGTTAAGCAAGGCCAATAATCTTTATTTTGATGTAGAACGTAGTTTTGGTGCCAAAATCAACAAACAATGGCAAGTCAATGCTGGGATGCGGTGGGAATTCTAAGCAAGGAAGCTTACCGGTAGCGGTGTTGCCGATAAAATTTGTAGGAGGTGATCGCAATGGTTAAAACGATGCGCTTAGTCGTGCGGGTAGAACCAGAAGTGAAAAGTGAAGCAGAAAGTGTTTACGAACAATTGGGACTGACCTTGTCCCAAGCAGTGAATATCTTTTTGCGTCAGTCTGTAGAACAAGGTGGGTTACCCTTTGAGCTCAAACTGAATAAACCAGTAGAGCCTAAATAATTAACTATTATAAAGAAACTTAATTTAACGTCAATCTCTCTTAGGAGGGGTTGACGTTTTTTTGTTGTGCGGAGATGGTGGAATCTTAACATCGTTAACCTGTTTGACAGGGAAAGGGTTAACTAATATACTGTAATCGTTAACTTGATAAATAAAATGGTTTACGGAGGCGTTGTCATGATTATTGAATATGCAGAAAAAGTCCTGCGGGGCGAGGAACTGACACAGGCAGAAGCGGTGGAGCTGATACAGGTCAGCGATGCTGATACGATGTTGCTGCTGGCGATGGCAGACCAAATTCGGGCTAAATTTAATGGGGACGCAGTGGATTTGTGTGCCATTATTAATGCACGGAGCGGACGTTGTCCAGAAAATTGCAAATTTTGTGCGCAATCGGCACATCATAATACAGGTGTGACGGAGTATGCGCTCAAAACTGCTGAGGAATTGGTAGCGGCGGCACATAAGGCTAAAGCGGCAGGAGCAGTGCGTTTTTCGATTGTGACCAGTGGTAGAGGTCAAAGTCGTGCCGATGATTTTGCCAATATTTGTACGGCATTACGTCGTATTAAACAAGAAGTGGGCATTGAGGTTTGTGCGTCTTTGGGTATTTTGACTCCAGAGCAGGCAGTGAGCCTCAAAGCGGCGGGGATTACTCGCTACCACGCTAATATTGAAACTGCTCCCAGTCATTTTCCGGCAGTGTGCAGTACGCATACTTATGCTGATAAAATGTCAACTATTGAGGCTGCTAAGGCGGCTGGTATTCGTGTATGCTCCGGTGGTATTTTGGGCTTGAACGAAACTCCGGAACAACGGGTGGAAATGGCTTTTGAGCTGAAACGTCTAGGTGTGGACTCCGTACCTTTAAATATTTTGAACCCGATTGAAGGGACGCCCTTTGCTCACAACAAACCTTTGTCGGCACTGGAAATTTTGCGGGCTTTTGCGGTTTTTCGCTTTGTGTTGCCCCACGCTCTCATTCGTACTGCCGGTGGCAGAGAAGTGAACCTGCGGGACTTGCAGGCGTTTGCTTTAAATGGCGGATTGAATGGAATTATGGTGGGTGGTTATTTGACGACTGGTGGTCGCAGTCCACAAGCTGATGCGGTGATGCTGGCCGATTTGGGTCGCAGGAGAACGCAACCCCAAGTTTAAAGGAGATGGCACGGCGATGTTATTTAGTGTAAAAATGCGAGCTGCACAAGGTGGCGCCCACGAAAAGGGTGGCCGCCATATTTCGGGAGCGGAACGAATTTTGCCGGAGGCTAAGGTGGAGGAGGCCGTCCTCGCTATGCTGAAACGGGCTAGGGAGCATGAGCGGGGCAAGGCGGATTTTATTAGTATCAAGGTAGAAGCGGTTACGCCACAGGAGATTGCCTATAAACCGTTACTAGCTATGGAAAGCTTTACGGCAACGACGGTGGCGGAGGGTCATCAGATTGCCTTGACGGAACTGGAAAAAGCTGGTGTCAGTAAGGCGGCTGCGCACAAGGGCATTGGCTCACTTTTGGCGCTTAACGATAGTATGCGAGGTGCAATGCTCCTAGATGCGGTAAGTGGCGAACGACTGGACGGCACGGGAGCCAGGGGGATTCGGGTGACGAAAATGGACTGCGCTAATAGTGCGAGCTATGAAGCTAAGCTTTTGCAGCAAGGTTTGGTAGGGGAACACGTGCGTGAAGCTTTGGTACTGGCCTCCAAGGTGGCAGGCTCGGCGGATTTGGTGGCGGAGCTGTGTTGGTCGGACGACCCTCAGTATGTGACTGGGTATGTGGCTTCTCAAGCTGATGGCTACAAAAGAATTCCGGTGATGAAAGAGCGGGGTAATCCAGTGGGGGGACGTATTTTCTTTGTGCGTCCGGAAGCGGATTTAGTGCAGGTGTGTCATTATTTGCAGGAGCAGGTAGTTATGATTAGGCCGGAGGTGGAACATGAGTAAACTAGAAGCAAGTTTAGCAGGGGAATTAGCTCAGCTGCAAGCACAGGGACTAGCCCGCAGCATTAAGGATTTGCGTTTTGTAAATGCAGCTACAGCGGTAGATGCTACAGGCAAGGAATATGTGGTGTTTGCCAGTAACAACTATTTGGGGCTTACCCATGCACCGGAAGTAATAGCGGCGGCTCAGGAGGCGACTAGGTATGGTACCGGTTCCGGTGGTTCCCGGCTTACTACAGGGGGGCATTTTGAAGTGCGGGAGCTGGAAACAGCTCTGGCCGAGTTTAAACATACAGAAAGTGCGCTGGTTTTTAATACTGGTTATATGACGAATCTCGGTGTGCTTTACGCTTTGGTGCGGCCGGGGGACGTAGTTTTTAGTGATGCGCTGAACCATGCCAGTATTATTGATGGTTGCCGGATTGCCAGAGCACAGGTACGGATTTATCCCCATGGTGATATGGCGGCGTTGGAACAGCTCTTAGCTGCTGAGCACACTACGGGTTTTCGCTATTTGGTGACGGACGGCGTCTTTAGTATGGACGGCGATATTGCACCACTACCGGAGCTAGTGGCTTTGGCGGCTCAATATGAGGCTTGTCTTATTGTGGACGATGCTCATGCGGTGGGCGTTATCGGTACTGATGGTAGTGGCACGGCGGCTTTTTATGGCCTCCAAGGGCAGGTGGATTTACAGGTGGGCACTTTGAGCAAGGCACTGGCGGCGGAGGGTGGCTATGTAGCAGGCAAAAAGGTGTTTATTGATTATTTAATTAATAAGTCACGGCCGTTTATTTTCTCTACGGCACTGAGTCCGGCACCGGTGGCGGCGGCTAGGGCAGCACTGGAGCTTTTACAAACTAAGCCTAGGGTGTATTTGGATAAATTGTGGTTTAATGCTAAGCTTATGCGCAAGCTTTTGGTGGCTGGTGGGTTAGAAGTTATTCCGGGTGAAACGCCGATTATACCGATTATGGTAGGCTCGGCGGCATTAACGACAGTCTTTGCCGACCGCTTGGCAGCACAGGGAATTTTGGTTTCCGGAATTAGGCCACCGACGGTACCTCAGGGCGCTAGTCGTCTGCGCTTAACCGTGACGGCAGCCCATAGTGAAGCCCAATTGCGGCGGGCAGCAAAGCTTGTCCTTAGTGTGTGGCAGGAGCTTACAGGAAAGAAGGAAGAATAATGATAGGAATTGGTATTACGGCAACTGATACGGAAATGGGTAAAACAGTAGTAAGTGGAGCTTTGGCGGCGGCGTTGGTGGCACGTGGCTACGATACCGGCGTGTTTAAACCGGCGGCGTCTGGCTGTGTACGGACGGAGCAGGGTACTTTGCTTTCCACTGATGCCGAATTTTTACTGCAATGTGCGGGGATGGAGCTAAGTGCTCAGGGTCAAGTGGTGCCCTATGTTTTGGAGGCAGCGTTAGCGCCGGCAGAGGCCAGCCGTTTGGCGGGTGTAACCCTAGAGCCGGAGGTCATGCTCCAAGGAGCAAGGGCGATGCTTCAAGCCCATGACCTGACCGTGGTGGAAGGTGTGGGGGGAATTTCTGCGCCTTTGACGCCCCAGTATCTGGTGAAAGATTTTTTTCAGGCGTTGGGGTTACCAATTATTGTTGTAGTAAAACCAATTTTGGGCAATGTGAATCATGCGGTTTTAACCGTAGAATATGCTCGGCAACACGGGCTTAAGGTACTGGGGCTTGTGGTTAACGGTTGGGACGAAAAGACGGCCGGAGCTTTAGAATTTGGTAATTTGCATTATTATACGCAATTAACGGGTTTACCGATTTTGGGTAAGTTGCCGGTGCTATCGCCGGAATTATTATTAGCCTCTCACCGAGCTGAATTGGCAGCGGTGGTTGAGCAAAATATGGAGCTTACAACGATTATTGAATTGGCAGGAGGTCAAATACATGAATAAATGGGAAGCAATGGATAAAGACTATATTTGGCACCCTTTTACCCAAATGCAGGGGTGGAGGGAGCAAAAACAACTGGTGATAGAGCGAGGCGAAGGGGTCAAGCTCTATGATACGGAGGGCAAGGAATACTACGATGGTATTTCCAGTCTATGGGTGAACATTCACGGTCATCGTCGCCCGGAAATAGACGAGGCGATTAAGTCCCAATTGGGCAAAATTGCCCATTCTACTTTGCTTGGTCTTATTAATCAGCCTTCGGCGGAATTTGCACAAAAGCTGGTGGAGGTGACACCGGAGGGTTTAAACAAAGTTTTTTACTCCGATGATGGTTCAACGGCAGTAGAAGCGGCGGTGAAAATAGCTTTTCAATACTGGCAGTTTAAGGGTCAGCCGGAAAAACAACACTTTATTAATCTAGGTGATTCCTACCATGGTGATACGGTAGGCGCTGTTAGTGTGGGCAATATTGATGTGTTCCACAAAGCTTACAAGCCCTTGCTTTTTGCCACGCACAAGCTTAGCTGCCCATCTTTTTATCATTGCCAGGTGGCAGGGATAACTACGGAGGCGGAGTACTGTGCCTATTGTTTGCAGGAGCTGGAAACTTATCTCCAAGAACACGCTCAGCAAGTGGCTGCTATGATTATTGAGCCTTTGGTGCAGGCGGCAGCAGGTATGCTGATGCAACCAGCAGGTTACATTAAAGGCGTGCGGGAGCTGACGAAAAAATATAAGGTGCTTTTAATCGTCGACGAAGTAGCGGTAGGCTTTGGTCGCACTGGTAAAATGTGGGCGTGTGAGCATGAGGGTGTGCAACCGGATCTCATGGCGATTTCCAAAGGTATTACGGGGGGCTATTTGGCTCTGGGTGCTACCCTGACCACGGACGAAATCTACAATGCGTTCCTAGGCGCCGCTACCGACTATAAGACTTTTTATCACGGCCATTCCTATACCGGCAATAATCTAGCCTGTGCTGCCGGGCTTGCTGGTCTGGAAATATTTGCCAAAGACGCTGTTATCGCTGGCTTACCGCCAAAAATGAAGGTCATCGCCAAGCATATGACCAAGATGAATCTGATGCCCTATGTGGGTGAAGCACGGCAATGCGGCATGATTGCCGGCATTGAACTAATGCAGGACAAAGTTCGCAAAATTCCTTTTGCACCGGAACTTTTACTGGCAGGGGGCATTTGTCAAACGGCACGCAAATATGGGCTGATTGTCCGCAATATTGGGGACGTCATTACTTTTATGCCGCCACTGGTTAGCACCCCGGCTGAAATTGAAGCGATGCTCGAGCGCTTGGAACAGGCTATGACCGAAGTTTTCACACAGGTGGCGGCGGGTCAGGGCGTCCATTATTCTGATCCTTGTGCTTTCTAAAAAAGTTTAGTAACTAAAGTAAGTGATAAACTCACTAGATGTGGACGCAAGGGTGGCCGGTCAATGCTATAATGACAACTGTTATGATAGCAAAGGAGATGTTGAGCATGGATGCTTTAGCGGGAATTTTGCCAACAGCAATAACCGGCGCTGATATTGGCTTTGCCGTATTTTTTATTGTGGCTTGTGTGCTCTGCCTGTATTTAAGTGGCGGGGATTTGCAACAGGCGAACTTTATGCACCAAGAAGATGAAGATAAAAAGAAATAAAGGCTGACCAGTACGCTTAAAAGCCGCTACCCTTTTCTTGAGGGTAGCGGCTTTTGTCTGTGCAAAATAGGATAATTCACAAAGGCGACAAGGAGTGGGCAGGTTTTTACTGGTAACTTGCGCAGTGAAATAGTATACTAATAGATAATAATGTAAATGTTTTGTAAGTAGAACAGGAGGTGAGATTATGGGCGAACCGCGGATTTTAATTATTACAGGGATGTCAGGTGCCGGTAAAACACAAGTAGTCAGAACGTTAGAGGATCTCAATTTTTTTTGCGTGGATAATTTACCACCTAGTTTAATTCCTAAATTTACCGAGTTGTGTCTGCAAACCTCCGGTAAAGTGGCAAAAGTGGCGCTGGTGGTGGATATTAGAGGCGGCGAATTTTTTAACGAAACCGTAGGGGTTTTGGACGAACTACAACACAATGGGGTTGCTTATGACCTCTTGTTCCTTGATGCCAGCGATGCGGCTCTTGTTAGTCGTTACAAAGAAACCAGACGACCGCACCCATTAGCGGAAAGTGGAGGTCTGAGCAAAGGCATTGCCAAAGAACGGGAAATAGTCAGTTGTCTGCGCAGTAAGGCAACGTATATTTTAGATACGACAAAAACCACCCCGGCGATTTTGCGGGAAAAGATTATGGCTCTGTACGGGGGTGGCTCTTTAACCGGTAGGATGAATGTGGTTGTGCAATCCTTTGGCTTTAAACATGGCCTTCCCCTAGATGCGGATATGATTTTTGATGTGAGGTTTTTACCTAATCCTTTTTATATTCCGGAGTTAAAACCTTTAACTGGCAATGATCAAGCGGTCATTGATTATATTTGGCAACAACAGGTGACCAAAAATTTCGTCGCTAAGCTGGACGATTTGCTGTTGTTTTTATTGCCCCAATATGTGAAAGAGGGCAAAAGTCAACTGGCCATTGCTATTGGTTGTACGGGTGGCAATCATCGGTCGGTTTTTCTCGCCAATAGAATTGGCACTTTGGTCAAGGAACAAGGCTATATGGTACAAGTGGCACACCGAGATTTAACTAAAAGGTAGTAGGAGGACATTATGAGCTGGATTAAATGGCTGTGCCCTGGGCTGAATCTCAAACGCTGGCTGCTTTTGTTTGCTATTGGCGTTATTTTTGCTGCTACTGGGACGGCACTGGTGTTTAACTATCAATTTATCGGTTTTATTGAAGAATTGCTGTTTAAGCTGATGTATATGGCGACAGGTGAGTATTATCATGCAATTTCAGTGGCTGGTGGTATCAGTGTGCTGGTAATCGGGATGTTTATTATGTTCTATGCTACCCGCAAGCTGATTCATTCGGTCATGGAGTCAGTGTTACCGGATAATAACACTTCGCTGATGGAGCGTATTTTTACGCAGCGCAAACTGACCAAAGGACCGGCGATTACCGTGGTGGGTGGTGGTACCGGTTTGTCGGTGCTCCTGCGAGGTATGAAATATATTACCAATAACTGTACGGCAGTGGTAACGGTGGCGGACGATGGTGGTTCTTCTGGGCGTTTAAGGCAGGAATTGGGTATTTTACCGCCCGGAGATTTGCGGAACTGTTTGGTAGCCTTGGCTGATACAGAGCCTTTGATGGAAAAAGTCATGCAGTATCGCTTCAAAGGGGAGACACCGCTAGCCGGACACAATCTGGGTAATCTGTTTATTGCGGCGATGGCGGCTGTGGAGGGGAGCATGGAAGCGGGGCTTATTGCTACCAGCGAGATTCTCAAGGTGCGGGGCAATGTGTTGCCTTCAACTTTGGAGGATATTCAACTAACGGCGGAGATGGCTGATGGTACAGTAGTTGTGGGAGAGTCAGATATTACAGCCGCCGGCAAAAAAATCCAGCGACTCAAAATCCTGCCCCAAGCGGCACGTGCTACTAAAGGAGCACTGACGGCTATTGCTAAGGCGGACGTGTTAATTTTTGGGCCGGGTAGTCTTTATACCAGTATCTTGCCTAATTTGGTTGTGCCGGAACTCAAAGCGGCGATTATTAATTCAAAGGCAGTTAAAATCTATGTGTGCAATGTGATGACACAGCCGGGAGAAACTACTGGGTATGGAGCCTTGGAACACGTACAGGCGATTATCAGCCATGTGGGCGTGCAATTTTTGGATTATGTGATTGTTAATGACCAAAAAATCAGTGAAGCCCAGTTAGAACAGTATCGAGCTAAGGGGTCGGCACCGGTGACGCCGGATGTGGAACTAATCGAGCAGTTGGGTATCAAAGTGGTGGCGACAAAATTAATTAAAGATATGGATTTGGTCAGGCATAATCCTACGCTCCTGGCGCAGGCGATTATTTCTTTAATTTACCGTTTGCGGTTATTCGGTAGGGGTGTGCAGTTCTTTGATTATTTTTTTGTGCGTGAAAGTATGCGCAAGTTGAAAAAACAATGACTATGGAGTGTAGCTGCTGTGTCTTTTTCCAATGAAGTAAAAAACGAATTAGCAAGGCTGGAAGGTCAGTCTGTTTGTTGCGATAAAGCAGAACTGTTTGGATTGTTACGCATGAGTGGTGCTATGATTTTGCGAGGGCGGAATATGGGTATTAACTTCTCCACCGAAAATGCGGCACTGGCTAGGCGTATTTTGCAAATGTTAAAAACGGATTTTAAAGTACGCACGGAGGTGGTGATTACTCGTTCTCGACGTTTGAAAAAAAACAATCGTTATCGGGTGGGGGTCATTCCGTCGGCAGAAGTAGCGGCGGCCATGGCTACCTTGCAGCTTTTAAGTAGCAGCGAGGAAGCACGGCTCAAACTGTTGGGGAAGGCGTGCTGTCGGCGGGCTTTTTTGCGAGGCGTTTTTATGGCGGGTGGGTCGGTGAGCCGGCCGGCGGGGGATTATCATCTGGAAATTGTCACGGAAAATGAAGAATTGGCGGCGCTTATTGCCAGGGTCATGCACGGAGTTTCGCTACCGGTCAAAATGACGGACAGAAAAAACGACTTCATTGTTTACCTTAAAGACGGTAACTCGATTACCAGCTTTCTTTCCATTATTGGCGCTCATAATGCCTTGATGGAATTTGAAAATGTGCGTATAATAAAAGAGCTAAGAAACAATGTTAATCGGATTGTTAACTGTGAAACGGCCAATTTAAGTAAGACTGTACAAGCTGCGGTGCAACAGGTGGCAAGTATTAAATTCATTGAGGAACATCTAGGTCTAAGCAAGTTGCCGCCGGCTTTGCAGGAAACGGCTGCGTTGCGGCTGGGGGCGCCGGAAGCGTCTTTGGCGGAGTTAGCAGAATTAACTAACGGTGGTATCGGGAAATCGGGGATTAACCATCGCTTAAAAAAATTGGAACAAATTGCAGGGGAATTGGGGATGAGGATGTAAATGTGTTTTTGTAAGAAATGTGGGAAAATTTTAGCGGCAATTTTGGCAGTGTGTGTACTCTTGGCGGGGGTGATTTATTGGGATTTCCAAAATTTCAAAGCAACCAGTGTGCCAGTGTTAGCTTATCATCGGGTTAAAGTAGCCAAAGATATTTATTCTATGCCACCACAGGAATTTGAAAAGCAAATGCAGTATTTGAGCGATTGTGGCTACAAAAGTTTGACTTTGCGTCAATATGCCCAGCTCCGTCAGGATCCGGAGCATACTTTTGATAATAATATTGTGGTAACTTTTGATGACGGTTATGACGATAACCGTTGGGCAGCGATGCCAATTATGCAAAAATATGGCTATACAGGCACAATTTTTGTTGCTATTAAATTCATGGCGTGGCCGGGGTATGTGACGTGGCAGGATTTGTGGGCACTGCAAGACGGTGGTTGGGAAATCGCTTCCCATACCTATAATCATATTGCACTAGGTAAGTGCGGGGCAGAAGAACTCAATGAGGAACTGGCAACTTCCCGTTCTTTTTTGAATAATATGGACAAAAGGTTTGATGTTAAAACGTTGGCTTACCCTTTTGGCAGTTATAATGATAAGGTTTATCAAGCCTTGCGGGATAACGGCTATATTGCGGCGGTTACTGGTGTAGATGGTGTCAATACTGACAAGACTCCGCTTTTAAAACTGTACCGAGTCAATATTTTTCACGACAGCAATGGGATGAATGGGTTTAAACAACGAATTGCACGGGCACAACTAAGCAGTTGGTTGAGAAGTTATGGTATCGACTTTGTTAAAATCTGAAGCGCTTGGCGACAAAAAAGCTGATTGCTACTTGCAGAATTAACAAAAAAAATATAAAATAGTATTGTTACAAAAAGAAAAAGTGGAGGGATTACGATGAAAAAACATATTAAAACTGTGAATAAAGCGGTCTTGAACAAAACTTTAAAAACTGGTGGCTGTGGCGAATGTCCTGCTTCTTGCCAATCTGCTTGTAAAACATCATGTACTGTTGGCAATCAAGTTTGCGAAAAACAATAATAATGTTTTCAACATTTAGGCTCCCTGTTGACGCGGGGAGCTATTTTCTTGCTAAAGAAAGGCGGTAGGCACAATTTGTTAATTCATAGAATGAAACTAGATGACACTAGGGCTGTGCTAGATGTGAACAGCGGGGCAATCCATCTGGTAGATCAACTGATTTATGACCTTTTGGCAACTTTTGATGGTACTAACGATGTAGCAGCAGCGGCGAGCTTAAAGGGACGCTATCTGGACAGTGAAGTGCAAGAAGCTTTGAGTGAATTGCACGAGTTGCAAGCAGAGGGACTATTGTTTTCTCCGGAATTTGCAGTACCGGAAACTTTTAGCGAAGAACCGATTTTGAAATCGCTGTGTTTACATATTGCCCATGATTGCAATTTGCGTTGTGGCTATTGCTTTGCCGGTACGGGGGACTTTGGCGGCAAGCGGGCTTTAATGAGCAAAGAAATTGCGGAACAAGCAGTGGAATTTGCGATTAAAGGTAGTAAAAAACGTCATAATTTAGAGCTGGATTTATTTGGCGGGGAACCGTTAGTCAATCCGGAAGTGGTGAAGCACGTGATTAATTATGCGCGTCGCCGTGAACAGGAAACAGGTAAGAACATTAAGCTGACGCTGACCACCAATGGTACGCTGCTTAATGACGAAATGATTGCCTTTTTGAATGAAAATCGCGTGATGTTAGTCTTGAGCCTGGATGGCAAAAAAACTACCCACGACCAGATGCGTCCGTTTCCCAATCAAGTAGGAAGCTATGATGCGGCGGTACGTGGCTTTAAAAAGGTTATTGATAGTCGCCAGGGTCAGAACTATTATTTGCGTGGCACTTATACGCACTATAACGTTAATTTTGCCGACGATGCTTTGGATATGACCAAGGTAGGCACGGAAATCTCGGTGGAGCCGGTTGTCGGCGTAGATGAACCCTATGTACTGACCGAAGAGGACTTGCCGATTATCATGGAAGAATATAATAAATTGGCCCGAGCTTATTTGCAACGGCGGCACGAGGGTAATCCTTTTAATTTCTTCCATTTCAATGTGGCTCTGGATAATGGTCCTTGTGTGGCTAAACGGTTGGCTGGTTGTGGTGCGGGGCATGAGTACTTTGCTATTACACCGGAGGGCGATATTTATCCCTGCCACCAATTCGTGGGGAGGGAGCAATATAAGCTAGGCACGTTGGCTACCGGCGTGGTTAAACCGGAGCTGGTACAACATTTTCGTAATATGCACGTTATGAATAAGCCCTTATGCAAGGACTGTTGGGCTAGATTTTTTTGCAGCGGCGGCTGTCATGCCAATGCGGATTTAATTAATGGCGATATTAGCAAACCCTATGAATATGGCTGTAAATTGCAACAAAAACGTTTGGAATGTGCAATTATTATTCAGGCTTTGCTGACAGCAGAAGCCCAGCAAGGCGAGGATGACCTGCGTCCTGCCATTGATAACTTCAAATTTAAAGTGGAAAAATAAAGTAGTCTTGCCAACTGAAAAACAGGGGGGGAACGTGCCCATGTGGACGGCTTGTACCAAGGTGAGAACCTTTAGTCAACTTTGGTACAAGTTATTTTCTCCCAAATCTTAGATTAGGGCTTGTCAAAAACCGGAAAGCCTGTTATTATAAGTAGTAATTCCGGTGCGCCTCCCAAGAAAACTTAAAAAAAAGTTCAACAGGGTATTGACGGCAGGAAGAAGTTATAATATACTGTATAAGTCGTCAAAACGACGGCAAACAAGATCCTTGAAAACTGAATAATACCAAAAAC
>JAVXCQ010000031.1:0-11786 GCA_036659415.1 Acidaminococcaceae bacterium
ACTTTCTCTGCCTCTGCTTCCGTTAGCCACGGACTCATGGGTATACTCAGCACTTGCTTGCAAGCCGCTTCTGCATTGGGGAAAGCTCCTTGTTTATATCCTAAATTTAGATAAGCAGTTTGCAAATGTAAGGGACGCGGATAATAAACCATGCTGGGAATAGCCGCCGCTTGTAATTTAGCTTGCAAGTCCTTACGCTCAGTTTCAGAGGGTAAAAGAAGAGTATATTGTGCCCAACTGGATTCATAATGAGCAGGCACTATCGGCACTTTGTATTTGCCTTGGAGCTTAGCCGTATAATATGC
Source organism: Acidaminococcaceae bacterium (assembly GCA_036659415.1). Lineage (GTDB taxonomy): Bacteria > Bacillota > Negativicutes > Acidaminococcales > Acidaminococcaceae > JAVXCQ01. The sequence goes on from JAVXCQ010000031.1 coordinate 306, forward strand.
TGCCCATTTATTGCGTAGCACTAGATCCTGTTGCCTAAACGCTTGTAGCTTGGGTAACAAAATAGCGGCCTGAATAGTATCTAGGCGTGAATTCAAACCAATGCGGACATTATCATATTTCTCTGTTCCTTTACCATGAATGCGTAGAGATAATAGCTGTTGAGCTAAAGCGTCATCATCAGTAAAAATTGCTCCTCCATCACCATAGCACCCGAGTGGTTTTGCTGGGAAAAAGGAGGTTGTACCGGCATGACCAAAGCTACCGGCTTTGCGTCCGTTAATGCTACCACCAAAACCTTGAGCCGCATCTTCTAGTATCAATAAGTTATATTTTTGGGCAATTTGCATAATTTCAGGATAGTTGGCTGGCAAGCCAAAAAGATCCACCGGAATAATGGCCTTAGGTTTTAATTTACCTGCGGCAATAACCTTTTTAATCTCAGCTTCCAAACTCGCAATATTCATCGTAAAAGTATCCAAGTCAATATCCGTAAAAACCGGGGTCGCACCTTCCAAACTTACCACTTCCGCCGTTGACATAAAAGTAAACGTTGGCACAAATACAGCATCACCTGCACCAATACCCCAGGCCATCAAGACCAGTTGTAGCGCATCTGTGCCGTTGGCACAAGTAATACAATGCTTTACTCCTACATAGTCCGCCAGCTGTGTTTCCAGTTCGCCAACTTCCGGTCCCATAATATATTTGCCGTGTTGTAACACTTTTTTGATATTGGCATCTATTGCTACCTGTAAAGCCTGATATTGTGCCTGCAAATTGATAAATTGCATCTTTGCGCTCCCCCCTTGTTATTCTTCCCTTAAACCTTGTTCTTCTTCTACATACTTCCGTCCGCAATGACTGCAAAGCAGTGATACCCCTAGTTTTTCTCCGCATTCACAAATCCAGCCAACTTGCCTAGCCGGCACGCCGATCATCCGAGCATAATTCTTAACATCAACCGCCACTACTGACCCTGCTGCCACAAAAGCCCACTTACCTACGGTGTGTCCACAAACAATCGTAGAATTAGCACCTAGGGTAGCACCCTGCTTAATCAAAGTTTTTTTGTAACCGGCGACACCTTTGGGATATTTGGCTCGCGGATTCATATCGTTAGTAAAGACCATAGAGGGACCACAAAAAACATCATCTTCTATCTCCACGCCTTCGTAAATAGAAACGTTGTTTTGCACTTTAACACCGTTACCAATCAAGACGTGATTACTAACATTGACGTTTTGTCCAAAGGAACAACCCTCACCAATATGTGCACCGGTTTGGATATGACAAAAGTGCCAGATTTTAGTACCGGCACCGATAACGACATCATCATCTACATAGCTACTCGCATGAACAAAATATTGCTTATCCCTCATGTTGAAATCTCCCTTTAAAGTCTAATGTACTACCTTGTGCTAAGGGCAACTTAATCGGTCTACCTTCAGCCGCTGACTGATAAATCGCCAGCACCAATTCCAAGGCTCTTTTGCCGGCATGAGCATCAACCAAAGGTTGAGTTCCGGTTTGGATCGCATGAATAACATCAGCATAAAGCGGGTTATGGCCGAACCCATAGACATTACCGGGGTTTTCGTGACAGGTGTCTTTCACTGCTTCCGCCTCATCTACACCATCGCCAAAATTCCATTCTTCGATGATATTAACTGATTTACCTCCGGCTTTAACTGTGCCTTTTTCGCCAAAAATATACAGGGTTTCTTCTAGGTTTTGCGGATAAATATTGGTAGTCCCTTCAATCACACCATACGCACCATTGGCAAACTTAACCAAAGCCAACCCCAAATCTTCCGCATTAATATACGGGTGCTTGAGATTGTCCGTATAGGCCATGACTTCAGTAATATCGTCCCCCAACATCCAGCGCAAAAGGTCAATATTATGAATACATTGATTCATTAAAGCACCGCCATCTTGTTCCCAAGTACCACGCCAGGGTGCCTGCCGATAATAATCCTCGCCACGATTCCAGCGAATATGTGCGGTTCCGTGAAGCAAGCGTCCAAACCGTTTTTGTTCTAAAGCTTCTCGTATTTTTTGGATCGATTTGTTAAAGCGGTTTTGATGACAAGCTGAAACTACGACACCTTTGGCAGCTGCCGCTTTAATAATAGCTTCGGCGTCAGTAATCGACAGTGCAATCGGTTTTTCAATAATTAAATTGGCTCCGGCTGCAATACAAGCCAAGGCAATCTGAGCGTGTTTACCACTCTCCGTCGCTATTGCTACCAACTCAGGTTTTTCTTGTGCTAACATTTCTTGATAGTCACTATAGCTTTTTACCGTCGTCGGTAAAGCAAATTGCTTTTTTTTATCACTAATAGCTCCCGGAACAAGGTCACACAGGGCTACAATTTCCAAATTATTTTTTTGTGCTGCGGCCACATGATTAACCGCAATCCGACCACAACCGATAAGTGCATATTTCAAAATATCCCCTCCTTATTAAAGCAAATCGATATTATCCCGCTTCGTAATTTGTTTGAGTGCATTTTTAGTGTCAAAGATGGCTCTAGCATTACTTGCTACCAATTCATAGTCAACATTAGTATGACAAGTGGTTACCACTACAAGATCAACCGCTTGCACTACCGTTGTCGTTAATGTCGGTAAGCTTTGTTCAATTTTGCCATTGATTTTAATCTGAGCCACCCAGGGGTCAAAATAGTCTACTTGAGCACCTCGTTCGCGTAATATTTGCAAGACCTTAAGCGCTGGGCTTTCTCTGTAATCATCAATATCTTGTTTATAAGCTACGCCTAATAAAAGTATACGCGAGCCTTGCACCGCCTTGCCAAACTTATTCAAAACAGCAGCTGCTCGGTCAACACAATACTCCGGCATCCGGTCATTAATCATCCCCGATGCTTCAATCATTGAGGTATGAAACCCATATTCCCGTGCTTTCCACGATAAATAATAGGGGTCAAGGGGGATACAGTGTCCACCTAGCCCCGGACCTGGATAGAAAGCTTGAAACCCATAAGGTTTCGTTTTCGCCGCATCCACTACTTCCCACATACTAATACCAATTTTATGGCAAAGAATGGTTAGTTCATTAACCAATCCGATATTAATATTACGATAGGTGTTTTCTAGAATTTTTTCCATTTCGGCTACGGCAGGAGAAGATACCTCCTGTACTTCACCGGCTAGTACTTGCCGGTACATAGCCGCGATAACTTCCGTAGCATCTTTACCAATAGCGCCAACCACTTTGGGCGTATTTTTAGTTTTATACAGCAAGTTACCCGGATCTACTCGTTCAGGGGAAAATCCTAGGTAAAAATCCTCGCCACACTTAAGTCCGGAACCATTTTCCAAGATCGGTTTAATGAGCTCTTCCGTCGTTCCCGGATAGGTAGTCGATTCCAAAACCACCATCGTTCCTCGTTTTAAATATCTGGCAATGGCGGTTACACTATCTCGCACGTAACTGATATCTGGCTGTTGATGTTCATCTAATGGTGTTGGCACACAAATAGCAATAAAATCAACCTCTCCCACAAACGCAAAATCAACCGTAGCTGATAACATACCTTGTTCCACAAGCACTTTTAAATCACTATCAACAACATCACCAATGTAATTATGTCCGGCATTCACAAGGTCTACTTTCTCTTTTTGCACGTCAAAACCAATGGTTTTGTATCCGGCTTTCGCTTTTTCTACAGCTAGGGGCAACCCTACATAACCTAGTCCCACAACACCAACAATAATTTTTTTCTCGTTAATCTTCTGTAGCAGTTCGTTTTTCACCCCAAAAGCCTCCTGATATTTTCAAATTATTTAAGAACGGCAAGCACCGTTTTGAACATAGTGCGCAACTCTCGCCAAAAGCTAAAAGTTGCTAAGCTTGCTAGATTATAGGCCATTTTAGCCGGTAAAACTTGCTCGCGATAGATTGTCTCAATATTCTTTCCTGTACTGAGTTCTTCCTCTTCATCTTTATACAAAATACTGGCCTCACTAGTAATACCAGCCGGTAATAACAAGGTTGCCAACATCTCCGGAGTATAAGCCGCTACATAACGCGGCACTTCCGGTCGTGTTCCGACAAAACTCATTTCACCTTTAAGCACATTAATTAATTGTGGCAATTCATCTAAACGACAACTGCGTAAATGCTTGCCTAGCTTCGTTACCCTGGCATCTTGCTTAGCCGTAACCTGCGCGCCTAGCGTTTCCGCGTGTTGTACCATCGTGCGGAATTTATAAATAAGAAATTGCTTTCCGTATTGAGTAATACGCACCTGTCGAAAAAAAACATCGCCAGCAGAGTCTAATTTAATGGCTATACTCAAAAAAACAAAGATCGGTGCCAACATTAAGAGCATGGTCAAAGCCATCAAGCGGTCAAAGCCAAACTTACAGAGCAAGCCGAGCTTTTTGCGTTGTAGCCCTTCATAATAAGGTCTGACTGCTTCATTTTGCATCTTGAGGGGTAAATCTTGCCACTTTTTTAAGAGCATTGCTTTCTATTCCTTAATTATATTTTTAAACGTTTGGATAATATAAGCTACTTCCTCATCGGTTAAGCGCGTATGTAGCGGTAACGTAATTTCATTTTCATACAGTGCATAAGCGTGGGGATAATTAGCAATATCAAAACCTAGGTTTTTATATGCAGTATGTAGCGGTAGCGGTTTATAATGTACATTGGTCGCAATACCGGCAGCAGCCATTTGAATAATCACTTGGTTACGGTAGTCTGCATTTTTGCCCAACAGTCTAACCATATAAAGATGGCCGCTCCCTGCGTGCTCTCGTCCATAATGTTGCAGCACCTGCACTGGGCACTCTTGAAAAGCCTCGTCATACCTGGCGATAATTGCTCGCCTCCGTGCTAACATTTGCGGATAACGTTTAAATTGAATAAGTCCAATCGCCGCCATGATATCAGTCATATTACATTTATAATAAGTACCCTTAATGTCATATTCCCAGGCACCTAATTGTGTTTTTGCCAAGGCATCTTTCGACTGCCCGTGTAGAGATAATAACTGAAATTGATGATAAATATCCTCGTTGTTAATCCCAGGAATAGTTCGCCATACGGCGGCTCCACCTTCAGCCGTCGTAAAATTTTTGACCGCATGAAAAGAAAAGCTGGTAAAATCAGCAAGTGCCCCCGCCCTCTTACCTTGCCGCTCTGCTCCAAAAGCATGGGCTCCATCTGCCACTACTGCCACTCGTCCTAGTGCCTTTTGTAGCTCGCTGGTAGCGTGAAATAAGGGTTTTTTTTCATTTACAAGGGCGAAAATTTTATCATAATCACAAAGAATACCTGCAAGATCTACGGGGATAATAACTTTGGTTTTGGCGGTGATAGCCTGCTTTAATTGGTCATAATCCATTTCTAAGGAGTCTTGCGCCGTATCGACTAAAACTATTGTCGCACCCAAATGGGCAATAACACTAGCAGAAGCTGTATAAGTATAAGCTGAGGTAATTACTTCATCACCAGGACCTACCCCTAATAAGTGTAAACTCAGTTCCAAGGCCGCTGTTGCCGAGTTAAGGCAAACAGCTTGTGGCGTATGACAGTAATTAGCAATAAGCTGTTCCAGTTTTTTGGTGCGTGGTCCGGTTGTAATCCAGCCCGAACGTAAAGCTGCCGCTACTTCTTCAATTTCTTCTTCTGTAATATCTGGTGGTGAAAAACTAATCTGCATCCTGCTAGCCTCTTTCCTTGATTAATTAATCGTCAATCCTGTTGGGCGTATACGTAGGTACTACTTGTTGTAAAACAGCTACAACCTCTTCCCCCGTACTCTGTGCTAAAAGTTCTGCAATCTTCCCGTCCATATAGTCTTTGTCCACGCTATGAAGACGTGCGGTAAAAATTTTTTCATGCTGGGTATGCTCTGTTCCGTCCTCAGCACTGAGCAATTCTTCAAACAGCTTCTCGCCAGGACGCAAACCGGTGAACTGGATTGGGATATCTACTTCAGGTATATAGCCAGATAGTGTAATCAAATCCTTGGCCAAATCTACGATTTTAACCGGCTCACCCATATCTAAGACAAAAACCTCGCCGCCCTTAGCCATAGCTCCAGCTTGCAACACCAATTGGCTCGCCTCCGGAATGGTCATAAAATAGCGTTTCATCTCTGGATGGGTCACCGTCACCGGGCCACCACGAGCAATTTGTTTTTTAAATAGAGGAATCACGCTGCCCCTACTACCCAAAACATTGCCAAAGCGTACAGCCACATAATGCGTTCTACTCACTGCATTCATACTTTGGACAAACATCTCGGCTACACGTTTGGTACAGCCCATAACGCTAGTTGGGTTCACCGCTTTATCCGTGGAAATCATCACAAAAGTTTCTGCTCCGACCCGGTCAGCTTCTTCTGCCAGGACCTTGGTGCCGAGCACATTGTTTCTAACGGCTTCTACCGGCTGATATTCCATCAAGGGTACGTGTTTATGTGCTGCCGCATGAAAGATTACCTGGGGTTTAAAATAATCCATGATGCCAGCAATGCGGTCACGATCGCGCACATCGGCAATAATCGGTATTTTTTTCAATTGGGGATAGGTTAGCCCTAGTTCACTGTTAATTTCATAAATACTATTTTCACCTTTGCCGAGCAGGAGAATTTTCTTTGGCCCCATTTTGGCAACCTGCCGACAAATCTCAGAACCAATGGAACCGCCGGCGCCAGTCACCAGCACTACTTTGTTATTTAAATACTTGCTCACTGCGTGTGTATCCAGTTTGACAGCTTCGCGGCCTAACAAATCCTCTACTTCAATGGGACGCAATTGACTGGTATTAACGTTGCCTTCGATAATTTCGTAAACACCGGGGATAATCTTAATATCACACCCTGCATGTTTACATAGCTCAATAATTTCTCTAATGGCTCTGCCTTTAATTGACGGCATGGCAATAATAATTTCTTCGACACCGATTTCACTCACCAGTCGTCCAATATCGTTGCGCTTGCCCAAAACGCGAGCCCCATAAAGTGTTTGACCCTGTTTTTTGTCTGCATCATCGACAAAGCCAACCACCTGTCGTTTCCCTGTATGAAACTGGCCAATTTCCCGCGCAATCATGGCACCGGCATCGCCAGCCCCTACAATGAGCACCTTTTTCAATTGCTGCGCCTTTAAGTAGGATAAATAGCCTGGTTGGTTGGTGAAATTGCTATAGGTTCTTAAAGCAAGTCTAGACAAACCCACCGTCATAATCATCAGTACGGCCGAAATAATTTGAATGCTCCTTGGCACATTCACACCAATAAGCCGTGCATACCCAAACCAACCAATACCGCTGATAAACACGGCAGTAACGATGCTGATGGCTTCGTTAACACTGGCATAGCGCCAAGCTCTGTTGTACAAATGGAAAAGTTTCAAAACCCCGATGCGAATTACCACTAGTGCCGGCAATTGTGCAACAACGACAGCTACATACTGGGGCGGTAACGTTCCTTCAAACCGCAAAAACACCGCTGCAAACGCAGTGGCGATGGTACAAATAATATCAATAGCCACCAAAAACAGTGGTAAAAGTAGACCACGCATTAGTATCCCCATTTCTCTCTTCACCTAAAATAAACACCAAATTACAATTTTTGATACTTTTTCTTATATATTTTACCACAATCGTATTGGCAAGTATATAAACAATATCATCTGTCCTATAAATAGTCTTCTCCGCAAGCTAGCTTTATAGTCAGCTAGCCAAAAGGGGCTTAAACTTTCATGAATGAAAGTTTAAGCCCCTAAGTGCCTCGTCAACTCTGGATCTGATATTTTACTTTAAGCTCGTGGAATTCTGCATAGCCAATAATATTATCATATTGCAAGCGCCCTACCACTATACCGGGATGAAGTTTGAGATGAGCGGCAAACTCTTTGATCGCCTCAGCGGAGATTCCACAAGACTGTTCTTGCACTCTAGCTTTAAAAAGCTCATATTCTTCCGGCGGTATGAGAATGTTGCGAGCAAAGGCATTCGCTTCTTCCTCTAGCTGTACATACTCCCCTGTAGGATCCGTTGCAACACTAATTAAGGTTTTCGTCTTCTTCTCTTGCAAGACGTGCTTTATCTCATGAAATAAAGAAAACCAAAACGTATCGGCAGAAGCTCTCCTATCATTAAGTGCAAGTAATGCCTTACCATGAAGCCATTTAACTGCTCCGTATACACCGGAATTTTTCAAATGTGGCAAAAGGACAAAAGCCACGCCGCATTCACTGAAAATTTGACTCAACCGAGGTTGAAAGCTTGCCGGTGTTTGCAAAGACATAGCTCTAATTTCCGGTAGATAACTTTCCAGCAATTTCTTATTAAAAACTTGCGTGTCCATGCTTTCCGCTTTATTAATGGCTATTTGCATCCAAACATTGGAATTAAGGATTTGTTTGCTGTCTACTTGTCCATTAACACTGCGATAAGCAACTAAGAAATCTTGCTTAGTCATAACACTTAAACTGGCGATTTTTAAATATTGGTACAATTGATATAACTTGGCCTCTGGCCCCCGCACAGTATTAACAAGTTTTAATTTGCAAAAATAGGAATAATCAAGCCACTGCAAGTATTGTTTTTCTTCGTCCAACTTTTTTCGTTCTGCAATTTCCGCCACTTTAGCGTCATACTGTGCCTGCAAGTTAAGCCACAACTTGATTGATACCCCCAACATTTTAGCCAATTTTTGCGCAACATCTAATGATAAATTAATCCTGCCCGCTAACAATTCACTTAGCATTTTAGGGGTGATATCAAGCCGTTTAGCAAAATCGTTTTGAGCTAGACCCATCTCAGCTATAATATCCCGTAGGTATTCACCTGGGTGAAAGGCTAATAGCTCTTTATATTCTATTTTACTCATAATGCTTACTCACCTCCTGAATGAACATAATCTTAACAAGCACGACATTTACTCCAAAAACAATCGCATTATCCACACGCTTCCCCTGGGCATCTTCAGGAATCACAATCAGTCGATAACCTGAAGTCCTGCCACCAATATCCAGTGCATATTCTCCTAGGCGGTCGCCCTTCAGCATATGAAAATGAAACGGCGGATAGCAAACAATATCGGTAAACGTTTCCGCACTATTAATATAATTAATTGTTTTTATAAGCTGTTCAGCTATGTCTGTAAATTTTCGTCGAGCCTTCCTTATATCTGTACAGTAGCCTTGCACTGAATCATTTTTATATTGCACTTCTAACATGCATAAAATACTCCCTTTCATTTTTTCTTCAATTTAATTATAACACTTTTTATTACTTTTTTGGTAATATTTTTTCCGGTAATTTTTCTTGTCCATGCTCGCTGTACCACGCCGCCTTTCCTCGCAAAACGTCGCCACCGAAGTGCCACTGCCCATCATAATCCCACAGTTGCCACAAATCCCACTTTTCAAAGTCAGCTGTCCCCCGCACGGCCGGCCCGTAACCATCAAGATCAGCAATCTCGGCATGAGTCAGCACATGGTCGGCATCTAGCGGTATTTTTAGCTCCCTAGTCAGCAGCGCAAGAACTTGTGCTGCCACCTCGAGCTGCAACTGAGTAGGTGGCTCCGAACCTAGGTCAAACTCACCATCAACTTGAATGGTTGCATCAAAACAACAACACAGGGCTAAACCGATCGCCCCAGTATTACGCCGCCAGGTGTGAGCTAAAACCGTGGTTAAAGCCTCCGTACTCAGATAGAGTTCTCCCTTACCCGTAATATTGAGGTGATAATCGGCGCAAAGGTTCTCATAATGACCAGCCGTCCAATGCAAATAAATCTTCTCTAGCTTACCCTGCGCCGCCTGACACAAGGCTACTAATTCTATTAAAGTAATTTTGCGCATTTTACTTGCTCCTTTCTACGACAAAAAAATGAAGGTAAGTCAGCACTGGTGCCCCTTACCTTCATCTCTTCTAGCTTACTCCTTTTACTTATTTTCAGCCTTGCTGAGTAAAAGCACGGCTTCACGCAAAGCTGCTATCCCTTGGTTCAATTTTTCCAATTTTGCCTCCATGCGTACCAGCAGATACCAGGACAAAACAATGGGAAAACCGTAGTTGGCAACCTGCGTCAATAGCGTATCCGTATCCACCGGTCTTAAGCCAACGGTGTAACCGTGGTGGTACGCATTCTAGTTTCGGCAATAGTTGCGTAATCATCACCGGCCGTAGTGGTAAACACATTAGCCGTGATAATCTCTTGCATAGCTTTTTCTGCTTCGGCTTTCGTTACGTTAGCTCGTGGTTCAGCCACGTTAACAGTTTTGGCTTTGCCAGCAGTGTCTTTAAAAACTAATTCTAAAACTTTGCTCATAATTATATCCTCCTTTCGCTCAATTTCTAGGCACTTCCTACCCTTAGGCTTCGGTCAAAACGCTTCTTTCGGTGCAATAAATGCCGCGAAGCTCATGGTCAATCAGTCCACTGAGAGCTTTACCCACTGCTAGCACTTGGTCGGCAGCGGCTGCCGGTTTGACGTTGTTGTAAGTATAATTCTTACTTACCGCTATGCCGGTACTAGATAGGCCGTTATCGACTTGCACCTGCAAGCTAACCTTTTCAACTGTTTTAGTTGCCATCACTATCATCTCCTTTCCTCTTACACCCTATATAAGTTTGCGGGCGCCTTTTTAACAACCTAGGGGGCAAAATATTTTTTTAATGCCCTCTGCAGGCTTAAAATCAAGCTCCCAGGGTATTTGTAATCCCTAAACGTACTTGAAATAGACCAATTAACGGTTTAAAATAATATTTATCGCGCGAAATACAGCGAGAAACTAGTTTCTCAAAAGGATCTTCTGATGAGAAAAAATGGTAATTTTGATGAAACTAGACTAAACACCCGACCTATCTACGACTTTGCTCATCTAGTGCCTGCTGCCCAAAATGGTGGCAAACAATCCCTCACAACAATCTGTGAAGCCTTCACTCCTCTCGTGCTTAGCCTGGCAAGGCGGGAACGTTATTATCATTGGCAAGAGGAAGTCAAAAGCATTGCCTATGAGGCAATTATTAATTGTGTCCTTCATTATTCCAACCAATCCTATACCCAGTTCCCCGGTTATATCAAAAAAGCTATTGTTTTTGCGTTACAAAACTATAGCCGTAAACAAGAACACCTCGCCAGCGTTGAGGGGACGGAGCTAGCCGATGCCCCGCTGTCCGCTGTGACAGTCGACAGTGCAGAAAATGCCCTCCTGGCAAAGCTCGTATTAACGGCCAATCTAAGGAAACTACCTGCCCACTATCACCGGCTACTCGGTTATCTCTACTGGGGTAAGCTAACGCAGGCAGAAGCCGCAAAGGAGATGGGAATCTCGCAACAAGCCGTTGCCGCCATGAAAAAACGAGCCCTTGCGCTACTCAAAGAATTAATGAGTAACCACGAGTTGTAAACAAAAGCAAAAAGGAACCCTTGCGGTTAATAACCGCAAGGGTTCCTTTTTGGTTGGTTATGCTTTTAGTTCTTGT
>JAVXCQ010000032.1:0-10703 GCA_036659415.1 Acidaminococcaceae bacterium
TTCAAAAACAAAAGGGAAGAAATCAGTAAACACCCTCGCCAGTGTGAGCAATGCCAGCTTGTTTTAAATGACAAACAGTCCGCTCTCGCACTAAAGCGAATGCAGACTGTTTGTCATTTAAGGAGTGTTAAGTTGGCAATTATTAGAAAGGAGTGTTATCCCCAATATAGCAAATAATATCATTATCTAAATACAGTGCTTGCAACTCTTCCATGCGTTCTTGCGTCATATCCCCGCCTGTAGCATAGGCGTATTCCTTACCAAGCTGTTCCCATTTTGTTTGACCAAGACGATGAAATTTGAGCAAATTAATTTCTTCATAACCATTTTTTGTCATAAACTCAATTAACCTTAAAGCATTGTCTGTACTGTCATTAAATCCGGCGATAGTTGGTTGCCTCAAAACCGCTCTCCCCTGCCAACCAGATTTTTTCAAAGAAGCGATATTTTCAAGAATTTGGTCATTATAAACCCCAGTGCCTTCTTTATGTTTATCGCGATCCATATTCTTCACGTCCATGAAGGCAAAATGGATATAATCCATGATTTCCAGAAAATTCTTATTGGCAACATAAGTGCTAGTTTCAATAGCAGTGTGGATTTGTGCACGATAGCATTGTTTCAATACCGCAAGTAGATAATCATGGTGTAATAAAGGTTCTCCACCCGTGAAGGTTACACCACCTTCCGCACCCCAATTATTAAAGTCTCGTATAAGAATTTTCATTAATTCTTCTACGGTATATTCTTTTCCGCACATTTTAAGAGCATTGCTAGCACAAACCTTAGTACATTCAAACGTTTTACAATTATTGCAAATCTCCCAATTAACCAATGGCGTTCTATCCGTTGCAAAACTCAAACTACCATAAGGACAGATATCCGTGCAAGCTCTGCACCCTGTTCCCCATTTGCAAATGCGTTCAGCATACATAATATGTCTTCTATGCCCGAAGCATTCCGGATTAGCACACCATTGGCAATGCAACGGACAACCAGCAAAAAACACATTAGTTCTACAACCTGGTCCATCATGCACAGAAAATGCTTGAATATCAAAAATCAGACCTTTTTCACTCATCTCACTTCCCCCTTCTACAAACTTTTTTAAAAATGGCGAAGACACACTTTACGCATATCTCCGCCATCAATAATTACATCAATACTAGGATACCTGTAAATTATTTTTTATAATTTTCGCAAGTACCAGCCCCGCAAGTACCATAGGCCCAATTTTCTTTGGCAAACCCTTTACAAGTACCGAGACCATATTTATCAGGTTCAACAAAATTACTACAATTACTACACTTAGGCGCCTGTACAAATTTGCCGCAAGCATCTGAGCCTTCACCATCAATAGGTAGAAGCATTTTTGTTAGTGCACACATACCCTTTTCACAATCAAGATTGATATAGTTTTTGCAATCAACATGTTTCATTCTGCATACCTCCTCTAATTTATGTTGTTACGCATTATCATATTCAGTTCTGTAGATTACTTCGTCTTGAATAGGCTTGCCAATTTCGCACCAGTATTGGGTAAAACCAGCCACACGAACCATTAGGTCACGATAAGCTTCTGGTTTCTTTTGTGCATCTTTCAAGGTTTTAGAATCCACTACGTTAAATTGAACGTGGAAACCGCCTTTTCTCATGTAAGCACGAACAATATCCAACAATTTTCTTGTACCTTGGATACCCTTAACGGCAGTTGGATGGAGTTTTAAGTTCATCTGAGAGTTTTGGTGCATGGAATGGTCATAAACAGTAGCTGATTCAAAAATCGCATAAACGCCATTTTTATCAGTGCCCGCAGCCGCAGACATCGAACCATCAGAATACGTCGTTCCTGCCAAACGTCCTGCTGGATCCGCCAAAGTGATAAAGCCTTGTGGTCCATGCGTTGATACAGAAATTTGGCACATATATAATGGTTTACCGTAATAGGAATGGAAATCACGTACCATATCAGCCATTTCATATTCATACCATTGCAAGAACTTATCAGCTTCCCAATCTGCATTACCATATTTAGGTGCATTGACACAGTCAGCAAAAATCTTTTCAAATTTTCCAGCTTTTTCAGTTGCTTCCCTGAAATCAGGAGAGAACACGCCTGTTTCATAGGCAGTTTTGAAGCCGAAGTTATTGAGCATGGCATCAGTCATCTCTTCTAGCGTATATTTCTTATCTACGAAAACATTCTTGTTAATGGAGGCAACACTGTTAATAAAGGTAATGGTTCCGCAGGATTCGTAGTTAATCGTTGCATTATAGCGGCAACCCATCGTACCAATATGTTGTCCTTTAGTTAAGCAATCCGGTTTCAGCATGGATTGAACTACTGGCATATTGTATTTTCTCCAAATATCCATTTGAATATTATTAACCTTGTTCACAACTTCAATGCTCTTATGTAAATATTTCTCCCATTGATCCAAGATGACTTCCATCGAATCAAGTTTTCTATTATGCGGAGGATAAACTGTTGTACCAGTTCTCTTATCAACACCGTTAGTCAGCACCAGTTCCAAAATCTTCGGAATAGCGATAAAGTGAACACCAGTACCAGCCGTTGGACCTGCACCACCAGGAATCCACGTTACTTTACCATTGTAGGTGAGAGGTAAGAAGCAACAAGGTGAAGATTCTAGACAGCCGCCCAAACACCAAGCACGAGCATCTTCTAAGTTCATACCTTCAGGGCCATAGTTGCGCAACATATAGTTAATACCACACTGATTATTCATCCAAGCCGGATAACCCATACCTAGTTTAGTACAAGAAGCAGCTTTCATTAAAAAAGCTTCCGGTGTTTTTTCATCATAAAGCACACTAAGGGTTGGTTGTGTTGTTTTTGTTCTCATACCAGCTTCAACGATTAGATACTCTAATGGTGTTACTGCAGAAACACCATCTTTTGTTAAGCCGCCCAAAGATAAATTGTTAAAGGTGTTACCAGAAAGTACCCCACCTGTTACGCCAGCAGAAGCAAAGCACTCAATACAGGTAATCTTTACTCTGTAGAATTCCAGCAATTCAATAACTTCTTCTTCTGTTGCCACGCCATCAGCAATATCTTTTTCAAAGTATGGTTGTAAGACTTGACCAATACGACCAATAGATTGTCCGGATTGAGGATCTTCATTAACTACTGCCAAATGGCAAGCTAACGTTAATTGCAGAGCTTGACGGAAGGTAGTCGGAGCTTTGTGAGCGATATGATTCATAACCTCAACAATGTCTTCATAATTCTTTTTCAATTCAGCATCTGCCTCCACGGAAGCAAGATAAGCTGCTTGTTTAGCGTAGTTTTCGCACCATTTGCTCAAGCCTTGTGCCATAATCTTAGTAGCAACATAGTAATAAGCACGGCTCATACCAAGAACACCATCATCACCGGCCTCACCCATAGTTTCAGCTATTTTTTGGTCACAAAGTTCAATAATACCATCCCAACCATATTGTAATGGGAAATAGTAGTTAATTACCTCACGCCCTTGAGGGATAGCAAACGAGTCAAACATACAAACAACTGAATCCATTAACTTTTTATGTTGGTCATATTCAGGAGTCATTTTAGCATATTCTGTACTTAATTCTTCAATGGAAACACGGTCCCATGGTTTAGATGCTTTAATTAAAGCCGGAATATCCTCTTTACGCATACCAAATTTTTTAGCAATTGAAATAATGTTGCCATAGCTTTCGGTAACGTTACCACCACCGGCACCCACGATACTTACTCTATCAGCTTCGCTTTCTGCAGGTGCATCAACTTCATTCATCAAGGCTTCTGCTTGAGCATTAAAGAAACTTGCAGTTACCCACGGGAACGGGAAGGCACCACGAACATTTTTGCATTTTTGCATAACCAATTTTTCATAAGGTTGGATTGTTGGCGTTACATGGGACAAAGCCGCCGCATAAGCTTTAGCACGACGAATTTCAATAATATCGCCATCATTTTCCCACCAAACTCTATTATACCAATATGGAATTTCCATATCGGCTGTATTTTTCAATACGTAATAGGTTTCCAATAATTTAGTTACACCAGCTGGTGGAGCAGGAATATCATCCTTACTAATCTCCGCTTCACTCATCTCAATTCCACGTTTTTTGAGTACTTCTTGCAGTTTCATTTCATTAGCATTCATAAAAGTCAACCTCCCTCAAATTTTCTTATTTTGTCGCTAACCTTTAGCTTGATTACATTTTACAATGCTATTTTTGAGAATACCTGCCCCAACAGGCTGATGTAAGGTTTAAAACCAAGATTGTTTTCTAGGTCTTTCGTCTTAGTTTTCCTCTTTCTTCAATACTACACATAGTGCAAAATTATCTACGTGCGGTCTTTGCACACAAATTTGGACAAAAAAAAATGCGCCCATGCTTTGGCATGAACGCGTTAAACCACTAAGCTTTTAAAACGAAAAAAGCACCCCGAAGGGTGCATTAATACTAATTGGTGCGGGAGACAGGAATCGAACCTGCACACCTTGCGGCGCTAGATCCTAAGTCTAGTGCGTCTGCCAGTTCCGCCACTCCCGCGGCAGTAATACTAAAAACAACAAGCTAAAAATGGTGATCCACCCGCGACTCGAACGCGGGACACCCTGATTAAAAGTCAGGTGCTCTACCAACTGAGCTAGTGGATCAAAATGGCTGGGGCGGCTGGACTCGAACCAACGCATGCGGGAGTCAAAGTCCCGTGCCTTACCGACTTGGCGACGCCCCAATACTAATGGAAAACTGTGAAATTGTGGGGTGACTGGAGGGGATCGAACCCTCGCATAACGGAGCCACAATCCGCCGTGTTAACCGCTTCACCACAGCCACCAAAATGCCCAAGCCGAAATCGCTTGGCAACGAAAATTATTGTATCATAGCAACATATTAGTGTCAATACTTTTTCGTAACTTTTTCTACATTATTAGTGCAGAAGCTATTTTACTTACACTCCACAATGGCTTCTATTTCTATTTTGGCGCCTTTGGGTAAAGCCGCTACTTGCACACAACAACGTGCAGGCGGTTTTTCCAAAAAAGAACCAGCATAAATGGCATTTACTATAGCAAAATCCTGTAAATCCGTCAAATAAACCGTAGTTTTAACCACATCAGCAAAATTAAGATTTTTCGCTTTTAAAATATTCTGTAAATTAAGCAAAACTTGGCTGGTTTGAGCTTCAATCCCACCGGCAACCATTTCTCCCGTAGCCGGTACCAGCGGAATTTGTCCGGAAACAAACAAAAAGCCCCCTGCTTTAATCGCCTGTGAATAAGGGCCTATCGCCCGTGGTGCTTGGTCGGTGCTAATAACTGTTTTCATGACTTTTCCCCCTTTTAATAACACTCCCGTGGCCAGTAAGTCGTCCCCCCGACTTCTTGACCATAACTACCGGTAACCACTTGCCCGCACTTATTGGTTGCTGGCAAAATAGTTTTGGGCCCAGGCTAAGGCTGTTGGCGTCTTCGCTAAACCTCCACCGGCAGTTTCTTTCAAAGAACAAGGTAGCCTATCGCCGACTTCTTTCATGGCGTCGATAGTTTCGTCCGCAGGAATAAAGCTGGTAATGCCTACTAGCGCTAATTCTGCCGCCAGTAACGCTTGGACTGTTGCCCCGCCGTTACGTTTAATACAGGGTACTTCCACCAGTCCTGCCACCGGATCGCACACTAAACCCAACATATTTTTAAAGGTGATGGCCACGGCATGCCCCACCTGTGCCGGTGTGCCGCCCAATAGATCCACAGCGGCACCTGCCGCCATGGCTGCTGCACTCCCGCACTCTGCCTGACAGCCACCTACGGCGCCCGACAGCGAGGACCTGTTGGCAATCACAAGCCCGATACTACCAGCCACTGTCAAACCTTGTGCTAGCTCTATCCTACTCAATTTATAATGTTTTTGCAAGGCAAATAAAACTCCCGGCAACACGCCGCTGGCACCGGCAGTCGGTGCCGCCACAATGCGTCCCATGGCCGCATTGGCTTCTGCTACTGCCAAAGCATAGGTGACGGCGTCATTAACCACTGCCCCCAGAATATTATGAAAGCTCTCGCTTTTTTGTGCCTGCGCCAATATTTGAGCGCTACCGCCGCTAAGGTTACTATGAGAACGCACCCCAGTCAAGCCAAAAATAATGGACTGGTTCATTACCTCCAGCATAGCTTCCATCTTACTCAAAACCTCCACCGGTGTAAGATCCAGTGCTTCCGCATTGTTTTGAATCAAAATTTCGTGCAAAGGTACGCCGGCCTCTTCTGCCGTTTGAATCCATTCTGCTAAAGACAATTTATCTTTATTCATTTTCCTACCTCACAACACATTATTAATAAACCGCACGGACTCTACCGCCTCGAGAGCTTGAATACTAGCAATGGCTTCCGCCGGTACCTTTTGGTCACATTCAATAATCATGGTCGCTATGCCACCTTTTTTCACTCGAAAAACACGCATACTGGCAATATTAATACCCGCTGCCGCTAAAGCACTGCTGACAATCGCAATCACACCACGCCTATCCCGATGTGCCACCAAAACGCCGGGCAAACACCCGTTAAGTTCCACCGGGCAGCCATCAATTTCCGTTATCAGCACTTGCCCGCCGCCTATGGAAGACCCTGTCACCTGGCAGGTTCTTCCACTCCTCCCGGTCAAATTAAAGCAAACCGTATTGGGGTGAGCTAAATCGCCCAGATTAACCTTGACAAAACTGTAGACCAACCCCTTTTCCTGGGCAAACACTTTGGCCTCCGGAATACGGGCATCGTCTGGTAACCACCCCATTAACCCGGCCAAAAGTGCCATATCCGTACCATGGCCTCGATAAGTTTGCGCAAAAGAACCATGCAAATCAATTTCCGCCTGTTGTGGCCACTCGCCCAAAATGCTAATCGCCATTAAGCCCAACCGTACAGCACCGGCCGTATGTGAGCTAGAAGGTCCAATCATAACCGGTCCAATGACATCAAGAAGATTCATAAATATCCTCCGTTCCCTTAAGTTACCCTCTTTGCATTAGCTAAAGCGCTAACTCTCTCTACCACAAGAGAACTTTTACTCGACGCTAGCTAGCGAACGATGAGCCAGTCCTACACAAAGTTCATTCAAATTGAGAACACCCACGCCCATAAAAATAGCGACACAAAGGTGTTCATCATAGCGAACAATACCAATCTTGCCCCCCACATTAAATCCAATCGCTTTGCGTGTCACTTGTTCCAAAGCCGCATGAGCTGCTCCGGCTACCGCACCTGCTCCCACATGGGTATTCGTAACCAAACCCTGTCTTTGAGCTGCGACTACTGCTCGCTCTACTATTTTGACCACCGAGGGTACAAATTCACCGCCAAAATCTACTGCTGTTGCCCGCATCCCGCCAGCCACTAACTCAGCTTTAACTTTTTCTTCTTCTAGTCGGTTGCTAGTTACAGCCAACCTTAAGGTCGCCCGTCCAATATCAATACTCGTATACCTGCTATTCGTCATCTTAGACCTCTTCCTCCACCATTTCTGGCACTTTAATCGGTGTTTGATCAAACAGGGGAATCAAAAGAAACGTCACCACACAAATAAGCCATTCAAAATAAATCACGTGTTGCAGAAAATGCAGTGCCGGCACCACTTCCCACACAACAATACCCACTAAGCCTACCAAAGTTGTGTAAAACGCAGAGTTTTTGCGGCAATACTGCGGTGCAAAAATCGTAAACAAGAACACCACCGTCAGTGCCGTTGTCAAACTTAAACCAGCTAGCATGGTTTTCAAAATGCCCACGGCATTAAAAGCCAGCCACAGCGTTCCCAGTCCACACACCAAAATCGTCAGCCTGTTAACCAGCAAAAACTTGTGGTCACTGACGCCGGGATTAATAAAGCGCTGATAAATATCTTGGGAAAACAAAGTGCCCGCCGCCAGTAAAATCGTACACGCCGTAGACACATCCGCTGCCCACATCGCCGCTAGCGTAATACCTGCCGCCACCGGGTTAAGGCTCATCACGACTTGCGGTAAGGCAAGGGTCGCCGTAATATCCGGGAAATTAATCTTAGCAATAATTCCCAATAACGCACACAAAAAACCAATAGGTAAAATTAATAACGCACCGTAAATAAACCCTTTTTTAGCCGTACGAGCGTCTTTGGCGCCACAAGCAATTTGTACCGGTCCTTGTGCCGTCAACGCTTGGGTAATCATCACCACGAACCAGCCGATAATCACCGCTAGTGGTAACCCCGCCAACGGATTCAGCCAATCCTGCCCAGTAGGTAGCTTAGCTATTAAGCCACTCATACCGCCC
The DNA here is from genome assembly GCA_036659415.1 of Acidaminococcaceae bacterium. Lineage (GTDB taxonomy): Bacteria > Bacillota > Negativicutes > Acidaminococcales > Acidaminococcaceae > JAVXCQ01. The sequence goes on from JAVXCQ010000032.1 coordinate 8,310, forward strand.
AGCTTGTCTACCGAAGCAATGGTAGAATACAATACCCCTACATAAATTAAAATTACACTCACAATATTGGACAAGCCCGAAGACCACAAGCCGCCAATCAAGGTAATGCCGATGAAAACCACAGCGCTGGTCAGCATGCCGCCATGAAAAGAAAAAATCTCTGGCAGTAGTGTGGACAAAATCGCCCCACCCGCTAAATATTGTAGCGACGTAATTACCAGCATAATAATAACCAGACCCAAAGCACTAATAACCCGCCCTTTGGTGTCATAATAGCGTTCAAACAATTCCGGAATAGTAGTAGCTTTAAGCGCCCGATATTTACCAGCTGCCACACAACCCATTACCAAGGCACCAGCTGCCCAGGCGGCATTATACCAGCCCGCTGCCAGCCCTATGTTAAAAGCATTTTCCGCCACACCAACCGTAGACGCCGCACCAACCGCCAGTCCCGTAATATTAACCGCAATAAGACCCGCATTCAGCTTGCGCCCTGCAAAAAGATACTCCGCTGATCCACTGTCAGCTCTACTTTTAACGTACAAACTAATTCCAAACAATAAAACAATATACGTACCTACAATAAATAACTGAATAGACATTACAACCACGCTACCTTCCTACTTGAATATACAAAATATTTGCTACCATTCTACCCTCCTACCGGTGGCCTAGGCTACCTAGATTGCTTACTATTATAACAATAAACCCCAACTTTAAAAAGCCCCCTTTAACAGCACCTAAGCCTTTTTGAACTTTTTTCCGGTTACTGACAATAGAACAAGGATTTTGGAGGTTTTTGTCGAATGTAATAAAGGTTGATAAAATATACCACAATTAGGGAGGCTACCATGTATCATTACCGGCCGGAAAACGTCTGTTCCCAAAGCATCGACTTTGAAATTCAAGACGGCAAAGTCCACAACCTTACCTTTACTGCCGGCTGTCCCGGTAATCTCAAAGCCATCAGTGTTTTAGTAGAAGGTATGCCCGTAGCGGAAGTTATTGCCAAGTTATCAGGCATCACCTGTGGCAGTCGTGGCACTTCCTGTGCCGACCAGCTCTGTAAAGCTCTAGCCGCCCATCATTAAAATCAATTAACACTAGCCGGAGAGGAGGGGCCGCCATGTACAAGATTTTTAAAAGTATTGACGAAGGAATTACCGAATTAGACTTATCACAATTAACCAAAGGTGCTTGGATCGATATCGTCAGCCCCTCGACCGAAGAATTATTAGAAATTTCCGCTCACACAGGCGTTCAGCTAGACTTCTTAACCGCCGCCTTAGACGACGAAGAAAAGTCCCGTATTGAAACAGAAACTGACCAAATTCTCATTTTGGTCGACATTCCACTTTTACGGAGCAACAACGATTACGATACCCTGCCACTAGGCATTATCATGACAGCAGACTACGTCATTACCGTTTGTCTGGAAGTTAACGCTGTGCTAGCAGATTTTTCTTCCCTTAATTATCGTTTCTTCAGTACCTACAAAAAAACGCGTTTCTTGTTTCAGATTCTCTATAAATCAGCAACTCTCTACCTCAAATACATTCGTAACATCAATCGCCGTACTGACGAATTAGAACAACATTTACGCAAATCCATGGAAAATGAAGAATTATTTAATTTATTAGATGTGCAAAAGTCCTTAACCTTCTTCTCGGCTTCCCTGCGCAGTAATTATATCGTCACTGAAAAACTCTTACGTTTGCGTTCCGCTAAACAAGTTCAGCACCTGGTCAAAATGTACGAAGAAGACGAGGATCTGCTGGAAGACGTTATCATTGAATACAAGCAAGCTATTGAAATGGTTGAAATGTATAGTCACATCTTAAATAGTATGATGGAAGTATTCGCCTCCATCATTAACAACAATATGAACCTTGTAATGAAATTCTTGGCCGGCATGACCATTGTGCTCGCCATTCCTACCGTTTTATCCAGCTTATGGGGCATGAATGTACCGGTACCACTAGCTGATAATCCCTACGGCTTCTTCATTGTTTCCGCCAGTGCCACCCTCACCGCCGGCATTTTTGCTTACTTCTTATGGAAGCGGCGTATGTTTTAATTAAGTTAACTAAGGAGCGTCCGTTATGTCCAAAATCATGGCTGAACAACTCAAAGCCGGAGTTATCTTCGGTGATGCCGATAATGCTGAATATATCTATTTACCAGGCGGAGAAATTGGTTCTTCCGACCCCTACTGCGTTTTTGAGCGTGCAGAAATGAGGCAGGATCTACCCTTGGAAGACGCTGTGGAATTAGCCCAACGTTTACACTTAAAACCCTCTAGCCACCCTGTTTTTGGCAAAAGAGCTTATTAATTTACCTAATATGCAAAACCCCCGTAACACTTTGTTCCCAAAGTGCTACGGGGGTTTATTT
>JAVXCQ010000033.1:0-9309 GCA_036659415.1 Acidaminococcaceae bacterium
TTTGCGTATCCCATTGGTAACCTGCCGGCTTAGGTGAAGCGGCTGGATAATACCAGTACTTACTCTAAGTACAAGGTAAGAAACCCTCTACCATTTTAGGTAGAGGGTTTTCTTATCTTGGTATCAACAAAGTGCCCAGCGCTAGTTGCTTCCATGTTATAATTAGGTAAACTAAAAAGCTAGAAGATAAGAGGTAGATGGTATGAATATTTATGATTTTAGTGTCGCCAAACCTAACGGTGCGTTAGTTTCGTTGTCCGCCTATAAGGGGCAAGTCATGGTGATTGCCAATACCGCCAGCAAATGTGGCTTTACCGGGCAATACAAAGATTTGCAGGGACTTTATGAGAAGTACAAGGACCAGGGTTTTATTGTTTTGGCGTTTCCTAGTAATCAGTTTGCTAATCAGGAACCGGGAGCAAATGAGGAAATACAGCACTTTTGCCAAATTAATTATGGCGTAAAATTTCCGGTTTTTGCTAAAATTGACGTTAAAGGTGCGACGGCGGATCCTTTATTTAAGTATTTGATTAAAGAAGCCCCGGGCTTTATTAATGACGATATTAAATGGAATTTCACTAAATTCCTCATTGACCGGACGGGGAAGGTGCACGGCCGCTACGCACCGATTATTCCGCCTAGTAGTATGGAAAAAACTATAGTTGAACTTTTGGCCAAGGGCTAGAGAACACACTAATAGATAAGCAAAATCCCCTTAGCACCTAGGTGCTAAGGGGATTTTTGCTTATCTAAGAGAGGGTAGGGGTCAAGCTTGAGCTGATAATAAAGCGAAGAAGTCAGGTGTAGGTAGGGGACGAGAACAATAGTAGCCTTGGATATAATCGCAAGCGGTAGTTGTCAAAAAATCAAATTGAGCTTTGGTTTCGACACCTTCGGCTACTGTTTTGAGGTTGAGATGTTTAGCGATAGAGAAAATATCGGTGAGTAATTCGCCGACCCTGGGGTCTTTTTCAAAACTGTTAAAGAACAGTCGGTCAATTTTGAGTGTATCTAGTTGCAGATTTTTTAGAATATTGAGGGAGGAAAAGCCGCTACCAAAGTCGTCCATGGCTACGATGAAACCTTCTGTGTGTAGCTGCTGGAGGGCTGTTGCCATGGCGTCCATACTTTCAAAAATAGCGGTTTCAGTTAATTCCACTTCAATAAGGCAGGGATTGATTTGATGTTTGCTCAAAATGGTTTTTAACTTTTGGACGAAAAATGGGTCATAAAGATGAATTCTGGAGAAGTTAACGGCAATCGGCACAATGGGTAAACCTTGGTCAAGGCGACTACGTAGCTCTATACAGACCATTTCTACCACATAGAAATCCAAGCTGGTAATGAGACCGTTGGTTTCAAATAAGCGAATAAAAGCTTCTGGTGGTTTTATTTCACCGCCGGGACGGAACCAACGGATAAGAGCCTCCGCCGAATCAATTTTATTGGTATGTAAATTAAATTTAGGTTGGTAGTTGAGAATAAACTCCTTGCTAATCAGAGCTTCGTTAAAATTGGCCAAAATATGATTTTCCCACTGCCGTTGTTGGTGTAAGCGATTATCATAAATGGCGATATTGGTTTCGGCAATGTTATTAATTCTCTCCATAGCTAGATTAGCGCAGTCACGCATTTCTCGTAGGGTGCGGTTTTTATCGACAATACAGTAAATGCCATGGCGAAAAAGATTTGTGCGGAAGGTCAGACCGACTTGGAGCTGCTTGCTGTTTGCTATTACTTTATCAAGTACTTCTTGGAGGTTACTAGCATAAACTAAAGCGATAAAATTGTCAGCGTGGATGCGGGCACAGAGCTCATTTTCACGGCAGATACTTTGCACTTGAGTGGCAATGTCTTTGAGGAGTGCATTACTTTTTTTCAAGCCGTAGAGTGCATTATAGCGTTTGAAGTCATTGACGTTAATGGCGATTAGATAATATTGTTTATCTGTATGCGCCAAAATCTTTTTGGCTTTTTCATCAAAGCCTTGTTCGGTCAATAACCCAGTGAGGCCATCTATCATAACGAGGGAGATTAAGCGTTCAACCATGGCGTTAAAAGCTTCTGACAATTCATTTTTGGAGTGAAGACGCCGATTATAGTCCCCATCAGCCACTTGTTCTAGGAGGTTAATGAGAGCAAGGATCGTGTCATGAATATTTTTAAGGGGTGCAGCCAGAGGATTGTCACTATGGGGTAATTGCAGGTTACTTATCTTTCCTGCGGCCAGGGCAGTGCACAGTATTTTTTCTTCTTGAAGATAGTGCGTAAGCACTAGCAAGCGTTCTCCGAAGGGCTGCCAGGCAGAAGGCAAAGCAGTCATGTCTAAATTAACTTGCAGAGGGTCAGCAATGAGGTCACGCAAATAGTTGCAGAGCAGTTCCGGTGTAGAGGTTTTTGGCATTGAATCTCCTTCTTTCCTGGTAATATTGTTTGAAGTGTTGTGAACGTTAGCTGTTAGTAGTACCGGAGGATTTGCTATTTTGCTGGACATACTGTTTATGGGGGTAAGTTGTCTTAACAATCAATTATATTTATATTATGGCATAAATAATGAGAAAAAACATTTTTTTCTCCAATGTAGCTTTGAGGGCCGTGGTGGGTATAATTTAACGCTACCGAATTGAAAAAAATGGTAAAATATGCTACACTAAGTCAGTCACACGAAGTGACAAGTGGGTAATAACGATATTATCCTGTAGGAAAAGACCTAGGGTAAGTAGTACTTAAATAAAAAATGAGCCATGAAGGTATGCGTGATGAACACGTGCTTTCAGGGCTTTTTGTTTTGTAAGGGGGTAAAAAAATGACGACGCAAAAAATGGTGTGGAGTGCGGTGTGTGTAGCACTGGGGTTAGTTTTCCCGCTGGTTTTTCATTTGTTTGGCGGCGCTGGAGCTATTTTTTTGCCGATGCATCTGCCGGTGTTATTGGCCGGGTTCATTTTGGGTGAGCGGAGCGGGGCGTTGGTCGGAATTGTGACACCCTTGCTGAGTAGTTTTTGGACAGGGATGCCGCCGCTTCTACCGGTGCTCCCGGTGATGGTTGTGGAGCTAGGGGTGTATGGCTATGTTGCGGGCTACTGTTATCAACGTAGGCAGTTGCCACTAGTAGTATCGCTCCTTGTGACCATGTTAGCCGGTCGTTTGGCGGCGGTCTTAGGTGTGATGCTAGTGGCACACTTGCTAGCGTTACCGCTAGCGCCTTTTGTTTATTTGGCTGGTATGTTGGTAACAGGGCTACCGGGAATTGTATTGCAATTATTAGTAGTGCCGTTTTTGGTTAGACAACTAGAACAGGCAGATATTTTCAAAAATAAGGGGTAATTAGATGAAATATTTATCAGCAGGTACCATTATGGCTGTTTTATTTATGGCGGCGACACCGGTTAATGCGGCGGTTTTGCCAAGCTATGACTTAGATGAAATTATTATTCGCGCCAATAGACCGCAAGCAGTAGTGGCAACTGATTCTATTAATGCAAAGTATGTCAATCCGGGAAAAGCGGCTACTATTCCTGAATTGCTACGGCAGACTACGGGCATTGATATTCAGCAACGCACTAGTATGGGTGATAACCAAGATAGCACGGTGAAATTGCGGGGCTTTGACGCTAGGCGCTATACGGTGCTATTAGATGGTAGACAAATTAATGCCGCCGGTGTGATGGGTGGGCAGTACGTGGATTGGAACACCATTCCTCTGGATACGGTCGATAAAATTCAGATTATTAAGGGTGGTAAAACGGCCGGTTATGGCAACACCATTGGCGGCACGATTAATATTATAACCAAGGGCAATGCCGTGGGCGGACAGGTAAGCCTTTTAGTTGGACAGCAGGGACGACGGGAGTACCGTATGAATTATGGTGCCCAAGCGGGTAAGCTCAATTTGCAAGTAGTGGCCAATACGGCGCAGGCGGATGCCTATTTGCGCAATAACGACTATGACGCTGACCAATACGGTTTGCGGCTAAGCTATGAACCGACTAAACATGATACTTGGCGCTTGGGTTATAATAAGACGAAGGCTCAGCGTGGATATATTTTGCCCAATCGTGCCGGTACACCTGGCTATGACCCGAGTTGGCCAGATGCCGAAGGGGAATCGTTAGCACCCAGCATTGGTGGTTTTCAAGGTTTTGGGGACGGGTCTTACTGGCAAAAAGACAATCAGTATTATGATTTTAGCTATAAACGAACCTATGAGAGTGGTTCGTGGCAACTAGATTATTATAAAAATGCTGAGCAACGGACAGAGGTTGCTAAAAAAGACGGCGTTGTCACAATGCGCAGAGTGGTCCCCAGTGATAAGTCTGATTATTTTGGGCTTAAGGGCGAAGTGTTAAGAGAAGCAAGCACCATTGGTTACGGTGCTGAGTACAAACGCTTGCGTTATGGCTACGGTCATTACGACGTCGTTCCCGCTACCGGCGGGAAACCGCTGAGTGGGATCTATCCATCGCAAAAAATTGATACTATGGGTATTTATGTGGATAATACTTGGCAATTAAGTGAGCGCTGGCAAGCCTATGTAGGACTGCGTTATGATGAATTCAAAGGTCAAGCTGATGCGGCCGAGGCAAGTACCATGCGAGCTGTCAAAGAAAGTGGTTTGTCGCCAAAACTCAATTTTGCCTTTAAAAATGGTGCCCATACAACTACCTATTACTCGCTTAACAAGGTGTGGCGAGCACCGTCCATGGCAGAATATTATTGGTGGTCACAAAATTATAACAATGCTGCATTAGGTAATGGCGCACCCAATCCCACTTATCACCAACAATTAAAGCCGGAACAAGGCATGAGCTACGAAATTGCTACTAAGCACCAATTTAGCGACCGCTATACTACCAAAGTCGGCGTTTTTTACCAAGACTTGGAGGATTATATTAATTTTCGCCATACCTTCCCTTTTACTATTTATAATATTGACCAAGCTAAACTCTGGGGTTTAGAATGGGAAAATGAAATAAAAATAGACCGCTATAATAGTTTGCACATTAATTATACAAACCAGCATACTCAAAAAAGCGGTGTTGTGCGTACTGACCATGTAGGTTTAGCTGAGGAGCTGGACTATAGTCCCCGCCATAAGCTGGGGCTTGCTTATCAGTATGATGATGAACGGTGGCAGGTACGTTATAGCGTAAACTATGTGAGTGAACAAACAGAAGCCTATACCAATAACAAGGTCTATCATATCGGCGGCTACGCTGTGCATAATCTAGGCATAACGCGGGCATTGACCAAACAAAGCTCGCTGGCGCTGTATGTTGACAATCTGTGGAACAAAGCTTATGCTGAACAATATGGCTATCCTTTAAGCGGTAGGCTGGTTAGCATGATCTACACGCACAAAATCTAGGAGTAAAGCAATGCAGAAAAAAACTGAAACAATAACGCCGGAAGCAGCGTTTTTTAATCAATTAGCAGCTGGTTGGGATACCACCAGAGCCCATAATGCTACCAAATTGCAAAGTTTAGTGGCACGTTTGCAACTAGCACCGGCAGATACCGTACTGGATTTAGGCTCGGGTACAGGGGTGCTTTTACCCTATCTGGCACCCCAGGTCAAGGCAGTAACGGCGGTGGATTTTGCCGCCCAAATGCTGGCAGTAGCACAGGCTAAATATGGGCACTTTAGTAACGTGAGCTACCAAGTGGCCGATGTTCTTAGTTTGACCGCGGATCAACAGTATCGCCAGATTGTTTGTCTTAATTTTTATCCCCATTTACAGGATAAATCTCGTTTTTTTGCCCTGATGTATGACCTATTGCTATCCGGAGGGCAACTAACGATTATGCACGATATTTCTCGAGCTGCCGTTAACGGTATTCACGGCAGCTGCCCCGCCGTAGCAGAAGACCGCCTGCGCCCCGTCAACGTGGAAGCCCAGCTGGCAACGAAAGCCGGCTTTAGCGTGCTTCAAACTCAAGATGACGCTGAGGCTTATTTTTTGCAGCTCCGCAAATAAAAAATAGAGCCAAAAATAAACGCCACCACAAGCAGAAGCAGTTCTGCGAGTGGTGGCGTTATTTGCAAAAGTGATTATTTAATTGGGAGCGTAGCTACCTATCAAAAAGCCGTAGCGCATTAGCAAAATTATACACCAAGAGGTTATGAACGAACCGAGAAAATAGCCTACACTAGGAGCAAGGATTTGTAACTAGAGCAAAAGCAGTTACAGTGGTAATTTGCAAGTTGGTAGAGAAGAAGAATTATCAGCTTGTGTAAAAAAGTATCTATAAAAAACGCATTGTTATTGTTCTAGATATAGAATACAATAATTATATATAACAGCGAAGGAGAAGCTAATATGCAATACATATCGGCAAAAGCAACAGCAAGAAAATGGGAAATTTCGCAAAGACGTGTGGCTGTTCTTTGTGCCGAAAAACGAATAGTTGGTGCAACCAAGGTTGGTAATATGTGGTTGATACCAAGTAAAGCCATGAAACCTATTGACGCAAGGAGTTCACAATACATGGAAAAAAGCAAACAGAAATTAAAGCCTTTTGTGAAATGGGCAGGAGGCAAAGGGCAACTTTTAACAGAAATACGCAAAGTTTACCCAGCACAATTGGGTAAAACAATAACGAAATATGCAGAACCTTTCGTTGGTGGTGGTGCGGTTCTTTTTGATGTGCTTTCTAATTATGAGCTTGACAGCCTTTATATTAGCGATATCAACGCAGAGTTAATAAATACATATAAAATCATTCGTGATGATATAGACAAACTTATCGAAAGATTGTCCCTAATACAACTAGAGTATCTAGCTATGGAGATAGAACAAAGAAAATTGTATTATTACGATAAGCGTTTTGTATTTAATGGGTTAAAGATTAATCTTGACGAACGTACTAATGTGGAAAAAGCGGCTCTTTTTATTTTTCTAAATAAAACGTGTTTTAATGGCTTATATCGTGTCAATAAAAAAGGACTTTTTAATGTACCCATGGGAGCCTACAAAACACCTTGTATTTGTGATGCAGAGAACTTGAGAAACATATCGCAAGCACTGAAAAAAGTAATAATTGTTTGCGGGGACTATAGAAAGTCCGTCACCTTTATTGACCAAAATACATTTGTATATTTTGATCCACCATATCGACCACTAACTGAAACTGCGAGCTTTACTTCTTATACAGAGCAGATCTTTGATGATCAGGCACAAAAAGAACTTGCATATTTTGTTGCACAAATGAGTGAGCAAGGCGCAAAAATCGTGGCCAGTAACTCTGATCCCAAAAATTCCAATGCTGAAGATGATTTTTTTGATGTACTCTATAGCGAACATAAAATAAATCGTATTGAAGCGACACGAATGATTAATTGTAATGGTAGTTCTAGGGGAAAAATAAGTGAATTATTGATTGCTAATTGGTAAGGAGCTAAGACTATGAAATATTTAGCAAAGTATAAATCAATGGGAATGCTTTCGGAAAAAGCCGTTTTTGAATATTTGCTTGATCATTTGAAAGAAACCATTCGTACCTACGATTTTTTTGTAGCATGGGAAAAAATTATCGGCAACGTATCTTGCATTGAAGTTTCTTTAAATATTTTAAATACGCTTATTGGTAAAGAAAATGTAGCCCAAAAATTAAAAGCACTTATCAAGCAGTATCCAGAAGTGGTGCCCGTAATTCCATTGTTAATCGCCGTTAGAGGAAAGAGTATAAAAGTGGCGAATTTTGGTGGGAACATAGAATATTCTTTCGTCAAAAAGAAAGAATATACCGATGCAGAAATAGAAAAAATAGTTTGTTTTGCAGAGAAATGTGGACTATTAAAAGTTATTGCGGATAAAAATATTAAAAATCTAGTTGATTATGCAGTCGGTGTTGAAGTTGGGCTCGACACGAATGCACGCAAGAATCGTAGCGGAACCGCTATGGAAAATTTGATAGAAGCCTACATTAAAGCTATTTGTTCTAAACATAACTTTCGCTATTTGGCACAAGCTACTGCCGATAAAATAAAACATGAGTTCGGCAAAGAAGTATCAACGGATAAAGTGGATAGACACTTTGATTTTGCGATAGACACAGGAGATAAATTATTTTTAGTCGAAGTTAATTACTATAGTGGCGGTGGTTCTAAACTCAAAGCAGTTGCGGGAGAATTCAGTAGCTTATTTTCTTTGGTAAAAAACGAAAACATAAATTTTATTTGGATTACTGATGGCAAAGGGTGGCTTACGGCGGAAAGACCTCTTTTGGAAACCTTTAATGCAATTGATTTTATAATGAATATTAAGATGATTGACGAAGGACTATTAGAAGAAATTGTGACAAAGGGGTTATAAAAGTGCAAATAATTAGTATATTGTTCGATGATGCCATAATCATTAAACGAAGTAGATGGATTTATGCTCTAGAAAACCCCATTGCAAAAAACTATCTTGAGGTCTAAAAGAATGACTAAAAAAATAACTAAATGGGAACCAGATGAGTTTGAACTTGAAATGAATACAGTTTGGAGTTTTCCTAAGCGTGGTGACTGGGCTACCCACGATGCAAAATGGAGGGGTAATTGGTCGCCCTTTATACCAAGGAATTTACTTTTAAGATACTCGAAAGAAAATGATTTGGTACTTGACCAATTTGTCGGCGGTGGAACAACTCTTGTGGAAGCAAAGCTATTAAATAGAAATATAATAGGTGTTGATGTCAACGATATAGCCTTAGCAAGGTGCTGTGAAAAAACGACGTTTGAACACGAGGGTGCTAATGGTAAGGTGTATCTTCATAAAGGTGATGCGAGAAATCTGCACTTTATACCTGAGGAAAGCATAGATTTTATTTGCACGCACCCACCTTATGCGAATATCATTCAATATAGTGAAGATGTAGAAGAGGATTTATCGCACTACAAAATACCGCAGTTTTTGGAAGAAATGAAAAAGGTGGCTGCTGAAAGTCATCGAGTCCTTAAAAAAGATAAATTTTGTGCTATTCTTATGGGTGATACACGGATCAAAGGCCATGTCCAGCCGCTGAGTTTTGCAGTTATGCAAATATTTGAAGCACAGGGGTTTAAATTAAAAGAAATCATCATCAAGGAACAACATAATTGCAAGGCAACAGGGTATTGGAAAACGAATAGTATAAAATATAATTTTTTATTATTGGCGCATGAATATTTATTTGTATTTAGAAAGTAAAAAACAGCAAGATAATCTTATGAAGGCGCAAAAAGTCCTTTCAAGAAAACTTGAGCCTTTATCAAATGTTGGAAGTATGACCGTTTTTGGTCACACCCCAACATTTATTATAGAGCTCCTTTAGCTTGGCACTTTTGT
>JAVXCQ010000034.1:0-4233 GCA_036659415.1 Acidaminococcaceae bacterium
CAGACGCAGACTGGGTTTTGTACCTAGATGCCGATGAAAGAATGGATGGCGAGTTGGTGCAGGATGTGCACAAGAAAGTGAACCAAGCACCCCAACAATATGCCTTTACCAGGCGGGCTGTAGTCTGTGACTATACCTTCCACCACGGTGCTTTTAAGCCTGATCAAGTTTTTAGGCTGTTTCCCCGACAGGCAGTGGTGTGGGAGAACAAAGTCCACGAGCGACCTGTTTGTTCTTTAGCTCAAAAGCAACTTGCAGGGGAAGTCAAGCATTATACTTATGATAATTGGCAAGCCTGGATTAATAAAATGGGAGCCTATACAACGATTTGGGCGACCGATAATTTCGCACAAGGCAAAAGAACTTCTTTGAGTGGTGCCGTAGGGCATATGCTGATGGGCTTCGGTAAAATGTTCTTTTTGCAATTAGGGTTTTTAGATGGGGTCAAAGGCTTAATTTCCACCTCTTTACATTGTTCCTATACACTTTTTAAATATCTCAAGCTACTGGAACTACAGCGTAGGGAAGGTATTAAATAAGATGGGCATATTACATTTAGTTGGCGCCAAAGTATGGGGTGGCGGTGAACAATATGTTTATAATGTTTGCCAAGAAGAGCAAAGGCGTGGTCGTCGGGTATTTGTGGTGGTGGATCATCGGCAAACGGCGATGGCACAAAAATATGCGGCAGTAGCGACAGTTTATCCGGCTTCTTTAAGTAGCATTTTGGGACTGGCGGCGCTTCAGGCTTTGCGGCAATATATTATTGAGCAGGAGATTACAGTAATTAATTGTCATAGTGGGCAGCTGGCCTTTTTGTGTGCGTTATTGAAAAAGTTTTGTCCGTCTTTGCGATTTATTATGTTCAGACATAATCTGTTACCTAATAAAACGGATTGTTATCACCTGTGGTTACAACGACAAATTGATGCGTTTATTTGCGTGTCCCAGGCGGTGTATGCTTTGCAACTAGCCACGATTCACCCGTCTGTCCGGCAGAAAGTTTGGTTAGTACATAGCGGTATCGACACTACGGCTTTTGACAAATATTCACGGGCACGCTTTGCCCATTCCGGCTATGTACTCGGTTATGCGGGACGCTTAATTGGGAACAAAGGAGTACTGGTTTTGTTAGAGGCGTTAGAAACCTTGCTAAAGACACATGGAGAGTTTACCCTTCAACTTGCCGGGACGGCCGACAAGGGGTTTATGCCGGTACTGGTAGCTTATCTGCAGGAACATCACCTTGAAGAACGGGTGCAGCTACTGGGGCTACAAAATGACATGGAAGCGTTTTATAAGGCTATTGATGTGCTAATTTTGCCTTCGCTGGTACCGGAAGCGTTTGGATTGGTTATTTGTGAAGCTCTGTACTGTGCAACGCCGGTTATTACAACCAATAGTGGTGCGCAGGAAGAAATCATTACGCAGGGCAAAAATGGATTAATCGTGCCACCGGGTGAAGTTAAAGCTTTGTGTCAGGCGATTGAGAAGCTTTATACCGACCAAGCTTTTAGTATCAAGCTAGTCGCAGAAGGGGAAAAAACAGTAAAAACCAAATTTACAATTAGCCAGTGTGTTACCGGAATTGAGCAAGTAGTGGCTACGTGCAGGAAAGTCAAAGAGCAATCTTAATAAAGTGAGGGAATAAGGCTTGAACAATGAACAGTTAAAAAAATATATGGTGCTTCTGGTTACGGGAGCGATTATCATTCAGCGGCTCTCCATGGCTCTTGGTAATTTGTGCTTAGGGTTGGCAGTTTTGATATTTTTTATTTTGTTGCAGCGGGAAAGAACCCTCTTAACAGTTAATAAAGAGCTGGCAGGCTATTATCGTGCGTTTGCCTTTTTTATGCTCTGTTTACTTCCTTCCATCTTGTTTACCACGGGAAGTGTAGTAGGTTCGGCCAAGGTTTTTGTTGGGATGTGGCTCTATCGAGCGATGCCTTTTATAATTTTGACGCTTTTTGTGCGCAAAAACGAAGCAGTACCCAAATTGCTGACCTGGTGGGCTGCCGGTTTGTGCCTAGATGCGATTGTTTGTGTTAGCCAATATGGTTTGCAGTTAGCTCCCCGGGGTTGGGGTTTTGGCGGCAATACCTTAACCTTGCCCGGCATTCTTTGTATGCTGATGCCGATGTTGTTAATTGTGATTTTGGACGAAAACTTTGTCCAAAAACAAAAAAATATTAGCAAAGTAATGTTTGGTATTTGTTTTATGGGCGTACTGGCCGGTTTTAGCCGCGGCGCGTGGCTGGATTTGCTTATTTTGTTGCCGCTTGTGGCGTTACCCTATGTTTTAAAATCGCCTAAAAAGCTGTTCGGTTTCGTGCTTGCCCTTGTTTTGGTTTTAGGGCTATTTTCGACGCAACCGACACTGGTTGCGAAAGTAAAATCGATGGGTAATTTTACTACCAATACCTCGAATTTGGGACGAGTGTGGGTTTGGCAATCGACAGTTCACATGATTGCCGATCATCCGCTAGTAGGCGTAGGGCCGGGAGAATGGCGAAGAGCCTACAGAGAGCAATATCGGTTGCCGGTGGAAAAGCAAGATCTAGTTCATTCTCATAATAGCTATTTACAAGTTTTTGCCGAAAATGGCTTAATTGGTCTGATTGGGTGTGTGAGCTTCTTTGCGTATTTGCTCTATAATAATGGCAAAATGTGGTTACAGACGAAGAACCCCTATGCACTTATGCTGTTAGCTAGCTGTACTGGCATGCTCTTAAATGGTATTACCGATAATAATTTTGACAATTCGGCGCTGATTAAGACTTTTTGGTTCTTATTGGGCTGTTTGCTGCTTTTGCGTAATCAACATCAAGTAGTCTGTAAAGATTAGTGTTTTATGCAAAATGGTTCTATAAGTAAATGAGAGAGGTCCAAAGCAGACTTCAACATTTTTTATAGAACCACTTGTTTTACGATTTGACTTGAAATGGAGTTGCCGCCAAAATTGTTTTCATCATATTCATTACAGTATAAGTACGATGAACTTCCTGGTAGCCTGCTTCGGCAATGTTTTCCCGTATATCTTCATTAGTTAAATAATAGCCTATCTTTCTACAAAGGTCTTCACTGTTGGTAAATTCAACTAAGTGTTGAGGGCTATTTAGTGTGGATTGTTCTAAATGTCCGGCATCAATGAGTTGGAAAGAATGGCAGGCTAGCGCTTCAAAAGTACGAACGTTAGAGCCAGTATGCAATCCGGCATGCGTACCCACATGGATATTCAAACAAATTTTAGATTGTTTGTAGATAGTCGCTAGTTTAGTTTCGGAAACAGGTTCGTTTACAAGACATCGATACAAATATTTATATTTATAGGCAAATTTTAGACGGCGAACTAATATTTTGGGGAAAAGCCAAAGGTTACCAATAGTTTTTAGTTGAATACTGGTATAAATAATTAATTTCAAATTGTTTTCATGAGCATATTTGGCAACTGCTTCCAGAAGTTCTAGACGATGAGCTTCTAGTCTACCCACAAAAGACAGGTCGAATTTTTTATTGGTTGGTATGTTTGCAGCATTAAAGACGCAGGGATTAAAACCACAAGCCAGATACTGAATATGTTTTCCGTTGATGAGGTCAATGTTACTGTCTGAAGGTTCATAAGAATAGACGGTTGTGTAAAGATGCATTAGTTCCAAAGCGTAACCATACCAACGGACAGCATCCATTAAATAACCATAGACGGGGATATTTTTTTGTTGACAGAGCGTCAGGAATTTTTCATTGACCCAATAATGGTTGACAATAAAGACGAATTGTGGCTTAGTTCGTTGTAAAGCTTCGAGGTACAAGTCACTTTGTTTGTTTAAAAAAGTTTGATTGTATTGTTTTTTCCGAAATAAACGTTCCCAACGATTTGGATATGTATAAGTTAGATAATTGGGTTTTTCTATTTTAAACCCCAAAGTAGCGAGAGCCGTAGCGAAAGATTGCGGATAATGCAGAGCACTTCTACCGATAAATAAGATGGTGTTATTACTGGACAAGGTGAATACCTCCCCAAAATCAAAGTAAAAAAATAAGCAGAAGCTAAATTTATTATAGCATACATGACAATTTTAAACGTTCTGATAACGTTACATTAGTAAAAATAAATTAAAAATAAATTAAAAATAATTGAAGGAATACACATAATTTAGGAGCTCGAGTTTAGCTCAGCACCTAGATGGTTATTTAGAAGAAGTTTTGCATCAGAACAAGTAAAAATTGATAAAG
>JAVXCQ010000035.1:0-2928 GCA_036659415.1 Acidaminococcaceae bacterium
GTTATCGAAGGCGAACTGTTACCAAACGTACGTGTTCGTGAAGATAAAAATAGCAATACAGGTAAAGCAATGCCAGAGTTCCCCGGCTATACCGGAGCTATGAAGCCAGAACTCCCTATCATTAAAGTTAGTGCAGTAACAACCCGCCAAAATCCTATTATGCAATCTTGCATCGGGCCCTCCGAAGAACATGTTAATATGGCTGGCATTCCAACCGAAGCCTCTATTCTCACTATGTGTGAAAAAGCTTTGCCCGGCAATGTTAAAAATGTTTATGCGGCTACTCCTGGTGGTGGTAAATACTTGGCGGTTATCCAATTTTCCAAAACAAAACCTGTAGATGAAGGACGTCAACGTCAGGCAGCACTCCTAGCTTTCTCCGCTTTCTCTGAGCTCAAGCATGTTATTTTGGTTGATGAAGACGTAGATATTTTTGATATGAATGACGTAATGTGGGCGATGACCACCAGATACCAAGGTGATGTTGATACCATCTTCATTCCTGGCGTCCGTTGCCATCCTCTTGACCCATCACAAGACCCAACCTGCAGTCCTAGCATTCGGGATCATGGAATCTCTTGTAAAACAATTTTTGACTGCACCGTGCCTTTTGCAGTTAAAGACAACTTCCAACGTAGTAAATTTAAAAATCTTGATCCTGCTAAATGGGTACCAACCATCTTTAAATAAAGGGAAAATAATAAAAGGACCTATCGCTATGACGGCGGTGGGTCCTTTTATTCTGACTCCGTCACTAACAATTCATTTCACCATGGGCATAATATAGTTAATCCAACAGTAATGGAGTGGCATAATCAAGACCATGGCAGGAATCATATTGCCAATAGGAAACACTTTTATGCCGCAAATGCGTAACCCAGTAGCAAACATTAAAATACCACCGCAAGCAGAGAAGTCCAAAAGCATTTTTGGCGTCGTCATCGGCATAATAATGCCGGCTAAAAGAAAAAGGCTCATAGTAACAACGACTTGTGGAATAAATACTGCTGAAACAATATATCCCAATGATGTAGCGAAGATAGCCGCCGTAAAAAAATCCAAGATAGATTTTGTAAAAAGGATTGTGTGATCACCAGTCAACCCCGATTCTAAGGCTCCAAAGATTCCAGTACCGCTAGCCGCAAAAAGAACAATAATACTAATTAGTTTTTCCATATATTCTTCGCGGTCAATAGTCTTTGAAGTATTAGGAAAAATTGCCCCAATTGGTCCTTCAAACTTATGGGCTCCCCAGGCAATTCCTTTTTCCACATAAATAAATTCGCCAATACCTGTACCTAAAATAATTGCAAAAATAACAGCAGGTAATGTTTGCAACTTCATAATAGTAGCAATACCCATCGCACAGGAAGCCAAACCAAAAATAAGTCCTAAACTGAGTTTAATTCTTTCCGAAATTAAGTGCCCAAAAAATGCCCCTACCAGCCCACCCACAAGTACAGACAAACCGTTGACAACAACGCCCAATGGAAAATATGTCATAACTAAACACCCCTATTCAACGTTTTTATTTATTTTTATTTCCATCGCAATTCTCTCTTATTCTACTATCGCATTAGGCAAGAATTTTTTTACATCAACTTCCATGAATTGGGCCCGATGGAAACGTGCTTTTTCAGCATAAGGTACCGTTGCATCATAAATAGTCTTACACGCAATACCATGGTCGCGAATTGTCCAGCTACAAGTCGGGTCGTTAGAAGGATCCAGTGGATGACAACGGACACCAGGGATAGTAATAATATCCACATCTGCTTGCATTCTAGTAGTCATTGCCCACAGCACATCGTTTGTATCGAACACATCCACATCTTCATCTACTAAAATGACTTGTTTCAATTCCGGGAAAGCAGAAAAAGCTAGAAGCGCTGCCTGACGTTGCCGCCCTTCGTCGCTAGGAACACCTTTTTTGAACTGTATAATAGCGAGAAATTTGCCGCCACCTGGTGTTGCCGCATAAACATTTTGAACGCGTCCTGGCATGGCACGTTCAACCATATCCAAAATACTGGCTTCCGTAGGAATCCCCGCCATACTTACATGCTCCTCAGATGGTCCAATGCAGGTTTGCATGATTGGATTTTTTCGAGTTGTCACAGCCTTAACTTTAATCACGGGTAACGAATGATTAGCTGGACCTGTATAACCAGGAAATTCCGGCATAGCTTTACCAGTTCCTGAATTACGATCTTCTACACAACGCAGATTAGGAATTAATTCTCCCTCTATAACATATTCAGCATTAGCAATACATTTTTCATTAATTGTTAAACATTGTACCAATTCAACTGCTTTACCACGAATAGCACCAGCAATCGACAATTCATTAAAACCCAATGGCGTTGTCGGCGGTTCAAAGCAGGCCGCGATTTCAATCGCCGGATCAACCCCAATACTGATAGCAATCGGTAGTGCTTTTCCTAACCTTTCCGCTTTTTCTCTAAAAGCGCCTAGATGCCTAACACCTGGAGTAAAAAACATAGAAATTTCATCTTTCCCCTGCAAACACAACCGGTGAATTGTAACATCAGACTCACCGGTTTCCACATCAGAAGCATAGCACATGCCCAGTGTCACGTATGGGCCAGCATCTTCAGGTGTATTAGTCGGCGCAGGAATTAATTTGCGAATATCAAAGTCCTCATCTGTGGCAAGATGCACTACTTCTTGGCATTGTGCTTGATCCGCCCCTACTACAATCGGTGCAATCACATTTTTTACTGCATCTCGCAGTAAAAACCCTAATTTTTCTGGTTTAGTATTAAGTAAATAGCCAACTCGTTTACGGCTTGCCAAAACTCCGGTTACAACCTTAGCCCCTGGATGTCCCTTAATGCTGTTAAAGGTCATCGCCGGTCCCGTTTTGGTGGGCCTAGCTACAGTACCACCAGCACCTACATGGCGGTA
>JAVXCQ010000036.1:0-2444 GCA_036659415.1 Acidaminococcaceae bacterium
CCTAGATGGTTATTTAGAAGAAGTTTTGCATCAGAACAAGTAAAAATTGATAAAGGAAGTGTAAAAAATGAAAGGCATCGTCTTAGCCGGTGGTTCTGGTTCGCGGTTGTATCCTTTGACCATGGTCACCAGTAAGCAATTGTTACCCATCTATGACAAACCCATGATTTATTATCCCTTGTCAACGCTGATGTTAGCGGGAATTAGGGAGATTCTTATTATTTCCACCCCACAGGATTTGCCCAATTTTGAACGGCTCCTGGGAGATGGCTCTCGCTATGGACTCCAGCTTAGTTATCAAGTGCAGCCTGCGCCTGAGGGCTTAGCGCAAGCTTTTATTATCGGCGAAAAGTTTATCGGGGAAGAGCGCTGTGCCATGATTCTAGGTGATAATATCTTCTATGGAGCAGGGCTAACGCAGCACCTGCGAACAGCAGTTGCTAATGAGGAAGGGGCTACCGTTTTTGGCTACTATGTGGAAGATCCCAAACGGTTTGGCGTCGTCGAGTTTGACGCTGCCGGGCGGGCCATTTCTTTAGAAGAAAAGCCGGCAGTGCCCAAATCAAATTACGCAGTCACGGGTTTATATTTCTACGACCGGCGGGTGTGTGCCTATGCTAAGCAGTTGACACCGTCTGCCCGAGGCGAGCTAGAAATTACGGACTTAAATAAGCTTTATTTAGCCCAAAATAATTTGCGAGTAGTAACTTTGGGTCGTGGTTATGCTTGGCTAGATACAGGCACAGTGGATTCCTTAAGCGAAGCGGCGGAGTTTGTCAAAGTGGTGCAGACACGTACTGGTATTCAAGTGGCGGCCTTAGAAGAAATAGCCTATCATAATCATTGGATTACCAAAGAACAACTGTTAGCCAGTGCTCAAAGTTATGGCAAAGCTAATTATGGTGCTCATTTACAAAAAGTAGCAGCCGGTAAAATAAGATATTAAAAAGTGGTGACAAAAATGCAAGTGACGAAAACGTGTTTAGACGGGGTTGTAATTTTAGAACCGGAGGTGTTTGGTGACCAACGGGGCTTTTTTATGGAGACTTGGAGTAAGCAGAAGCTAGAAGCGGCAGGTTTGTACTATGATTTTGTACAGGACAATCACTCCTCCTCAACGGTTAAGGGGACTCTGCGAGGTATTCATTTCCAAAAGGGTATTCATTGCCAAGCAAAACTGGTACGCTGCGTGCGGGGTGCGGTACTAGATGTAGCGGTGGATTTACGCAAAACCAGTCCTACCTATAAGCACTGGCTAGCAGTGGAGCTGTCCGAAGCAAATAAAAAACAGCTGTTAATTCCCCGAGGGTTCGGTCACGGTTTTTTGACCTTAACTGATCAAGTGGAGTTTATGTATAAGGCAGATAATTACTACGCACCGGCGGCAGATGCCGGTATTCGCTGGAATGATCCGGAGCTGGCAATTGAGTGGGGTATTACTAGTCCTATCTTGTCGACAAAGGATGCAGCAAATCCGTTTTTACACACTATTGCAGGGGAGCTAGAGTTCTCATGAAAATTATTGTAACTGGCGGTGCCGGCTTCATTGGTGGCAACTACATTCACTTAATGCTGGCTCAGCACCAGGAAGATGAAATTATTTGCGTTGATGCTTTAACCTATGCCGGCAATTTGGAAACCTTAGCACCGGTGATGTCAGCGGCTAATTTTAAATTTGTCAAAGCAGATATTGCCGACCGACAAGCGATCTATCAACTATTTGCCACAGAAAAACCGGAGGTGGTGATTAATTTTGCGGCGGAAAGTCATGTGGACCGTTCTTTGCTCAATCCAGAGCTTTTTCTGCAAACTAATATTATTGGTACGAGTGTGCTCCTAGATGCTTGTAGGGAGTATGGTATCAGACGCTATCATCAGGTATCGACGGACGAAGTTTATGGCGATTTACCTCTCGATCGACCGGAGCTATTTTTTACAGAAAACACCCCGTTACACACCAGTAGTCCCTATTCGGCGTCCAAAGCCGCAGCAGATCTTTTGGTCCTTGCCTATGGCCGCACCTTTGACGTGCCAGTGACGATTTCTCGCTGTTCCAATAACTATGGCCCTTATCATTTTCCGGAGAAGCTAATACCCCTTATGATTGTGAATGCTCTGCAGGATAAACCTTTACCGGTTTACGGTACAGGGGAGAACGTGCGTGATTGGCTTTATGTTACTGACCATTGCCGGGCAATCGATTTAATCGTGCGCGGAGGACGCGTAGGCGAAGTCTATAATATTGGTGGACATAATGAACGCACTAATCTTGCCGTAGTACAGACTATCTTGCAAGAATTGGGCAAGAGCACAGACTTAATTCACTATGTAACCGATCGTCCCGGTCATGACAGGCGCTACGCCATTGACCCGACCAAGATCAAAAACGAACTGGGTTGGGAGCCAACTACAACTTTTGCGGCAGGTATTAAGCAGACAGTGGC
>JAVXCQ010000037.1:0-1165 GCA_036659415.1 Acidaminococcaceae bacterium
GCAACAATGTTTTTAGCAACAGTGTAGTTAGCACCAATGCCGAAACCTTTGAAGCCATCCAAATCATCAAGTACAGCATCAGTAGTATGAGATACATAAGTGGTTTCAGCTTGGTTGTAGTATTTAGCCCACACGCCATAAGAACCGGCTTTAGCTGCAGAAGCACCTTTGTAGGACAAAGTGAAGACATAGCCATTGCTGTTGCCGTCTGCATCTTCTACGCTACTTTTTAGGTATTCGCCGCCTAGAGTTAAATCTTTAGCAACTTTGCCTTTTAAGCCTACAGTATAGATGTTTTCTTTAACTTTGCCAGGAGCAAAGGAGCTATCTTTAGTATCCACATGATAGTAAGCAGCGTCAGCAGTAACAGCGCCAAAAGTATGTTCAACAGTACCGATGAACATATTAACATAGTCATTTGCTTCTGCAGGCTTCGTATAGTCAACTTCTAGGTCAGGACGACCATAGGTCAAAGCAAGGTTAGTTTTGCCCCAAGTAGTAGCCAGTTGCAAACCGTCTAAACGATCATCCCAAACGTTACCTTCGCCAGTGGTGTAGTTCCAACGGCCAGCGATAACTTTAACAGCACCCAATTTACCTTTAACGTTAGCTTCGCGGAATTTAGTAGTATTTTCTTCAGCATTAGTGTCCAAGGATTGAGTGTTTTCAACCATAGCACCGTAAGTCCAGCCATCATTGATTGCGCCTTTGAGGTATAAACGGGAACGCAAGTCAGCAGTATGACCATTAGTGTTGCCTTTAACATCTAAGTAACGAACACGAGCAGTACCAGTAATGCTAACGTTGTCAGCATTTTTTTCTAGTTTAGCTACGCGCACACCTAGGTTGTCCAATTCGTTAGCGAATTCAGCAACTAGTTTGTCGTCAGCGCCGATAGCGCCTTTAGCCAAAGCTTTAGCAACGATTTGAGCCATTTCATAACGGGTCATAGTTTCGTTACCTTGGAAAGTACCATCTGGGTAGCCGTCTACGATACCAGCAGCAGCTAATTTAGCTACGGAGCCGTATGCCCAATGGCCTGCAGGGACATCGGAGAATGGGTTTGCTGCAAAAGCTGTAGCAGTTACGCCAAGAGCCATTGCCATTGCAAGTACTAGAGATTTTTTCATTTTTGTTTCCTCCTTCAAGGAATGTTATTTTTATA
>JAVXCQ010000038.1:0-1072 GCA_036659415.1 Acidaminococcaceae bacterium
CCACCTACAGCTCCTAAACCATTACCAGCAGTTTCCCCCGGTGTACCGTTTCCCCCTGTATCACTACCATGATTGCCAGTACCAGACTTAAACCAACCACCCAGACCACCCTTACCAGGCCAGGCATCTATGCGAGGATACTCATAACCCATGAAAAATTGAGTGGTGAAATAGGTATCCATACCTCCTTTGTAATATCCCCCTGATTTACCATACTCACCTTGATAATTATAATAGCCTTCACTTGGATAACCCGCACTACCACCGCCACCACCATGCATCACTCGCACACTACATGAGTGTCCCGGTGGAACAGTAATAAAGGTCGTTGTAAGTTCACCGGAACCTCCGTTACCTCCATTACGCCCACTCTCACCGTCAGAAGTAAGTCCAGCGCCACCGCCGCCACCGCCTGCACCAGCAAGAGTAACTTTGAGCTTAGTAATATTTGCTGGGACAGTAAAGGTATAAGCCCCCGGAGTGGTATACGATATTATTGTATATGGCGGTTTTCCATTTGCGGCTAGCTTAGAAATAGCACTGTCTTTTTTAACAATTAAGCTTGTAGCTACAGCATCAGTTGGGGCTACAAGGCCAATATAACCTTGCACACCACCCACCTTAACTGCCATCGTTTTCGTACTCCCAGTTTCAGCTACTGTTGAATATATTTTGGCCGTTTGAGTAGTACCATTATTTTTGATATTTAATGTTTTAGTAAACTCTGCCATTAAACTCCACCTCCACCAGGTGCTACCCATATTTCGGTACCATCAGGTAACATTAAATGTCCATCTGCAGTGTATTTGGGAATTTTACCGGCTATGTTTCCAACATCACTAAGAAGAACACAAGTAGGTAAATTTGTAATTTCACTAGCGTCATGCCTATGAACACTAGGAATAAAATCTCGGGGAACATTAAGTAAGTCCGTATAACTACCACTTAATGCAACCTTTGAAGCCTCAGTCCGCGAAATATAGTCGCCACCAACTATACTAGCGGCTTTATCTGCTTCTGCCTTTGCTCTGTCAGCTTCAACAGTTGCAGTCATTAAGCTCTTAGCACTTTC
>JAVXCQ010000039.1:0-1024 GCA_036659415.1 Acidaminococcaceae bacterium
AACTGGGTTGGGAGCCAACTACAACTTTTGCGGCAGGTATTAAGCAGACAGTGGCCTGGTATTTGGCACATCAACCTTGGTGGGAACACATTTTGAGTGGGCAATATCAAGCGTACTATGAGCAAATGTATGGTGAGCGCTGATGAAAATATTAGTGACAGGCGTCGGCGGGCAACTAGGCTACGATGTACTCAAAGTGCTCCGGGAGCGGAAGCTTGCTTGCCTTGGGGCCGACCTTAAGGAATTTGATATTACTAGCTATGAGGCTGCACGGCATTTCATTACACAGTATTTACCGGATGTTGTGATCCACTGTTCAGCATATACCGCAGTCGATGCGGCTGAAGATAATGTGGAACTTTGCCAACAGGTTAATGCTACGGGCACAGCTAATATCGCCCGTATCTGCCGAGAGCTTGGTGCAAAAATGCTGTATATTAGTACAGATTATGTTTTCCCCGGCAGCGGGAACGCTTACTATGAGGTTGATTCTCCGGTTGCACCTATTAATGTCTACGGCAAGACAAAATTAGCTGGTGAAGTAGCAGTTAAGCACTGGTTGAATGACTATTTTATTGTTCGTATTTCTTGGGTTTTTGGTAAAAACGGTAATAACTTTGTAAAAACTATGCTGCGACTAGGGCAAGCACGGTCAGAAGTAAGCGTAGTGGCGGATCAAATAGGCTCGCCTACCTATACGGCAGATTTGGCAAAATTTCTTTGCGATTTAGTGGTAACTAAGCAATATGGTACTTACCACGCTACCAATGAGGGAGTTTGCTCCTGGGCAGAATTTGCCCAAGCTATTTTCCGGCAGGCGGGGCTGGAAGTTCAGGTAAAACCTATTTTGACGGTAGACTATCCTACTAAAGCGCAACGACCGCTTAATTCACGGTTAAGCAAACAAAAACTTTTAGACCAAGGCTTTACCCCTTTGCCAAGCTGGCAGGACGCTTTAAAACGTTATTTACAAGAACTAAAAGCATAACCAACCAAAAAGGAACCCTTGCGGTTATTAACCGCA